>JBKBNW010000195.1:0-3856 GCA_046295115.1 Demequina sp.
CTCGCCGTAGAAGGGAATCGGCGTGGAGCGCGCGGCGGCGCGGTCAAACAGCGCGCGGCCGCCCCCCAGCGATCCGGTGAAGCCCGCGGCGGCAATCGCTGGGTGCTCGACGAGCGCGATGCCGGCCTGCCTGCCCGTGACGAGCGCGAACGTACCGTCTGGCGCTCCGGCGCGGGCGAGCGCTTCGCCCACGATCGCGGCCGTCAGTGCCGAGAGTTCAGGGTGCCCGGAGTGAGCCTTGACCACCACTGGGCAGCCGACCGCGAGCGCGGAGGCCGTGTCCCCGCCTGCGACCGAAAAAGCGAACGGGAAGTTCGAGGCGGAGTACACGGCGACCGGACCGAGCGGGCGGAGCATGCGACGCAGGTCGGGGCGCGGCGGGGTGGCGTCCGGCACCGCGTGATCGATCGTCGCCTCGAGGTAGGACCCCTCGCGCACGACATCCGCGAAAAGTCGCAGCTGTCCAGTCGTGCGGGCAACCTCACCCCGTAGGCGCGCCTCGCCTAGGCGCGTCTCCCGATCAGCGACGGCAACGAGCTCGTCGACGCGGTCGTCGAGGGAGTCGGCGACGGCCATGAGCCAGTGGGCACGGGTGTCGTCGTCGGCGGCCGCCGTCACTGCGAAAGCCTCGAGCGCGCGGCGTGCGATCCGGTCCACCTGTGCGTCAGTCGTGTCGGTCATGAGATGTCCTCCTTGAACTCAAACCCCAGCCCCACCCGCGGCCCGCCCACGGCGCGGCCATCGTCGATGGTCACGCCCGTGGGTGACACGAGGGCGCCGAGTTGGTCAAACCCCGCCTCTTCTACGTCCTCGACCCATGTTCGCTCAGGCAACGCGAACGCGAGCTGCGCCGAGAGCTCGGGCAGCAGATGCGGAGCGAGCGCTACGCCCGCGTCCCGGGCGAGCGCCGCGATGGAGAGGAATGGCGTGATGCCCCCCACCCTCACAATGTTCGGCTGCACCATGTCGACCGCACCCGCCTCGATGAAGTCGCGAAAGCGGTGGATGTTGTGCAGGTTCTCGCCGAGCGCGATCGGCACGTCGGTGCGTTGTCCGAGCGCGATATAGCCCGAGAGGTCGTCCGCGCGCAGAGGCTCCTCGAGCCAGGCGATGTCCAGTTCCGCCATCGCGTTTGCCGCCACGGCAGCATGGTCGAGGTCCCAGCGTTGGTTGGCGTCGACCATGAGGGCACGATCGGGGCCGATCACCGCGCGCACGGCCCGCAGGCGTTCAAGATCATCGGAGAGCTCGGTTCGCCCCACCTTGACTTTGACGGCGTCGAAGCCGGCCTCGACCCACCGCCGCGCCTGGGCGACGAGCTCCTCGAGGCTGTAGTGCAGGTTGACGCCGCTGCCGTACGCGGGCTGGCTGTCGTGGTGGCGGCCCAGCGCGTCCGCCAAGGCCAACGACTCGCGCCTGCACTCGAGGTCCCACAGCGCGAGGTCGAGCCCCGCGAGCGCGATCGTGGTCACTCCCCCGCCGCCGGCCTCGTGTACATGCTCCCACCCGTCCTGCCAGCCCGCGGGCGTCGCGGGACGGCCGATGGTGAACGGCAGCACGTGGTCCTCAAGCATCGCGAGCACCGCCCGCGCGCCAATCGAGGGGGTCCACGAGAAGCCGTGGCCCGTGGCACCATCGGAGTCGCGCACGTCGACGACGATCACGCTGACCTCGCGCACGTCGGGCCCCCACGGCCTGGCCAGCGGCACGCGCAGTCGTCGCGCGTGTGCGTATACGACGGTGGCGCTCACGCGACCAGCACCCTCCCGCGCTCGAGGATGTCAGCGAGGCGGTCGGCCTGCTCGGGTGAGGGGTCAGCGAGCGGAGGGCGCACCGACCCCACCCGGTGGCCGGCCAGCCGCAGGCCAGCCTTGATCAGGGAGACGGCGAAGCCCGGGGTCTCATCCCTGAGCGCGATCAGTGGCGTGTAAAAGCCGTCGAGCAGGCGAGCCTGCGCTCCCACGTCGCCTTCCGAGAGCGCCCGGTGGAATGCCGTCGCCACCTCGGGGACCATCGCGAATGCGGCCGAGGAGTACAGCGGGACGCCGATCGCTCGGTAGGCGGCCTGGCTCGCCTCTGCCGTCAACAAACCGTTGAAGAACAGGATGTCACGGCCGCACGCGCGCGCTTCGAGTACGAACTGCTGCGCGAGCGCCACGTCTCCCACGCCGTCCTTCAGCCCTACGACCTGCGGATGCCGGAAGAGCCTGGCCGCCGACTCCCGAGTGAGCTGAGCGTTCGCGCGGTGATAGACGATCGCGGGCAGCGTCGTCGCGGCCAGCAGCGCCTCGACGTAAGCGACAATTCCCGATTGGGGACCCTGAACGAGGTAGGGCGGCATGACGAGTAGCGCATCGGCCCCTGCCTGCTCAGCCGCGCGCGCCACGGCGAGCGCGTGACCCAGCGGGCCACCCGCGCCCGCGACCACGGGCACTCGGCCGGCCACGGCGCGCACCGTCGCCTCGACGACGCGGCGGTGCTCCTCGACCGACAGTGCATGAAACTCGCCCGTGCCACATGCGGGGAACACCGCACCCGCACCGTGACCCACGCCCTCGTCTACGAGCGTCACGGCGAGCGAAGTGTCGACTTCGCCCGCGTCGTCGAACGGTGTGACGGGGAAGAAGTAGACGCCGTCACCGAACATCAAGTCACGCATGGGAGCCCTTCCGATCCGGCGCAATGCCGTGTGAGGGCTCCGCGAGTTCGTGACGCCACGTGCGGGTGGCTCGCCAGCCCAGTTCGCGCTCGGCACGCTCGCTCGAGAACACGGGAGCCTGGTCTGCGAGAGCGTTCGCCGCTGCCGCCGCCGTCGGCACCAGGCGAGCGAGTGCCTGGCCCACAGGCTCGCGCACCAGCGAATCCGCGGCCCCCACGATGTACGTGCCACCGTTCGGGGCGTCGTCGTGAGCCAACCACGCGAGTACGAAATCGGCGGCGTCCCGGGCATCGACGTAGTTGAACAGCGCCACCGCGGACAGCGCCGGGTCGTCCAGCCGCTCGCGAACGGTATGACCCTGCTGGGTCGGCGCGCCGTCCCACTCCTCCGGTGAGATCACGTAACAGGGACGGAAGGCGCCGGTGCGGAGCGTGTCTCCGTAGCGGCGGGCCGCCATCGCCACCATGCCCTCGAGGGTCGCCTTCGACAGTGCGTAGGCGTTCCACGGCTCGACCGGGTGGTCCTCGTCGATCGGCAAGTAGGACGGCGCCCACCCGCACGGTGCGCCGTAGCCGGTCACGGTGGGGCTCGACGCGACGAGCAACCGCGGGCACCGGCATGAGATGACCGCGTCCAGTACGGACATCGCGAGCCCGGTGTTGGTGGCCAACAGCTGGTGTTCGGGCGCGGAGAACGGCACCGCGATGGCGGCGAGGTGAACCACGGCATCGGGCGCGGCGGCGGCGACAGCGGCGGCCGTTGCTTCCCGGTCGGAGAGGTCGAGGGCGATCGACCGCGCGGGTAATGCCGGGTCGAGATCCCGGTCGAGGACCACCACGTCATGACCCGCGTCTGCCAGCCCTCTCACTACCGAGCGGCCGAGCCTGCCGGACCCTCCAGTGACAACGACCTTCACGGTCGAACGCCCTTCAGTGCCGCGGCGCCCCGACCCAGATCCAGGTCGCCGATTCGCACCGCAGTGTCGCCGCCGAGCGACCGGTTGCCCGCCAGCCCGACCGCCATGCTGCGCACCCCGTCGAGCCACGTCGAAGCCTTGCCCAGGGGGTCATCGTCGCCACCCACGAAGACGTCGCGCAACAGCTGGGCGTCGCCACCGCCGTGCCCGCCCTCGCCCTCGGGGACGGGAACCTCCTCAGCGGGCTCGAAGTGTCGCTGCACCACGAGTCGGTCGCCGAT
>JBKBNW010000196.1:0-3832 GCA_046295115.1 Demequina sp.
CGCCGCCGGAGCCCTCGCCGTCGAAGCTCTCGCCGCCGGAACCCTCGCCGCCGGAACCCTCGCCCCCGGAACCCTCGCCGTCGGAGCCCTCGTCATTCGGGAGCCCGTCGCCCAAGCCTTCGCCAGCCAGTCCCCCGTCGCCCTCGCCGCCGCAGGCGCGGGCCGCCTCGGCCCAGCGATCGCCCTCCTCCGGGTCGAGCGAGACCATCAGCACCTCGGCCCTTCCCGACTCGATGAGGTCGTAGGCCATCTCCATGCGGGCGTCCGTGGGTGGGCCGATCACGTAGGCGATGTCCACATCCACGCTGGCGGGGTCGTCGGTGGCCGGCGTCACGAGGACTGGGATCCCCGCCGCGACTACCGCCACCACTAGCACCGCGGCGCCGAGCGCCAGCTTGCTCCGCCGCCGCATCGGCGCCTAGAGCCGTTCCGCGAGTAGCTGGGCGAGGTGACGGCCGCGGACCCCGGCGAGGTCGTCCGCCTGGGTGCGGCAGCTGACGCCGTCGGCGAGGTAGATACTGCCCTCGGGGGCGTCGCGGAGGGCCGGGAGCAGGGAGTTCTCGGCGACCTTGACGGACACGTCGTAGTGACCCTTCTCGGTGCCCCAGTTGCCCGCGAGCCCGCAGCAGCCCGAGGCCTCCGTGACCGTCGCGCCCAGGTCCTTCATGAGCTCGCGGTCGGCGCCGAACCCGATGACCGAGTATTGGTGGCAGTGCGGCTGCACGACGGCCTTGACGTCGGCGAGGCTCGGGGCCTTCCAGCCGTCCTTGGGCTTGACGGGCGCCTGGCCGGTGAGCACCTCGGCGAGGGTGAAGGTGTGGGCCGCGACCGCGACCGCGCGCGGGTCGTCGGGCAGCAGCTCGAGCAGGTCGGAGCGGAGCGTGGCGATGCAGCTGGGCTCGACCCCAATGATCGGGATCCCGTTGACGGCGAAGGGGCCGAGCACGGTGAGGAGGTCGCTCATGCGTCGGCGCGCTCCGTCGAGCTGACCCGTACTGATCCACGTGACGCCGCAGCAGGCCTGCTGATCGGGCACGATCACGTCGAGCCCGGCCGCCTCGAGCACCCGGATGATGGCGATCGGCACCTCGGGGTCGAGGCCGTCGGTGAAGCTGTCGGCCCACAGCACCACGAGGTTGCGCCTGGGAGTGGCGGCGGCGGCGTGGCCCGCGGCGTTGTCGGGCACCTGTGCGGTGTCGTTCAACTGCGCCGTGTCGTTGAACTGCGCCGTGTCGTTGAACTGCGCGGTGTCGTTCAATTGCGCCGTGTTGTTGAACTGCGCGGTGTCGAAGGCGGGCGAGCCGGGCCGAACCGAACTCAGCGCCTCGGCCGCCGTTCCGGCCGAGGTTTGTGGCACGTCGGTAGCCGACGAAGCCGCGCCTTCCCCCGCCAACCCAAGCCGGCCACCGCCGTCCGGGACCGGTTCGGAGGTGCCGTCCCCGCTCAACCCGATGCCGTCGCTACTGTCCTGGGCCGTGAGAAGGCCCGGTGCCGTCGAACCGGACTGCGGAGCGCTCCCCGAACCGACCTTCCCGCCGCCTACTAAGTCCGCCCCAGCCGAACTGAACCGCGCCGTGCCGGTCTCAACCCCGTCCACAGCGGACGGCATCGCGCTTGCCTGGCTTGCACCCGAGCGAGCCGAATCCCCTGGCCCCACCGGCCGCCGCGACTTCGCCACCTCGCTTCGGCGGAACGGGGTCACCGCAAACGTCGGCAGCCGCCGCCGCGTGTCCATACCCGCCAGGCTCACCGCGATCCGCTGAATCCAGGCCGGCCTGAGCACCGCGTTGACGAGCCCCGGCGCGATGCCCACCACCTTCAGCCACCGCGGCAACCAGCCGATGCTGTAGTGAGTCATCGGCCTTACTTTGTTCTTGTAGGACCGGTGCAGCACCTCGGACTTGTAGGCCGCCATGTCCACACCCGACGGGCAGTCCGAGCTGCACGCCTTGCAACTCAGGCACAGGTCCAGGCTCTCCCGCACCTCGGGCGCAGTCAGGCCGCCAATGAGGGTGCCGTTGATCGCGTCCTGCAACACCCTGGCCCGGCCACGCGTGACGTCCTTCTCGTCCCCCGTCGCCGCGTAGCTGGGACACATGAAGCCCGAGCCCGAGCCGATCGCATCGGCCCGGCACTTGCCCACGCCGGTGCAGCGGTGGACGGCCTCGGTGAGGTCGCCGTGGTCGTGTCTGAAAGCGTGGCCCCCGCTGCTGCGCGGAGTCCGTGGCGCCGCCGGCCGCCGCAGGTCCGCGTCGAGCGGCGCGGGGTCGACGATGATGCCCGGGTTCAGGTGCCCCCGCGGATCAAAAAGCGCCTTGACCTGGCCAAAGAGCGCAAGCGCCTCGGGCGAGTACATGGCCTTGAGCAGCTCGCCGCGGGCCCTGCCGTCCCCGTGCTCCCCCGACAGGGACCCACCGTGCGAGGCCACCAGCGCGGCGGCGTCCTCCATGAAGGCCCGGAGAGGCCGGCCGTCGTGCTGCAACGGGATGTCGAGCCGCACGTGAATGCAGCCGTCGCCAAAGTGACCGAAGGGCTGGCCCGTGACCCCGTGGCTCTCCATCAGCGAGTCGAACTCGCGCAGGTACGCGCCCAGGCGCGCGGGAGGCACCGCGGCGTCTTCCCAGCCCGGCCAGCACTCCTTGTTGTCGGCGCTCCGGCCGGCCAGGCCGGCACCGTCGGCGCGGATGGCCCACAGTCGCGCCGCCTCGCGCGGGTCCTCGAGCACGCGGACCGAATCGGTGCCCGAGTCGGCAATGAGCGCGGCCAAGATGGCCCGCGCCTGCGCCTCAGTGTCCGCGCCGACCTCGATGAACAGCCACCCGGCACCGGGCGGCAGGTCGGGGATCGCCGCTGCGCCCTTCGCGAGCCGTATCCGGTCCACCAGGCGGGCATCGAGGCCCTCGACCGCGTGGGGGCGGTGAGTCATGATCGGCACCACGGCATCGGCCGCCGCCGGCATGTCCGCATATCCCAGGGCCGCCGTCAGCCGGACGGGGGCGATCGGTACCAGGCGCACCGTGGCCTCGACCGTCGTCGCGAGCGTCCCCTCGCTGCCCACCAGGAACCGGGCCAGGTCCGCGCCGTTCTCCGGCAGCAGGTGCTCGAGGCTGTAGCCGCTCACCTGGCGGTCGAACCGCCCAAACTCCGTGCGAATCACGCCCAAGTTGGCGCGCACGAGGTCGCTCAGGCCCGCGACCGCATCGGCCGCACCCGGGCCGGCGGAGAGCGAACGCCCATCCCCGGTGATCGCCGTGAGTCCCAGGACGTTCTGCGCCGTCTTGCCGTGCGCGACCGCGTGTGGGCCGCACGCGTTGTTGCCGATCATCCCGCCCAGCGTGGCGCGGTTGGTGGTCGACGGGTCGGGGCCGAACCGCAGCCCGTGCGGCGCCGCGACCTTCTGCAGCTCCGCGAGCACCACGCCGGGCTGGACCCTTGCGAGGCCGGCCGCGGGGTCGACCTCGAGGATGCGGTTCAGATGGCGACTGACGTCGATGACCACGCCGGGACCGATGCTGTTGCCCGCGACCGAGGTGCCGCCGCCGCGCATGGTGACGCGCGCATCGGCCGTGCGGGCGGCCTCAAGCGCGGCTGCGAGGTCAGCGGCGTCCCGCGGGAAGACCACCACGGCCGGCGGCACGCGGTAGTTGGAGGCGTCGGAGGAGTACTCGGCGCGGCGGCGCGGGGAGTCGTCGACCTCGCCGTCGATGTGCGCGCGCAGGTGAGCCGCGAGGTCCGTGGTGGCGGGGGCGGCGGCAGTCACGCGGTCATTGTTCCACGCACCCCCGGCGATCTGGAGCCGCCCCTGCGCGGGGTAAAGCCGGCGGCCGATGCG
>JBKBNW010000197.1:0-3808 GCA_046295115.1 Demequina sp.
GACCGCCCAAGCCGCGCCCCTGACCATTGCGCAGGCCTTGGATAGGGCCGTCGCGCTGGCCGCCTTGGGCCCTGCGCACGGCCCCAACCCGAGGGTCGGCTGCGTCATCCTCGACAGTGACGGCGCCGTGCTGGGCGAGGGCTGGCACCGGGGCGCCGGCACGGCCCACGCGGAGGTCGCGGCGATCGCCGATGCGCGAGTTCGCGGCACCGACGTGCGCGGTGGGACGGCGGTGGTCACCCTCGAGCCCTGCGCGCACACGGGACGCACCGGGCCATGCGTGGATGCGTTGACCGATGCGGGCGTCACGGCCGTCACGTACGCCGTCGCGGACCCAGGCCGCGCATCGGGCGGCGGCGCGGCAATCCTGACCGAGCGCGGCATCCCGGCGACGCAGGTAGAGCACGCCGGCGCATCGGCCCTGATCCACCGCTGGCTCACCGCCATGCGGCTCGGCCGGCCCTACGTCATCGCCAAGTGGGCCGCCACGCTCGATGGCCGTATGGCGGCCGCGGACGGCACCTCGGTGTGGATTACGGGGCCCGAGGCCCGGGACCACGCCCACGGCGTGCGTGCCGAGGTCGACGCGATCGCCGTGGGCACGGGCACGGTGCTCGCAGACGACCCGCAACTGTCGGCGCGTCCCGGTGGCCAAGACTCCGCACACCAGCCCTTGCGCGTCGTGATCGGTCGCACTCAGACGCCTGGCCGCCAGGTGTGGCGCGACGCCAACGCGATGGCGGTGGCCTCCCACGAGCCCCACGAGGTCCTCGCGGCGCTGTGGGCCCGCGAGGTGCGCACCCTGGTGGTCGAGGGCGGGCCGACCGTGCTGTCGGCATTCTTGCGCGCCGGGCTCGTCGACGAGGTACACGCATACATCGCGCCCGCACTGCTGGGAGAGGGTCCCAGCGTGGCCGAGGGCTTGGGAATCGGGACCATGACGGGGGCGTTGAGGGGGCAGGACGTGACTTCTCGGCCCCTTGGCGCGGATACCCTGGTCACCGCCCATCTCTCGAGAGGAGTCTGATGTTCACCGGCATTGTGGAGGCCATCGGCACCGTGGTGGACGTCGTCGACGACGGCGCACGCTCACGCCTGACCATCCAAACCGACAGCTTTGGCACCGACCTGGTGCACGGCGAGTCGATTGCGGTCGACGGCGTGTGCCTCACCGTCGCGGAGCACAGCGAGGGGGAGGGACAGACCGGCGTGTGGTTCGCGGATGTCATGCGCATCACGCGTGAGACCACCACGCTTGGCGACGTCGCCCCCGGCCGCCGCGTGAACCTCGAGCGCGCGCTGCGCGCCGACGGCCGCCTGGGCGGGCACATCATGCAGGGCCACGTCGACGGTGCAGCCGAGCTGGTGGCGCGCGACTCGCAGGCCGAATGGGACGACCTCACCTTCCTTCTCCCGGCGGACCTGGTGCGCTACGTCGTGCCGAAGGGCTCGATCGCGCTGAGCGGCGTGTCGCTGACGGTCGCGGCGCTCGACGGCGGCCGTGCCACCGTGTCGCTCATCCCCACGACCCTCGCCGACACCACGCTCGGAGCCCTCGCGGTAGGCGACAGCGTGAATGTCGAGGTCGACGTGATGGGCAAGTACGTCGAGTCGATGCTGGCGGCGCGCTCATGACCGAAGACGTCGTGACGCTGGTCGAGCGTGCCCTCGCGGACCTCAGGGCAGGCAAGCCGGTGCTGGTCGCCGACTCTCGCCACCGTGAGAACGAGGCAGACTTCATCATGTCCGCGCAAACCACCACCGTCGAGTGGGTCGCGTGGGGCATCCGGCACTCGAGCGGCTACCTGTGCGCGCCCATGCCGGGGCCGCGCGCCGATGCGCTTAACCTGCCGCTGATGGTGCCCAACAGCCAGGATCCGCGCCGGACTGCCTACACGGTGTCTGTCGATGCGGCCGAGGGAGTCACCACCGGCATCTCCGCCTCAGACCGCCACCGCACCCTGCAGGTGCTCGCCGACCCCGCCACCGGAACCGAGGACGTCATCCGGCCCGGCCACGTCCTGCCGCTGCGCGCCGTCGCCGGGGGAGTGCTGCACCGCCCGGGTCACACCGAGGCCGCCGTCGACCTGTGCCGCCTCGCCGGCCTCGAGCCCGTCGCCGTCATCGCCGAGCTCGTGAACGACGACGGCACCATGATGCGCACCGGCGAGACCGTGGCCATGGCCGAGCGCGACGACCTCGTGTTCATGACGATTGCCGACCTGATCGAGTACCGGCGTCGCGTCGACGACCAGCCGCCGCCGATCGAGCCGGCCCCCCACCGCGTCACCGCATCGGGCGAGGCCCGCCTGCCTACCCGCCACGGCACAGTCACGGTCAAGGCCTACCGGGATGCTCGCACCGGCGACGAGCACGTGGCGCTCACCGCGCCCGTGCCGCCGGGCACGCTGCCGTTTGTGCGCGTGCACTCCGAGTGCCTCACCGGGGACGCCTTCGGCTCCCAGCGCTGCGACTGCGGCCCGCAGCTCGACGCCGCGATTGACCGCGTCGCGAACGAGGGCGGCGCCGTCGTGTACCTGCGCGGGCACGAGGGACGCGGCATCGGCATCCTGGGCAAGATCCAGGCATACGCGCTGCAGGACCAGGGCCGCGACACCGTCGACGCCAATACCGACCTGGGCTTCCCGGTGGATCGCCGCGAGTACGGTGCCGCCGCCGCCATCCTCCAGGACTTGGGACTCGACGACGTGCGGCTCATGACCAACAACCCCGCCAAGGTCGAGGCCCTGCGGGCATCGGGCATCAGCGTGGCGGAGCGGATCCCGCACCACTTTGGCGAGCACCCCGAAAATGCCATCTACCTGCGCACCAAGATCGATCGCATGGGACACCTGTTGGGAGACAACTCATGAGCGGCGACGGCGCACCCCAGATCCACGTCGACGGTAGCGGCCTCACGGTCGAGATCATCGCGAGCCAGTGGCACACCGAGGTGATGGACGGGCTCGTCGCGGGCGCCGTGCGCGCCGCCGAGGCAACGGGTGCGACGCACCGCCTCACGCGAGTGGCCGGTGCCTTCGAGTTGACGGTGGTCGCCGAGGCGCTCGCGCGCCGCGGTGCCGACGCGGTGGTCGCCCTCGGCGTCGTGGTGAAGGGGGAGACCCCTCACTTCGAGTATGTGTGCGAGTCCGTCACGATGGGACTGACTGAGGTCGCCCGCGCACACGCCGTACCGGTGGGCTTTGGCCTCCTCACGGTGGACACTGTCCAGCAGGCGCTGGACCGCGCTGGTCTCGAGGGCTCCAAGGAGGACAAGGGCGCCGAGGCCGTCGAGGCGGCCCTGGCGACCGCGCTGATCCTCCGCGGCCTGGCCTGAGCCGAGCGCGCATCGGCCGATGGGGGCGTCCCCGCCCCACTGCCCTAGGCTGTTCCCGTGAAGACCTTCGACCAGTTGTTTGAGGAACTGTCCGCGCGCGCCGAGGAGCGCCCCGAGGGCTCCGGCACCGTCGCGCTGCTCGACAAGGGCGTCCACGCCATCGGCAAGAAGCTTGTCGAGGAGGCCGCCGAGTCCTGGATGGCCGCGGAGTTCCAGTCCGACGAGGAGACCGCCGAGGAGATCTCACAGTTGCTGTACCACGCGCAGGTGATGATGATCGCGAAGGGCCTTACGCCCGCGGACGTCTACCGCTACCTGTAACTTCGAGCCCGAGGAGAGCCGTGCTCCGCATTGCCGTCCCCAACAAGGGGTCGCTGTCCGACCCCGCCGCGCAACTGCTCCGTGAAGCGGGCTACAAGCAGCGCCGCGACCCGCGCGAGCTGGTGCTCGTCGACGCCCGCAACGAGGTGG
>JBKBNW010000198.1:0-3795 GCA_046295115.1 Demequina sp.
CCGCATCGTCGCTGCGGTGCTCGTGCCGCGCGGTTGAGAAGCGGGCGGTGGGGACATCCTCGTGGGTGAGGACCGCGAGCACGCCCTCCATTGCGAGGGCCAGCGTCGCGTCGATCGAGACGATGCGGGCGTGAGCATGAGTCGAGCCCACCACCGCCACGTGCGCAGTGTCTGCGGGGACCTCGTCGAAGGTGAAGGGCTCCCGGCCCTGCACCACGCGCCGCGCGGCCGGGGGAGAAGCCGCCGCGCCGATGCCCTCGACCCCTGCCCCGCCCTCGACCCCCGCGCCGCCCTCGACCCCCGCGCCGCCCTCGACCCCCGCGCCGCCCTCGACCTCCGCCCCCGCCCCCGCCCGCGCATCGGCCGTACGCGCCAACCCCCTTGCGCACCCTCCGCACCCCTCGCGCGCATCCCCGCAGTGCAGGATCGACTCCTCGATGGCGCGATACCCGGTGCATCGGCACAGGTTGCCCCGCAGCTGGCGGGCGAGGTCCTCGGCCCGCGGGCCGTCGAGCGCGGACGCCGCCACGACCATGCCGGGCGTGCAGAATCCGCACTGGAACCCAAAGTGGTCCACGAAGGACTCCTGCAGGGGGCTCAGCTCGTCGCCGGGTGCGAGCCCCGCGGCCGTCGTCACCTCGCTCGCGGCCGCGCGGAATGCAGGGGTCAGGCACGAGTGCACCGCCACCCCGTCGACCAGCACGGTGCACGCGCCGCAGTCGCCGGTGTCGCAGCCTTTCTTGACCGCGGTGTGGCCCGACTGGCGCAGAAAAGTGCGCAGGCACTGCCCGGGTGCCGGTGTGCCCGCGACCTCCTCGCCGTCGACCCTCACGACGCGAGCTCCTCTCGCACCTCGGCCAACAGCACGGCGCTCACCTGGCGCCGCCAGTCCGCTGTGCCGAGCGGGTCGGTGTAGTAACCGTCCGCGCCGCGGGCAGCGGCGTCCAGCACGCGCGCCGGCGGCGGCTCGGGGTATCGCAGCACGGTCGGGGTGAGGGTCGCGGCGGTGATGACGAACGTGCACGCCCCGTCCGCGTCGCGCCGCCCGGTCAGCAGCGCTCCCGAGCGGCCGTGTTCCGCGAGGGCGATGCGCCGGTGCGCGGTTCGCGCCTCCAGGGCCGGCGCGGGAATGACTACGTCTCGCAGCACGTCCGTCGGCGCGAGCCAGGTGGTGCCGTTGCCGGTGGGCAGGGCGGCGACCGGCACCGACGAGTCGCTCCCATCCGCGTGCCAGAGGGTGGCCCGCGCGTCCAGCGTCGCGGCCAGCGCGATCATGGACGATGCCGCATAGGCGCGGACGATGTTGCCGCCCACGGTCGCCGCGGCGCGCACCTTGAAGCTGGCAAGCAGCGACTGCGCGCACTGGCCGAACAGCGGCGCGGCGCGGTGCGGGGCCCGCTCGGCCCACCGCTCGAGTGCGCCAATGGTCGTCATCGCGCCGATGCGCAGGTCGCCTTGTGCGGTGACGTCCAGTTGATCCCAGCCCAGCTGCGACAGGTCGACGAGCCCCGTGACACCCGGCTGCTCTTCGGAGAACAGCCAGGTCCCGCCCGCGAGTAGTCGCTCGCCGGTGGCGAGCGCCAGCTCGGCGCGCGAACGCGCCACCCGCACCCCCTGCACCGCCGTCAGGTCCACGTCTTCACCATCTCCCGACCCTCGTCGCGCGGCCACCCCTCGGGCCAGCATGCCTATGAACTTGCCACGAGCGCGGACCCGACGGATGCCATTTCGAGCGAAATTTACGTCCGCGAAACACCGAGGGCGCGGTGGCGGAAACAGCCCGGTCGTAGTGTCCAGCGCAGTGACACCCCAGGGAGGGGGCCAGCCGATGGCGGCGGGCGAGACACAGCGCCCACGCGGTAGGGGCGTGTCACTGTGCACGAAGGAGAATCCATGTCCCCCACTGTTGAGGCGCTCGGTTCGCGCGCCAAGCGCATCGCGATGACCGCCGTCGCCACGGCGGCCGCGCTCACCCTCGCGGCCTGCGCGTCCGGATCATCCGACGAGGGCTCCGCGACGCCCGATGCCACCGGCTCGGCCGCGCCCGCCGCGGCGTCGTACGGAGAGATCTCCGTCCAGCTGTCGTGGATCAAGAACGAGGAGTTCGCGGGCGAGTTCTTCGCCGACTCGAAGGGGTACTACACCGAGGCCGGCTTCGACACGGTCAACCTGGTGCCCGGGCCATCCACCGGTGTCGCCGAGCTGGTGTCGGGAACCGTGGAGGTGGCGCTGTCAGACGCGGTATCCATTGGCGCGGGAGTGGGCAACGAGGGCGCCCCGCTCAAGATCATCGGCGCGACCTACCAGAAGAACCCGTTCACGGTGCTGTCTCTCGCAGACGGCGGCAACATCCTCACCCCAGCCGACCTCATCGGCAAGCGCATCGGCGTGCAGGACTCGAACACCGCGCTGTTCAACGCGCTGTTGGCGGCCAACGACATCAGCGCCGACGACGTCGAGGTGGTGCCCGTGCAATACGACCCGTCGCCGCTGGTCAACGGGGAGGTCGACGGGTTCATCGCCTACCTCACCAACGAGTCGCTGATCCTCGAGCACGAGGGACACTCCACCGCGAACCTGCCCTTCGCGGACAACGGGCTGCCGTTCGTCGCCGAGACGTTCAGCGTGACCGACGATGCGATTGCCAACAACCGCGAGATGCTCAAGGCCTTCCTGGTCGCGGAGATCAAGGGATGGACGGACGCCGTCAACGACCCCGACGAGGGGTCGCGGTTGGCGGTTGAGGAGTACGGAGTGGACTTCGACCTGATCCCCGAGGTGTCGCTGCTGGCCTCGACCACGCAGGTCGACAAGCTCGTGACCTCACCTGACACCGAGGAGTTCGGCCTGTTCGTGATCACCGAGTCGCTGCAGGCGGAGACCATCGAGTCGCTTGCCGGCGCCGGCATCGAGGTGACCGCCGAGCAACTGTTCGACATGTCGCTGCTCGACGAGGTGTACGCCGAGTACCCCGAGCTCGTGAACTACGCGGGCTGACCGAAAGCACGCCGCTCACATGACTAGCACTGCAGTATGAGCAGCACCGCGGCCGGTGCCCAGGGGACCGCCCTGGGCACCGGCCTGCACATCGACGGCCTCAGCAAGGTCTTCACCACCCGCAGCGGCCCCGTCGCGGCGCTACAGGACGCCCACATCCACACCGATAAGGGCAGCCTGCTGGCGCTGCTGGGCCCGTCGGGCTGCGGCAAGTCCACGATCCTGCGCATACTGGCGGGGCTCGAGGAGCCCACCTCGGGCACCATCCGGGTTGAGGGCCGCTCGCCGGAGGATCTGCGCGCCTACAACGAGCTCGGCATCGCGTTCCAGGACGCGGCGCTGTTGCCGTGGCGTTCCGTCCGCAAGAACATCCGCCTGCCCTTCGAAGTCGCAGGCGTCAAGGTGGACGAGGACTACATCTCCGAGCTGATCTCGCTGGTGGGGCTCGCGGGCTTCGAGAGAGCCAAGCCCGCCCAGCTCTCCGGGGGCATGCGCCAGCGCGTGTCGATCGCTCGCTCACTAGTGCTCAAGCCGTCGGTGCTGCTCTTGGACGAGCCGTTCGGGGCACTCGACGACATGACCCGCCAGCGACTCAACATGGAGCTGATGCGCATTCTCGCGGCCAAGCCCGCGACCACGCTGCTCGTCACCCACGGCATCACCGAGGCGATCTTCCTCGCGGACCAGGTCGCCGTGATGAGCCTCAGGCCGGGGCGCGTCAAAGAGGTCATCGACATCGACCTGCCACGGCCGCGAACCCCTGACATCCAGCGCAGCCCCGAGTTCCACGCCTACGTG
>JBKBNW010000199.1:0-3745 GCA_046295115.1 Demequina sp.
CCACCTCACTGGGGGTGAGCAACTTCTCCGGTTCCTGGACTGTTTCTGCCATCGTTACGGTCTTCCTCAGCTCGAAATAGTGGATCGTGTCGGGGGCCACGTAACCCATGAGAGATGGGTCGTTCTCAATTATGACGTTGTTTGCGAGAGATTTCCTGTTCGCGCGACCTGGAGGCGACTCGCACCTACTTGCGCGGGCGTTGTAAAGTACGTGTCAGAACTCAAGCGGCAGGGCCCGCGACTCACGTGCGCCCGCTAAGACTCGTAAGAAGGGACGGCGACATGGGGCGCGGCCGTCAAAAGGCGAAGGACGCGAAGATCGCGCGTCAGCTCAAGTACTCCAACCACGGTCTAGACCTGCGCGACCTCGAACGCGAGTTGATCTCGGGCTCCCCGGAGCCCGCGCCCACCCCTGCACCCGAGCCCGATGAGGCCGAGGACCCGTACGACAAATGGGCGGATGACGACGAGCGCTGACGTGCGCCTAAATCACCCCTGCTAAACGCTCCTATAGCCGCGCCCGCATTGCTCGCGCGGCGGGGCGCACGCAACGGACGGACCAACTGAGTCGAGTTTCGGGGCGCGTGCGGCCCGGCCGATGCGCGGGCTCAGCTAATCCGGCCTGTCGGCACGGGACGGGCTGAGTCGAGCGAGCGAGGCGGGCGAGCCGGCGATCAGGCCCGGTAGGCGCCGCTCAGCAGCACAGCGCCGCCGTCGACGCCCTTGGCGCCGCGCACGGTGTTCGGCCCCACCGGAGTCCCGGCGTCCTCGACGACCTCGCCTAGCGTCCACGCGGGCACACCGGCGGCGGCCGATGCTGCCATCAGGGCGTCGGCCTCGTCGGGGGCGACGATGGCCACCATGCCCACCCCCATGTTCAGCGTGGACTCGAGGTCGTTCCACGGCACCGACCCGGCGGCCTGCACCAGGCCGAACACGGCGGGCAGATCCCACGCGTCCCGTGCGACGGTCGCCGCGAGGCCGCGGGGCAGCACCCGCGCGACGTTGGCCGCGAGCCCGCCGCCGGTCACGTGGGAGAAGGCGCGCAGGCCCGGCGTGGAGGCTGCGAGGCCGACGCACAGTTGGGCGTAAATGCGGGTGGGCTCCAGGAGCTCTTCGCCCACTGTGCGACCCAGATCGTCCATGTGGTCTGCGAGCGACCAGCCTGCGTGAGCCGCCACCCGGCGCACCAGTGAGTAGCCGTTCGAGTGCAGCCCCGAAGAGCCCAAAGCGACCACGGCGTCACCCACGCGTACGCGCTCGGCCCCGAGGAGCGCATCGGCCTCCACCACGCCAATTGCGGCACCGGCGACGTCGTAGTCCTCGGGGTCCATGACGCCGGGGTGCTCGGCGGTCTCGCCACCCACGAGCGCGGTGCCAGCCATCTCGCAGCCGAGCGCGATACCGCGCACGATGTCCGCGATCCGTTCGGGCACGACCTTCCCACACGCGATGTAGTCAGTCATGACCAGGGGCTTTGCGCCGCACACCACGATGTCGTCCACGACCATGGCGACCAGATCCTGGCCGATGGTGTCGTGCACATCCAACTGGCGCGCGATCACGATCTTGGTGCCCACGCCGTCCGTCGATGACGCGAGCAGCGGGCGCCGGTAGTCCTTGAGCGCCGAGGCGTCGAACAGGCCCGCGAACCCGCCCACGCCGCCCAGCACCTCGGGCCCGTGCGTGCGCGCCACGGCCTCCTTCATGAGCTCGACGGCCCTGTCCCCCGCCTCGGTGTCCACACCGGCATCGGCATAGGTGATGGGCTGAGCATCCTTGAACGACGCGGTCACGGTGCGGCCTCCACAGGCTGAATGGCGAGCAGGTGTCGCGCGTCGACGGGTGGCTTGATGGGGTACTCGCCCGTGAAGCACGCGGCGCACAGGCGATCCCGGGGCTGGGCGGTGGCCTCGATCATCGCCTCGGTCGAGATGTAGCCCAGGGAATCGGCGCCCAGCTGGTCGCGGATCTGGTCCACGCTGTGGCCCACCGCGGCGAGTTCCTCACGGGTCGCGAAGTCGATGCCGTAGAAGCACGGCCACTGCACGGGCGGCGACGAGATGCGTACGTGGACCTCGGCCGCACCGGACTCCCGCAGCATCTGCACGATGGCGCGCTGCGTGTTGCCGCGCACGATCGAGTCGTCGACCACGATGAGCCGCTTGCCCGCGATCTGCTCGCGGAGCGGGTTGAGCTTGAGCCGAATACCGAGCTGACGCAGCGTCTGCGACGGTTGAATGAACGTGCGTCCCACATACGCGTTCTTGGTGAGCCCCTGGCCGAACGGGATGCCCGACTCCTGCGCATAGCCCACCGCGGCTGGCGTGCCCGACTCCGGGGTCGGCATCACCATGTCCGCCTCCACGGGGTGTTCGCGCGCGAGGCGACGGCCCATCTCGACGCGCGCGGCGTGGACCGAGCGCCCTGCGATCGAGGTGTCGGGGCGCGCCAGGTAGACGTACTCGAAGACGCAGCCCTTGGGCCGCGACTCGGCGAACCGTTGCGAACGCACCCCGTCGGCGTTGATCGTGAGGAACTCCCCCGGCTCCACCTCGCGCTCCCAGGTCGCGCCCACGATGTCGAGCGCCGCCGTCTCGGAGGCCACCACGTATCCCCCGGAGGCGAGCTTGCCCAGCACGAGCGGCCTCACTCCCTGCGGGTCGCGCGCGGCGTACAGCGTGGTCTCGTCCATGAACGCCAGCGAGAACGCGCCCGCCAGGTGCGGCATCAGCTCCAGTGCAGTCTCGGCCAGGGTGTCGTAGCGGTCCCACCCAAGCAGGGCGGTGACGATCGAGGTGTCCGTGAAACCGGCCGCGCGGATGGCGTCGCGGCGGTCGGCGCCCAGCCGCTGTTCGACGAGTTCGAGCAACTCGTGTGTGTTGGTGAGGTTGCCGTTGTGGCCGAGCGCCACGGTCCCCGAACGGGTAGGGCCGAGCGTGGGCTGGGCGTTCGCCCAGGTGGAGGCCCCGGTGGTCGAGTAACGTGCGTGGCCGATCGCGACGTGTCCCTGGAGCGCCTCCAACGCGCCCTCGTCGAACACCTGCGACACGAGCCCCATGTCCTTGTAGACCAGGATCTTGTCGCCGGTGGACGTGGCGATGCCGGCCGACTCCTGCCCGCGGTGCTGCAACGCGTAGAGGCCAAAGTACGTGAGCTTGGCGACCTCCTCGTAGGGGGCGTAGATCCCGAATACCCCGCAGGCGTCCTGAGGTCCCTTCTCACCCGGCAGCAGGTCGTGGCTCAGCCGGCCGTCTCCGCGGGGCATCAGGGGCGCTCGGCGGCCGGGTCGTCGACCGCGTCCGCATTGCCATCGGCCGATGCGCTGGCCGGGTCGGTGCGCGACTCGCGCGAGTCGCTGGCATCGGCGGGCGGCCACGCTGCGGTCGGCGCGTTCTTCAGGTAGCGCGGGGTGCCGCGGTCGAGGCCCGCCGCGATCATCCCGGTCACCACCCCGCCAATCAGCGCGAACCCCAGCCCGACGAGAATCGCGACCATGCCGCGGCCCACGCCGGTGGAGTTGGGAAGGACCAGACCGCACCCGGCACCGATCACGAATCCGACCGCCACGCCGGTGCCGATCACGCGGCCGAATCGTGGCGCACGGCGCACGTGCGCTGGCATCGCGATGCGCCTCAACTCGTCCGTCGAGGGCGCATCCGCGGGCTCCGGGGGGTGTGGGGCGTCGCTCACGCCACAAGTCTAGGGCGTGGCCGCACGGGCAGGGACACGACGACGAAGGGGG
>JBKBNW010000200.1:0-3726 GCA_046295115.1 Demequina sp.
ATCCGTACATGCCGATGCGGTCCGAACGGTCGAGTCCAGGGTTGCCTTCCATGGTGTTCTCCATATCGTTATTCGTTGTTATCGACAAACGATATGTAACGACGATCGATATGGCAAGTCCACGGACCGAGCAAGCCCCCGCATCGGCCGTCTGTCACGGACATGTCACAGCCGTCACGCCTGTGGCGAACATGGGCATGAGCACGCGCGCCGCCTCGTTAGCCTGGACGCAGCGCCTCAGGAGACTGTGGCGAACCCGGCCCTGCCGGACGAAACGAGGAGGATGACATGTTCGAACGGTTCACCGATCGAGCCCGACGTGTGGTGGTGCTCGCCCAAGAAGAGGCGCGCATGCTCAACCACAACTACATCGGGACGGAGCACATCCTGCTCGGCCTGGTCCGCGAGGGCGAAGGCGTGGCCGCCAAGGCCCTGGAAGCCATGGACATCTCCCTGAATGGCGTGCGCGAGCAGGTCCAGGAGATCATCGGCGAAGGCTCACACGCCCCGTCCGGCCACATCCCCTTCACTCCCCGCGCCAAGAAGGTGCTCGAGTTGTCACTGCGCGAGGCGCTGCAGCTGGGCCACAACTACATTGGCACCGAGCACATCCTGCTGGGGCTCATCCGCGAGGGTGAAGGCGTCGCAGCGCAGGTGCTCGGCAAGCTCGGAGCGGACCTCGGTGGCGTTCGCCAGCAGGTCATCCAGCTACTGAGCGGCTACGAGGGCAAGGAGCCCGCGACCGCCGGTTCCGGCGGCCCGCAGGAGGGCACCCCCTCCGGCTCGACCGTGCTCGACCAGTTCGGCCGCAACTACACGCAGGCTGCGCGCGAGGGCAAGCTCGACCCCGTCGTGGGGCGCGAGCTCATCCAGGAGCGCGTGATGCAGGTGCTGTCGCGCCGCACCAAGAACAACCCGGTCCTGATCGGCGAGCCCGGAGTCGGCAAGACCGCGGTCGTCGAGGGGCTCGCCCAGGCGATCGTGCGCGGCGACGTGCCCGAGACGCTCAAGGACAAGCATCTCTACACGCTCGACCTCGGCTCGCTCGTGGCCGGCTCGCGTTACCGCGGTGACTTCGAGGAGCGCCTCAAGAAGGTGCTCAAGGAGATCCGCACTCGCGGCGACATCATCCTGTTCATTGACGAGATTCACACCCTCGTCGGGGCAGGTGCCGCCGAGGGTGCGATTGACGCGGCTTCGATTCTGAAGCCCATGCTCGCCCGCGGAGAGCTGCAGACCATCGGCGCCACCACTCTCGACGAGTACCGCAAGCACGTCGAGAAGGACCCCGCGCTCGAGCGCCGCTTCCAGCCCATTCAGGTGCCGGAGCCGGAGCTCAGCCACGCCATCGAGATTCTCAAGGGGCTGCGCGACCGCTACGAGGCATTCCACCGCGTCACCATTACGGATGACGCGATCGTCGCCGCCGCGACCATGGCCGACCGCTACATCTCCGACCGGTTCCTGCCGGACAAGGCGATCGACCTCATCGACGAGGCGGGAGCGCGCCTGCGCATTCGCCGCATGACGAGCCCGCCAGAGTTGCGCGAACTCGACGACAAGATCGCGAACGTGCGTCGCGACAAGGAGTCGGCAATCGACGAGCAGGACTTCGAGAAGGCCGCGAACCTGCGCGACGTCGAGCGCCGGCTGTCCGAAGAGCGCGCCCAGAAGGAAGAGGCCTGGAAGTCCGGCGACCTCGACGTCGCCGCGGTCGTGGACGAGGACCTGATCGCCGAGGTGCTCGCGATGTCGACCGGCGTGCCGGTCACCCGCGTCTCCTCCGACGAGTCCTCGCGGCTGCTGCACATGGAGGCCGAGCTTCACAAGCGCATCGTCGGCCAGGAGCAGGCCATCAAGGTGCTCTCCCAGTCGATTCGCCGCACCCGTGCCGGCTTGAAGGACCCCAAGCGTCCGGGTGGCTCGTTCATCTTCGCCGGCCCCACTGGAGTCGGTAAGACCGAGCTTGCCAAGGCGCTCGCCGAGTTCCTGTTCGGCGACGAGGATGCCCTGATTTCGCTCGACATGTCCGAGTACGGCGAGAAGCACACCGTGGCTCGCCTGTTCGGAGCGCCCCCCGGCTACGTCGGGTTCGAAGAGGGCGGCCAGCTCACCGAGAAGGTGCGCCGCAAGCCGTTCTCCGTGGTGCTGTTCGACGAGGTCGAGAAGGCCCACCCGGACATCTTCAACTCGCTGCTCCAGATCCTCGAGGACGGCAAGTTGACCGATGCTCAGGGCCGCGAGATCAACTTCAAGAACACCATCATCATCATGACCACGAACCTCGGTGCGGACACGATCTCGCGCCGCCAGGCGACCGGGTTCTCGGTGGTCTCGGAGTCGGGTCACACCTACGACGAGATGGTGAAGCTGGTCAACGGCAAGCTCAAGGAACACTTCAAGCCCGAGTTCCTCAACCGTGTGGACAACGTGGTGGTGTTCCCGCAGCTCACCCAGGACGAGATCGTCGAGATCGTGGACCTCATGGTCGCCCGCCTGGATGAGCGCATGAAGGACAGGGACATGGGCATCGAGCTCACGACCGCCGCCAAGCAACTGCTGGCCGAGAAGGGCTACGACCCCGTGCTGGGTGCGCGACCGTTGCGCCGCGCCCTGCAGCGCGAGATCGAGGACCCGTTGAGCGAGAAGATCCTGTTCGGCGAGGTGACTTCGGGCCAGATCATCCACGTGGATGCCGAGGGCGAAGGCATCCTCGGGGAGTTCACGTTTGAGGGCATCGACCGCGACGCCGTCGTGGGCGAGCCGATCACCACTGACCCCGAGGTCAAGGTGGGCGGCGGCTCCGACGAGGGCACCGATGTCCCCAAGGCTGACGTCGACCGCCCGTCCGGCGAGTAACTCACCCTCCGCCAGTCACGCAGGCCCGGTTCCCGCAGTGCGGGGCCGGGCCTTCGTGCGTTCGGGGCCTGCTGAACGCGCTGGGTGGTCGCGGCCGAGGCGACGGGCAGACCAATCCAGCCCGCGCATCGGCCCTAGGCTGAAGGCATGAGCCACGACCCGTTTATTGCCGACGCCGCCCGTTACGAGACCATGCAGTACCGCCGCTGTGGCCGCTCCGGGCTGCGACTTCCGGGCGTGAGCCTGGGGCTGTGGCACAACTTCGGGGGCGCCAACAACGCGGACACGATGCGCGAGACGCTTCGCACAGCGTTCGACCTGGGCGTCACCCACTACGACCTCGCGAACAACTACGGCCCGCCGCCGGGGAGCGCCGAGGAGAACTTTGGGCGCATCTTCGCGCAGGACCTCGCGCCGTACCGCGACGAGATCATCATCTCCACGAAGGCCGGCTACGACATGTGGCCGGGGCCGTACGGCGACTTCGGGTCGCGCAAGTACCTGCTCGCGTCGCTCGACCAGTCGCTCGCGCGGATGGGCCTCGATTACGTCGACATCTTCTACCACCACCGCCCGGACCCCGAGACCCCCATCGAGGAGTCGATGATGGCCCTGGACTTCGCGGTGCGCTCCGGCAAGGCGCTCTACGCGGGCATCTCCAACTACGGGGCAGAGGACACGCGCACCGCGATTCAGATCCTTCGCGACCTCGGCACTCCGCTGTTGATCCACCAGTTCTCGTACTCGATGTACGAGCGCGGGCCGGAGCAGGCGCTCATCTCCACGCTCGAAGACGAGGGCGTGGGCTCGATCGTGTTCTCGCCCCTGGCGCAGGGACTGCTCACCGACCGCTATCTGCAGGGAGTT
>JBKBNW010000201.1:0-3714 GCA_046295115.1 Demequina sp.
GTCAACCTGCTGGTGCCCGAGGCGAAGGTGCAGGCGGTCTTCGCGGCGCGGGCCGATCTCATGTCGGCGGGCCGCGTGCGGAGCCTGCAGATCGTGGACGCGGTCGCGGCGCTGGACCCGGGCGTCGATGGCGAAGGCCCTGACGACGGCTCCGCGGGAGCGCTGGCGGACACGACTGTGATGCGCACGGAGAACGTGGTCTTCGCCGACTAACTTCCGCCCCCCCTCTCCCGCCTTAGCGTCCCAGTGGGCGCTGAGTGTCGGTATTGGGGCGACGGCGAATCCTGGAGGGCCGTGAGTGTCGCCACACCTCGGCCGTCCCCACGGTCGAGTGCGCTTCACGTGCCCACAACTCCGCCCAAAGCCGCGCGCGTGCGATGGCCGCCTTGCGTACGACGGTCACATGCGAACCCTGCGCGCGCTGCCCGACCCGACGGTGACCGACGTCACCGAGTTCGCCACGCGCCAGCCGAAGGCCTTCACTCGGCGTGAGCTCGAGGCGCTCTCGACGCCTCGCAAGGTGCGCACCGCGATCGAGCGCGGCACCATCGTGCGCATGCTGCCGAACGCCTTTGTCGCGGCCGAGCACCAGGACTCGTTCGAGGCCCGCGCCGACGCCGCGCTCACGTGGGCCGGACCCGACGCGATGCTCATCGGAGCGAGCGCGCTGTACGTGTGGACGCTCCTTGATGACCCTCCCGACAGGATCGACGTCGCCACCCAGGACTCCCGCCACCTTCGCCCGCCGCCGTGGCTTCGGGTGCACCGCCCCACGTACGCGATCACGTCCCACCTCGTCAACGACCACAGCGTGGCGCCCGTCGCGCTCGCAATCGCGCAGGGGTACGGCAATCTGACCCCCAGCGAGCAGGCCGATGCGGTATTCGGCGGCATCGCACGCGGACTTGTGACGGTGCGCGAGTTGCGGGCGGTGCTCGCCTCGATGCCACGCATACGCCAGCGGCGACGGTTGACGAGCCGTGTCGAGGCCGCGGAGCGGGGCGCCGAGAGCTGGCTCGAGGAAGTGGGGCTGCGAGACGTGTTCACCGGCCGCGGCTTCGACAGCTTTGTCCGTCAGCATTGGATCCGCTGCGACGGCCGCGCCTATCGACTGGACATGTACGACCCCTTCGCGCGTCTCGCGGTCGAGCTCGACGGCGCTACCTGGCATCGCGGGGACGCTCAACGGCTCCGCGACATCAGGCGCGATGCCCACCTCGCGGCGAACGGCATCGAGACGATCCGGCTCGCGTCGGTGGACCTCGTCGAACGCCCGCAGTGGTGTCGCGACGTCGTGCTGCGGGCCCGTGCCCGCCGGGTGAACCGGTGAACGACACTCAGTGCCCGCCAGGATCATGCGAACCCGCCACACCGACACTGAGCGCCCACTAGCGCGCTAAGGCCGGCAGGGGGTTAGGCGGCGCCCTCTTCTTGCTCCAGCTCGCGCTCGATGTACGCCGGCGCAATGCGGTCCAATACGACCTCACGGGTCACCATCACCCGGGCAACGTCCTCCCGGCCCGGCACCTCGAACATCGCACCCTGGAGAACCTCCTCCATGATGGCGCGCAACCCACGCGCGCCGGTGCCGCGTTCGAGCGCCTGCGCCGCGATCGCCTCGATCGCATCTTGGTCGAACTCCAGCTCGACCCCGTCAAGTTCAAACATGCGCTGGTACTGCTTGACCAGGGCGTTCTTGGGCTCGGTGAGGATCGACACCATGGCGTGCACATCGAGTGGGGACACGGTCGCGATCACCGGCATGCGGCCAATGAACTCGGGGATCAGCCCGAACTTATGCAAGTCGGAGGGCGTCACGAAAGAGAACAAGTCCGAGTTGTCAGCCTCTTTGAGCTGCGCGCCGAACCCGATCCCCTTGCGGCCCACGCGCGACGAGATGATCTCCTCGAGCCCCGCGAAGGCACCACCCAGGATAAACAGCACGTTAGTGGTGTCGATCTGGATGAACTCCTGGTGCGGGTGCTTGCGCCCACCCTGCGGGGGCACGGAGGCCTGTGCGCCCTCGAGAATCTTCAGCAGCGCCTGCTGCACGCCCTCACCGGAGACGTCGCGCGTAATGGACGGGTTCTCCGCCTTGCGCGCGACCTTGTCGATCTCGTCGATGTAGATGATGCCGCGCTGCGCCTTCTCGACGTCGTAGTCCGCGGCCTGCAGCAGCTTGAGCAGGATGTTCTCGACGTCCTCGCCCACATAGCCCGCCTCCGTCAGCGCGGTGGCGTCGGCGATCGCGAACGGCACGTTGAGCATGCGCGCGAGCGTCTGCGCGAGGTACGTCTTGCCGGTACCGGTGGGCCCAATGAACAGCACGTTGGATTTGGCGATCTCGATGCCGTCATCCGCGCCGGTGGACGTCGCCTCCCCTGCACGCACGCGCTTGTAGTGGTTGTACACCGCGACCGACAGCGCGCGCTTGGCGGACTCCTGCCCCACGATGTACTGCTCTAGGAAGTCGAAGATCTCGCGCGGCTTAGGCAGCTCGGTGAACTCCGTCTGCGCCGCCTCAGCGAACTCCTCCTCGATGATCTCGTTGCACAGCTCGATGCATTCGTCGCAGATGTACACGCCACCGCCCGCGATGAGCTTGCGCACCTGCTTCTGCGTTTTGCCGCAGAACGAACACTTCAGCAGGTCGCCGCTGTCCGCCGGTCGAGTCATCAAGGCCTCCTTCTGGCCGTGGCCATCTCTGACCAGGCTACCCACGCTGTCCGACACGCGCCGGGCGACTCGCCGCCTCCCGCGTTCGCCTAGGGCCGATGCGGTCGTCAGGCGACCCGCGCGCCTCGCCTAATGGTCGCATCGGCCGGGTGCACGGATGGGTGAGTGGGTAGGTGTGCGACTAGGTGCGCACGGCAAACGGCCGCCCCCGAAATCTCGGGGACGGCCGTCGACGCGGAGTAAGGCCGAGTCGCTACTCGATGCCCTTCGGCTTGGTGTCGGACCCGTCGGGGCCGGACTCCTTCGTGGTCGTGTCCTTCGCGGTCCCGAGCACGGGGGCGGAGGCGCGGTCATCCGGAGCCACCGTGTCCACGCCCTTGCGGGACTCCAGCACCTGGTCAACCAGTCCGTAGTCCTTCGCGGCCTGGGCGGACAGGAACCTGTCGCGCTCGATGTCGTCGCGAATCTTGGACTCGGGCTGCCCGGTGTGCTTGGCGAGCGTGTACTCGAGCCACTCGCGCATGCGCACCATCTCTTCGGCGTAGATCTCGATGTCCGAGGCCTGCGCGCGCGAGCCGCCCTCGATTCGGGGCTGGTGAATCATCACGCGGGCGTTGGGAAGCGCCAGGCGCTTACCCGGCGAGCCCGCGGCGAGCAGCACGGCCGCCGCGGAGGCGGCCTGGCCCAGACACACCGTCTGCACGTGCGGCTTGATGTACTGCATCGTGTCGTAGATAGCGGTGAGCGCGGTCTGCGAGCCACCGGGCGAGTTGATGTACAGCGTGATGTCGCGGTCCGGGTCCTGGGACTCGAGCACGAGCAGCTGTGCCATCACGTCGTCCGCCGAGGCGTCGTCGATCTGCACCCCGAGGAAAATGATGCGGTCTTCGAACAGCTTCGCATACGGGTCCTGACGCTTGAAGCCGTAGGCCGTGCGCTCCTCGAAGGTGGGCAGGATGTAACGCGCTGAGGGTCCCGCCGGAGCAGCACCGCCAAGGCCGGCCGTGCGGCCTCCAGCCTGAATGGCCTGATAGATCT
>JBKBNW010000202.1:0-3708 GCA_046295115.1 Demequina sp.
GCGACCAATCCCGAAGGCCTCCCGCATCAGGATCGGGTGCATCTGTTCGTCGAAAGACCGCATGTGTAGTCGCGCGATGGGCAGGCCTACCGCATCCGCGCGGGTGACGTTGAGGATCTCCGCGGCGACGTCGGAGATCAGCGCGATCTCGTCGGCCTGGGTGACGATCAACACGCCGTCACGGGCGGAGGACAGCACGGCTTCAAACTGGCCGCGCAGGTGCCGCTCGCGCGCGAGGGCTATGTCGCGGGCGGTACGGGCGTGGTTCGAACGCCAGAAAAAGTAGAACGTAAGGCCGACAAGCGCGAGCAGCAGAGCAGTGACCGTGACAGCCACGGCAGGCTGTTCAAACAGCTCTATGGCCCCGCCCATTCGTCTCCCTCAGCATCGTCATCGAACGCCGGATGCTCCACGCTAGCCGGTAAGTGCCCTCGGAGAATAGCGAGGGTGGATGCCAACTCATCTGGAGTGACCAACACCTCACGAGCCTTGGAGCCCTGGGAGGGGCCCACCACCTCGCGCGTTTCTAGCAGGTCCATGAGCCGCCCCGCCTTCGCAAATCCCATCTTCAGCTTGCGCTGAAGCATCGAGGTCGAGCCCAGCTGGGTGGTGATGACGAGTTCGGCCGCGGCGAGCAGGTCCTCCAGGTCGTCGCCGATGTCCTCGGCGACCGTTGCTCCCCCACCCTGGGCCTTGGTGACGTCATCGCGATACTCGGGGTTGGCCTGCTTCTTGACATGGTCAACTGCGGCATGGATCTCAGACTCGCTCACCCACGCACCCTGGACACGCATGGCCTTCGACTCGCCCATGGGGACAAAGAGCGCATCTCCCTGGCCGATCAGCTTCTCTGCCCCCGGCATGTCGAGCACCACGCGGGAGTCCGCCAGCGACGAGGTCGCGAAGGCCAGGCGGCTCGGCACGTTGGCCTTGATGGTTCCCGTGATGATGTCCACCGACGGTCGCTGGGTGGCCAGCACCAAGTGGATGCCCGCGGCGCGCGCGAGCTGGGTGATGCGCTGGATCGAGTCGTCGACGTCGCGCGGCGCGACCATCATCAGGTCGGCGAGCTCGTCGACGATGACCAGCAGGTACGGGTAGGTGTGGATCTTGCGCTCGGAGCCGGGCAGCGGCTTCACCTTGCCCGCACGCACCGCCTTGTTGAAGTCGTCGATGTGCTTGTACCCGAACAGCGCGAGGTCGTCGTAGCGCATGTCCATCTCCTTCACCACCCACTCGAGGGCCTGAGCGGCCTTCTTGGGGTCGGTGATGATGGGCGTGATGAGGTGCGGGATTCCCTCGTACATCGTCAGCTCGACGCGCTTGGGGTCGACGAGCACCATGCGCACCTCTTGCGGGGTGGCGCGCATCAGGATGGACGTGATCATGGCATTCACGAACGACGACTTACCGGCGCCCGTGGCGCCCGCGACCAGCAGGTGGGGCATCTTCGCCAGGTTGGCGAGCACGAACCCGCCCTCGACGTCCTTGCCGATGCCGATCGCCATGGGGTGGTCGTTCTTGATCGCCGCCTGCGAGCGCAGCACGTCGCCGAGCGACACCGTCTCGCGGTCGACGTTCGGGATCTCAATGCCGATCGCGGACTTGCCGGGGATCGGCGACAGGATGCGGATGTCGGGGCTGGCCACCGCGTAGGCGATGTTCTTTGACAGCTGCGTGATCTTCTCGACCTTGACGCCCTGCCCCAGCTCGACCTCGTAGCGAGTCACGGTGGGGCCGCGGGTAAAGCCGGTGACGTGTGCATCCACGGCGAAGTCGGTGAGCACCTTCGTGAGAGCCTCGACCACGCGGTCGTTGGCCGCCGAGCGGGTCTTGTGCGGCGCGCCCTTCACCAGCAGGTTGGGGTCGGGCAGCACGTAGGGAGTGGAGTTCTCGAGCTCGCCCTGCTCCCCCGGGGGGACGATGCGCGTGGTCCGGGGCGCCTCGCGCTCGCCTGAGGGCGCGCGCTCTTCGGCGGCGGCCTCGGGCACGTACGGCGACAACGGGCCCTCGTGGACTCGAGTCGCGGCCACCGTGCCGAGGACCTCCGTCGCGTCGGCCCCGGCGGCGCGGGGGTCGAGCAGATCGTCGAACTCGGTGCGGTCGACGCTCGCGGCGGCGGCGAAGGCCTCGTCCGCCTCGTAGCGGTCGATGCGGTCCTGCTCCTTGCTGGTGCGGGTCTTGCCCCGACCAAACCCTGAGCGCTTGCGCCCCGACACGGCACGGCCGCCGGATGGCTCGAGGGTGCCGTGCTCGGGAAGTTCCAACTCGTCCTCGTCGTCGCGGTCACGGCCGAGGAGCCGACGAGCTCCGGTGCGCGCAAGCGCGATCAGTTCGCGCAGGGGCAGCCCTACCATGATCAGGATCGCGAGCAGCCCAAGCAGCACCAGCACGGTCACGGCCAAGGGTGGGGTGAGGGCTGCCGCCAGCGGCGTGCCGATCAGGAATCCCAGGATGCCGCCCGCGGCCTGGACCGGCTCCAGGCCCTCACTCGGGCTGGGCCGGCCCTGCGCAATGTGGACGAGTCCGTCGATCATTAGCACCAGCATCAGCGCCCCCAGGCCGATGCGGTGGTTTGCCGCCTCTTCCTGTGGGGCCCGCATCAGCCTGACGGCTAGGGCCACGAGCACCACGGGAATCGCGACGGCGACGATGCCGAACGTGCCGGCCACGACCCAGTGAATCGCGGTACCCGCCCACGATGACAGCCCCCACCATTCGCGTGCGGCGATCAGAATCGCCACGATGATGAGCACAATCGCAAGGCCGTCACGGCGCACCTCGGGGCTCACTTCGCGCGCGCCATGGCCGATGCTGCGGACCCCGCCACCAACGGCGTGTGAGGTGCCCCGGCCGAGTGCGGCCGCACCGCGCAGCAGCGCGGGTGGGCGCCGCTTCTGAGGCGCCTTCGCGCGCGACGCCGGGGACTTGGGGCGCGTGCTCGTAGAGCGTGACTGAGCCATGCTTCCAGACGGTACCCGCGCATCGGCCGTGTGGGGTGCTGCCACCCCGCGTCGCCGCCGTATCCGCCCCCGCGGCCCGGGCACGCATCGGCCCGTTCGACTCTCCACGAAAGCCGCGCCGTCATGGGCGGCTTCACCACCCGATGATCTCGCGTACCCGCGACGCGA
The DNA here is from genome assembly GCA_046295115.1 of Demequina sp. Classification (GTDB taxonomy): domain Bacteria; phylum Actinomycetota; class Actinomycetes; order Actinomycetales; family Demequinaceae; genus Demequina. Next base: position 3,132 of record JBKBNW010000202.1, read on the forward strand.
CCTCGCCGCGCGTGCGGCCGTCGGTGTCCACCCGGCGAACCCATGCGCCCGCCTCGGCCTCGAGTCGCGACGCCATGGCAGCCGACCGCTCAAGGTGCACCTCGAGCTCGTCGCCCTCCTCGCGGCCCGCGAGCCGCTGCGCGACCGTCGCGTCAGCGGCACGCAACAGCACACCGGAGACGATGGGCTCTCCGCCCATCGCGGCCGCGATCTCGTCCGCCTCTATCACCGCCACCGTGTTGACGTAGATCAGCCGCGAGTAGCCCAACTCGCGATAGTTGTCCCACATGGCCGCGAGGTTGCGAATGCTCAGGCGATGCTCCCAGGGGCGCGGCCACGCGAGGTCGAGCGCGTCGCCATCGATGACGGCGTGGCGGACGTCGTCCGCGACCAGCATCGCGTGCAGCGCGTGCGCGATGGAGGACTTGCCGGCGCCGGAGCGCCCACCGATCACGAGCAGTTCAGGTCGCGCTCCAGCGCCCGCCACCGTTCCCGACAGGTCAGGACTCAATGACGATGGGAACGATCATGGGCCGGCGACGCAACTTGTTGCCCACGTAGCGGCCGAGCACGCGAC
>JBKBNW010000203.1:0-3617 GCA_046295115.1 Demequina sp.
GTGGCCGCCATCAAGCGACCGGTTCACCATTCGCGGGTCGTCAACTACTGGGCCGGAGCCTCGTTCGGCGTGTACCTCATTCACGACAACCCGCTCCTGCGCTCATGGCTGTGGACGGACCTTGCCGACACGGCCCGAGCGGCGGCCCACGATTGGCTGCCGCTCCACGCCGTGGTGACGGTGGCGGACGTCGCTCTCCCCTCGAGCCTCATCATCTTCGCGCTGCGGCCCGTGGTGTTGCGGCCCGCGCTGCGCGTGGCAACCGCGATCCGCACCCGGGTTGAGGCGCGCCTGGACGAGCCGGAGCCGGCGACCGACACCGCCTGACGCCCCTCACTTCGCGGGCGCAGCCCCGGCCCGTCGCGACCCAGGTGCACCCCACGCGTGCCAGGATGCTCGTGGACCCCGTTGTCACGCACAATCCATGGAGGATAGATATGTCAGAACCCGACGTAGGCCCCGGCCACCCCGTCACGCCAGTCGCGGTCACCCCGCCGGCGGAAGACCCCTTTGAGCAGGAACTCGACGCCGACGTGTGGAAGGACGAAGACCTGGCCGGTCCCAGCCTGATCGCGCGGATGCTTGCGGAGGCCGGGGGAACGTTCATCCTGGTCTTCCTCGGCGTCGGTACTGCGCTGTTCTTCTCCACCGGCAATAACGGCACGCTCACCGTGGGACTTAGCTTCGCGATCGCCGTCGTCATCGCCGCGCTCGTGTTCGGCGGTGTCTCCGGCGCGCACATCAACCCCGCCGTCACCTTGGGGCTGTGGCTCGGCGGACGGTTCCCCGGCCGCGACGTGGTGTCGTACGTCATCGCCCAGCTCATCGGTGCCATCGCGGCCGGAGCGCTGCTCTTCGCCCTGGCCTCGTCTCACCCGCAGATCGAGAACGGTCGCGAGCTCATGAACGCGGGCGTCAACAGCTACGGCGATCAGAGCCCGCTCGGATTCGGGCTCGTCGCCGCCGCCGTCGTCGAGGTCATCATCGCCGCACTGCTGGTGTCGGTGGTGCTCGCGGTCACGTCCGTGCGGGCACGGGCAGGCGCTGTAGCCGCGCCGTTTGCCATCGGCCTCACCTTCGGCCTGCTCGTGGTGTTTGCGACGCCCTTCACCTCGGGCGCACTGAACCCCGCCCGTTCGACCGGCGCGGCGCTGTTCGCCGAATCCGCCGCGCTCGGCCAGCTGTGGGTGTTCTGGGTGGCGCCGCTGCTCGGCGCGGCGATCGCCGGCCTGCTATTCCGCGCCTTCGGCCCGGAAGAGGACCTGCTGATCGTCGAGACGGTCGAGGAAGTCGAGATCGTCGAGGCCTGACGGCTCGCATGAAGACGGCCCGGTCGCTCGCGCGGCCGGGCCGTTGTCATGTCCAAGAAGCCCGCGCCGCGGGCAGCACGGTTTAGTCCAACGGAGTGGTGAGGGCGAGGAATCCCAACGCGATTGCGAAGGCCAGCAGCAGCGCTACGTCGACGTAACGCCGTCTCACGGAGAACGATCGACCCGCGGGCAGCACGAGCCGGGTGACGGCCCCCGCGAGGGCCAGCAGCGCGAGCACGAGCACGACCGCCGGCACGTCGACGAAGGCGCCGATCGCCACGACGGCCACCACCGCGCTGAGCGCGATGACGGCGGTGCGGCCAGAGGCGAGCTCGGTGCGGGGCATCAGTGGAAGAAGTGCCGAGTGCCGGTGTGGTACAGCGTGATGCCGGCCTCGTGGGCCGCGTCGATGACCTCGCCATCACGCACCGAACCGCCGGGAGATACCACTGCCTTGACGCCCGCATCGGCGAGGACCTGGAGGCCATCCGCGAAGGGGAAGAACGCATCGGACGCCGCGACGGATCCCCGCGCCCGCTCGGCTCCGGCCCGCTCCACCGCGAGACGGCACGAGTCGACGCGGTTGACCTGGCCCATGCCGATTCCCACGGCGGCGCCGTCGGCCGCGAGCAAGATGGCGTTGGACTTCACCGAGCGGCACGCGCGCCACGCGAACTCGAGGTCCGCGAGCGTTGCCTCATCTGCGGCGCTACCGGCGACCAGCTTCCACGCCCCGGCAGGGTCGCCGGGGGCGTCGATGCGGTCTGCACGCTGCGCCAGCAGTCCCCCCGTGATGCGCCGCCACTCGACCTCGACGGCACCCGGATCCACCTCGAGCACGCGCACGTTCTTGCGCGACTGCAGAATCTCGACGGCACCGGGCTCGTAACCGGGTGCCACCACGACCTCGGTGAAGATCTTCGCGATCTGCTCTGCCGCAGCCACGGAGAGGGGGCGGTTGGCCGCGATCACCCCTCCAAACGCGGACACCGGGTCGGTGTCGTGGGCCTTCGCGTGGGCCTCAGCGATGTCGGCTCCCACCGCGATTCCACAGGGGTTGGCGTGCTTGATGACCGCGACGGCGGGGGGCGACTGATCGTAGGCCGCGCGCCACGCGGCGTCCGCGTCCACGTAGTTGTTGAACGACATCTCCTTGCCGTGCAGCTGGCGCGCGTGTGCGAGACCGCCGGTCGCGCCGGGGTCCACATAGACGGCGGCGGCCTGGTGCGGGTTCTCGCCATAGCGCAGGGGCTGCAGGCGGTCGAACGACGCGGCGACCCAGGTGGGCATCGTCGAGCCATCCTCCGGGGCGACCACCTCAGTCATCCACGACGCCACGTGGATGTCGTAGTCCGCGGTGTGGCGGAACGCCGCCGCCGCGAGGCCGCGGCGTTCGGCCAGCGTGAATCCGCCGGCGCGCACCGATTCGAGGGCCGCGTCATAGCCGGAGGGGTCCACGAGCACCGCCACGGAGGCGTGATTCTTGGCTGCCGCGCGCACCATCGATGGCCCGCCAATGTCGATCTGCTCGATGGTGGCGTCTTCTCCGGCGCCCGATGCGACGGTGGCGGCGAAGGGATAGAGGTTCACCGCCACGAGGTCGAAGGGTTCGATGCCCAAGTCCGTCAGTTGCGCGCGGTGCGCCTCAAGGCGCCGGTCGGCCAGGATGCCTGCGTGCACCGTGGGGTGCAGGGTCTTGACGCGACCGTCGAGGCACTCAGGAAAGCCCGTCAGGTCCTCGACGCGCGTGACGGCGACACCCGCATCGGCGATGCGCGCCGCGGTGGAGCCGGTGGAGACGATCTCGACGCCCGCATCGGCCAACCCGTGGGCGAAGTCCTCGATGCCGGTCTTGTCGTACACCGAGATCAGTGCACGTCGGACAGCCTGCCGGTCGCTCATGAGTCGCCCTTCTCGTTGTTCACAGTCACGGTGCCCAGTGTCACCCGTCGCCCGTCCACGGCCCATCCCTCGCGCGCCATCCGTCCCACCGTGGTGGCGACGAGGCCGCGCTCGACGCTCTTGATGCGCTCGTGGAGGCTCGACTCGGTGTCATCATCCCAGACCTCGACCGCGGCCTGCGCGACGATCGGGCCGGTGTCGACGCCTTCGTCCACCAACATCACGGTGCAGCCGGTCACCTTCGCGCCGCCCGCGAGCGCGTCGCGCACGCCATGGGCGCCTGGATACGAGGGCAGTAGCGCGGGGTGGGTGTTGACGATCCGCCCCCCGAACCGCGTCAGGCTCGGCGCGCCGACAAGGCGCATGAATCCCGCGAGCAGCACCAGGTCCGGCGCGTATCGCGCC
>JBKBNW010000204.1:0-3594 GCA_046295115.1 Demequina sp.
GGTCCAACGCCACTGGCGACGTGGTCAACAGGTCGACCACGGACTGTTCAAGCGCAGCCTGGATCGCCGCGTCCCGCGCCCCGGGCGACAGCTCCTCACCGTGCTCGGCGAGAGCCTCCACGACGGGAGCGATCGAGCTGCCGTCTTCCCACAGGTCGATGACCCGGGGGTCAACATACGAGGCGCGCGCCACCGCGGGGGTGTTGCCCAGCTGCGCGGCGACCTCCCGCATGACCCCGGCGACGGCCCGCTTGCGTGCGGTCGCGCTCATCTGCGCGGCATCGCCCGCGCGAGCGAAGGCCTGCGCGGCGATCACCGTGCCGTGCCACGTGCGGAAGTCCTTGGCGGTCGCATTGGGCTGGACCACCATCTGGAGATAGCCGTTGATGTCGTCGCTGGTGATATCGCGCCACTTCACCGGGGTGCCCGGCTCGCGCCAGGCGAGCAGCTGTGGGTCGTCGTCGCTGCGCCGCTTGAGGGTGGCGATGGCGGCCTCGACCTCGGCATCGCGCACCAACACGCGACGATGCTTGCCTGACTTCGCGATGTAGTCGAAGACCACCCCCTCCGCGGTGACACGTGCGTGCTCCCTCAGGATGGTCGCGAGCCCGTACGTGCCGTTGTCAGCCGCGTACCCCTCACCTCCCACACGAAAAAGCCCGCGGTCGAGCAGCCGGAAGGCGATGCCCAGCACATGCTCGCGCGACATGTCGTCGCGGCTGGCGTCGGCATCGGCGACCGCCCGTGCGGCCGGCAGGCCCGCGGCGACGTCGAGCACCCTCTCGTGCTTGGCACGGTCTCGGCGCTCGCGCCACGCCTGGTGATACAGGTACTGCCGGCGTCCGGCCTCATCCGTGCCGAGCGCCTGCAGGTGGCCGTGGGGCCATGGGCAGATCCACACGTCCGTCCACGCGGGCGGGATCGCGAGCGCGCGGATCCGTTCGAGCACCTCCGGATCGCCGATGCGGTGGCCGCGTTCGTCGCGGTAGGACCAGCCCTTGCCGGCGCGCCGACGCGTCAGGCCCGGCTCGGAGGGGCGCGAGCGGCGCAGTCGCGGCATGGGTCGAGAATACGTCCGCTTTGCACCTTGGGCGCCATCATGCCGCCACCGCGACGGGGTGATGCGAGTCCGGGGTGCCGGTCAGCGGTCACGAGCTCCTTCTCACGCATCACCCGAGGCCCGCAACGCGTGCGCGACTAGGCTGACGTCATGCCCGACGCCGACCCGATCCACGTCTCCGATGAGGCCGTGCGCAAACTCGTCGACGAGCAGTTCCCCGACCTTGCCGGCCGCGAACTTGGGCGCCGGTACACCCTCGAGGATCAGTACGCGATGCGCATCGGTGACGATTACGGCGCGATCTTCCCACGCATAGCCGAGGCGGATGAGTTCTATGAGCGGTCCGCGGCCCTGATCGCCGGGCCCGCGAGCGCCTGGACGTTCCCGTCGAGCCACCCGATTGCGACCGGCCTGCCGGGCCACGGTTTCCCGTACCACTGGACGCTGGTGCCGTGGGTCACGGCCTCGACCGCCGGGTTCGTGCCGCTGGACGGCGAGTCAGCGCGCCCGTTCGGGCAGGCGTTGCGCGAAGTGCATGTCGCCAGCCCCTCCGGCGCCCCGCTCAATCCGCGCACCGGTATGGGCCTGCCGGCGTTGCGAGAGGAGTTTGAGTCGCTGCTCGACGTGGCCGCGCGCCGGGGTGCGCTAGACGGCCACATCCTTCACCTCGAGGCCATCCGCACGCTGTTTGCACGAGGGGTCGAAGCCTCCGGCGAGGTCAAGTTCACGTGGACGCACGGGCGCCTCGAGCCCCGTGCGGTCTTGTCCGACCAAGGCCAGTTCGCCGGCATCCTGATGTGGTACTACTTTGGCGCCGGAGACCCCGCGGCGGACCTCGGCTACGGCGCGAACCTGCTGTCCCGCGACATGCACGCGAACTACTGGGCGGGGTACGGAACGATCGATGCAGCTCTCGGGGCGAGGGCGGATGCCTATCAGGTGTACGCCACGCTTCGCTATCTCGAGCTGGAGGACCCATTCCTGATCCGGATGGCGTGGGACCGGCTCAACGAGCTCGAGCTCGCTCGCGAGGCCTGAGGTCGGCCTCGCCCCGGTCGTAGCCCAGAGTCGTTCCGCGCGGCCGGGCCACGGCACAATGTCTCCATGATTCGCGACGCCACCCCCGCCGACGCCGCTGCGGTGGCCGCGCTGTACAACCCCTACGTGCGGGACACCGTGATCACCTTCGAGTACGACGAGGTGACAGCCGAGGACATGGCCGCGCGCATTGCGCGCGTGCAGGAGTCGGACCTGCCGTGGCTGGTGATGGAGGACGAGGGGTCGGTGATCGGCTTCGCGTACGCCGCGCAGTACCGCCCTCGCGCCGCGTACCTCCATTCCGTGGAGGCGACGATCTACTTGGCTCACGGCGCCGGCGGGCGGGGCCGTGGCCGGGAGCTCTACGACGCACTGATCGCCCAACTGCGGGCGGGGCACGCGCACTCGGCGATCTCGCTAATCGCCCTCCCGAACGACGCCTCGATCGCGCTCCACCTGGCTACGGGGTGGAGCGAGGTGGGCCAGCTACGCGAGGTGGGACGCAAGTTCGACAGGTGGATCGACGTCGCCTATTACCAGCTGGACGTCTCCTCCCCCTAAGCGCACGCAACCGCGCAGTGGCCGATGCGCACGCAACCGCGCTCCCCGCGCATCGGCCGCGGCTACGCAAAGAAGGCCTGGCCCCCTTCGCGGGGACCAGGCCTTCTCGGCGTTGCTGGGGCGTGCGGTTACGCGCTGCGGACGGCGCGCGTCGCCTCCAGCATGTGCGTGAGGGTCGCGGTGGTCTCCTCGTAGCCGCGGGTCTTGAGGCCGCAGTCCGGGTTGACCCACAGCTGGCGGCCGGGGATCGAGTCCTTGGCCAGCTGCAACAACTCAGTGACCTCCTGCGTCGAGGGCACGCGCGGCGAGTGGATGTCCCACACGCCCGGGCCGATCTGCCGCTCGTAGCCGTGGTTGCGGATCGCGGGCAGCACCTCCATGCGCGAGCGAGCGGCCTCGATCGACGTGACGTCGGCGTTCAGGCCGTCGATCGCGTCGATGATCTCGCCGAACTCGGAGTAGCACAGGTGCGTGTGCACCTGGGTGTCGTCCTTCGCGCCCGAGGTCGCCAGGCGGAACGAGTTGACCGACCAGTCGAGGTAGGCCGACTGCTCGGCCTTCTTGAGCGGCAACAGCTCCCGCAGCGCGGGCTCGTCGACCTGGATGATGCCGATGCCGGCCGCCTCGAGGTCAGCGATCTCCTCGCGCAGCGCGAGGCCCACCTGGTTGGCGGTGTCCCCCAACGGCTGGTCGTCGCGCACGAACGACCACGCGAGGATGGTCACGGGGCCCGTGAGCATGCCCTTGACGGGCTTGTCCGACAGCGACTGCGCGTACTCGGCCCAGCGCACCGTCATCGGCTCGGAGCGGGCGACGTCGCCCCACAGAACAGACGGGCGCGTGCAGCGCGAGCCGTACGACTGGACCCAGCCGTTCTTGGTGACGTCAAAGCCCTCGAGCAGCTCCGCGAAGTACTGCACCATGTCGTTGCGCTC
>JBKBNW010000205.1:0-3594 GCA_046295115.1 Demequina sp.
GGGCGGTCGTCTCGCCTAGTGAGTCGAGGTCGGACAGGTCTAGCTCCGGGTTGGTCAGTGTCTCGAGGGCGGGCAAACCCTCGGGCGCGGCCACGCCGTCTATCAGCGGGTACTCGAAGGTGTTGTCCACAAAGTACTGCTGCGCGGATTCCGACACCAAGTACTCGACGAACGCCAGCGCATCTGCATCGTCCGCCGCGCCGCTCAGCAGGCCGGCCCCAGTGACATTGACGATGCTGCCGGCGTCGCCCGCATCGGGAAAGGCCAGCTGTGACCGCATATTGTCCACGCCGACCTCGGAGGCCATCCTGAACCAGTAATAGTGATTCGTCAGCCCCAACTGAATCTCGCCGGAGTTCGCGGCGTCCAGGATCGCGCCGTTGTTCGCGTACACCTGCACGTCGTTGGCGCTCATGCCCTCGAGCCACTCACGCGCGCCGTCTTCGCCGTCGAGGACGCGCAGCGCGGTGACGAAGGACTGGAACGATGCGTTGGAGGGCGCGATCGCCACCTCGGACGACCACTCCTCGGCGGTGAGTGCTGCGACCGAGGTCGGCACCTCATCAGCCGTCAGCTGCTCGCCGTCATAAATGATCACTCGTGCGCGGCCGGTGACTCCCACCCACGAGCCGTCGGTCGACGTGAAACCCGCCGGGACCGTCTCGGTGACCGCCTGCGGCAGGGTCGCGAACATGTTCGCCTTGCTGACAGCGCCCAATGCGCCTGCGTCTTGCGAGAGGAACACGCCCGCGGGCGACGCATCCCCCTCTTCGAGGAGCAGCGCGGCGAGCTCGGTGCTGCCGGCGTAGCGCACGTCGACGCTGATGCCCGTCTCGGCCTCGAACTGCTCGATGAGGGGGTCGATGAGTTCCTGGTCACGCCCCGCATACAAGGTGAAGGTGCCGTCGGCCACGGCGGACGGTCGGTCCGTGGCGCTCGCCGTGGGGGCGGCGTCGCCATCGGCGACCGCGCACGCGCTGAGGGCAACCAGAGCGACGGCGGCTGTCGCGATTGCGGCTGGGCGCAGGACGGTCATGTGTGGCCTTTCACTGGGATGACTGGAGGAAGCACAGCCACCCTAAACTGGATTTACGAAACGCGTCAATTGCGTAACTGACGTCGAGGCCGTCGCACGCTCTCCGCGCCCCGGGGTGTCTGGTCCACAGTGACACTGACCAGCACACATGCTTAGGCTGAGCCAGCGGCACTCGATCGGAGGATCAGGGATATGGTCACCACTGGCGCGCGGGCACCTGCCGTCAGCGTGCGATCGATCGCCACTGCAGTGCCGGCGACGGTGATCGAACAAGGCGCCGTCCGCGACCTGTTCCTCAGCCAGCCCGACCTCTCACGCCTTGCGCGCCGGCTGGTCGGCTCCGTCTTTGACGGCTCGGCCATCGAGCGTCGCCACACCGTCGTGAGCGAGCTCGCGGGCGTGAGCTCCGGTACGGCAGAGTTCTACGACGCACAGTCCGAGACGATCCTCGCCCCGTCCACCGGGGCCCGCAACGCCGCGTACACGCGGGAGGTGCGGCCGCTGCTGACGGAGGCGGCAGCGCGAGCGATCGAACAGGCGCCAGGCCTCGAGCGCTCCGACATCACCCACGTCATCACCGTGTCGTGTACCGGCTTCTTCGCACCCGGGCCCGACTACGTCCTCGTCCGCGAGCTCGGCCTCGCCCCCTCTACCCGACGCCTCCACATCGGGTTCATGGGGTGCTACGGGGCGTTCCCGGCCCTGCGCGCAGCGGTCTCGACCTGCGTGGCCGAGCCGAACGCGGTGGTGCTCGTCGTGTGTGTCGAGCTGTGCACGTTGCACGTCCGCTCGTCGAATGACCCGGACACGATCGTCGCCTCGTCGGTCTTCGCCGACGGCGCGGCAGCGGCCGTCATCTCGGCGCGGCCCGCGCCTTCCGGCTCGACGGTGCTGGACATCGACGCACAAGAGACCGTCCTCACTGATGGCGGCGAGGACGACATGGCATGGACCATCGGCGACCTCGGGTTCGAGATGGTGTTGTCCCGCTACGTGCCGCGCATTATCGAGAAGCAGATCGTGGGCGCACTGTCACCCCTGCGAAACCGGCTTGCGGCGGCAACGGCCACCGAATGGTCGCATGTAGAGCGATGGGCGGTGCATCCCGGCGGGCGCGCAATCCTGGACCGCGTGCAGGGCGCGCTCGGGCTTTCCGAGGAGCAGATGTCGCCCTCGCGAGGAGTGCTGCGCGACTACGGCAACATGTCGAGCGCCACGGTCCTGTTCATCTTGCGGGACCACCTCCACGCGACCGCACAACACGCCGCGACGCCCCCGGCACCGGAGCGGGTCGCCGCGATGGCATTCGGGCCCGGACTCACCGTCGAATCTGCGCTCTTCACACGGCGGGTGACGAGTTGAGGTCCGCGGCGATGTCCCGTCGCGACACCGAGTCGCGTGAATTGATGGACGCGGCCGACTGCGACCCTCACCGGCTCGAGCGCACGTACCGGCAGTTCTCCACCGTCAACCGGCTCGTCTCGGGCTGGCGGCGCATCTACCGGGAGAGGATTCGGCCGCGCCTCGATCCCCACACTCCGACGACGGCGCTAGACATCGGCTTTGGCGGCGGGGACATCCCGCGGGCCCTGGCCCGCTGGGCTGCTCGCGATGGGCTGTCCTTGGCGATCACGGCGATCGATCCGGACGCACGTGCGTTCCGCCATGTCAGCACGCGGCCCGCTGCGGATGTCCACTTCGAGCAGGCGTCGAGCGCGGACCTGGTCGCCCGGGGTGACCGATTCGACATGGTGTTCTCGAACCACCTTCTCCACCACCTCCGTGCGCCGGAGCTTGACTCACTGCTTGAGGACAGCGTCGCGCTATCCCGTCACCTGGTCATCCACAACGACCTGACGCGGGGTCGCGGCGGCTATCGTCTCTACGCAGCGGCGACGCTCCCGCTCTCACGTGGGTCGTTTGTCCACCAGGACGGGCTGCTGTCCATTCGCCGCAGCTACCGGCCCGCGGAGCTGCGCACGCTGGTGCCACCAGGATGGCAGGTCACGCCGATGTTCCCCCAGCGGCTGTTGCTCACCCATGACAGAGTCGACGCATGAGCCACAACCCAGCCGGCCGCGCGACCCGCCGCCTGGTCACGATGGCCGCCGCGAGTTACGCCACCAACGCCGCCTTCGGCACCGCGGTGGCAACCGGTGTGATCGACAACCGCCGCATCCGCTGGGTCCACCATGGCTTGTTTATCGTCACCGGTTCGTTGACGGCGACCGCGCTCGCGGCCAGCGCCCTGGAGCGCCGGCCGGCCGGTCTCCCGTTGCTACTCGCCGCCGGCCCGCTCGCGGCGCTGCCGTATGCCGGCGGAAGGCTGCGCCGCCACGCGACCGTCGCGAGCCTGGCGGCGCCGTCGTTCCTGGCGGCGCTGATCATCGCCTGGAGGAGGCACTGATGGAGGTCCTTGACGTAGTTCGTCGCCGCAAGACGACCAATGGGGCGTTCCTGCCCGACCCGGTCTCGGAGGAGCATCAGCGGCTACTCATGGAGGTCGCGGGCCGCGCGCCCTCGCAGCTGAACAGCCAGCCGTGGCGGTTCGTGATCGT
>JBKBNW010000206.1:0-3541 GCA_046295115.1 Demequina sp.
TTGGCGCGAATCCCCGAGGAGAATCACATATGGCTGCGATGAAGCCCCGTACCGGCGACGGCCCCATGGAGGTCGTGAAGGAAGGTCGCGGGTATGTGATGCGCGTACCTCTCGAAGGTGGCGGCCGTCTCGTAGTCGAGATCAACGCCGACGAGGTCGCGCAGTTGCGCGATGCCTTGGCCGGCGCTCTTCAGTAGCACCACTCGCGCCTGCGCCCGCATGGTGCAGGCCGCGCACCCCGCGGCTCAGGCCGCGTGCTTGACCGCGACCAGCAGGCCGTCTCCGGTCGGCAGCAGCATGGGCTCGAGCGACTCGTTCTGACGCACCATCTTGAGGGTCTGGCGCACCGCCGTGGTCTCCTCGTCCCGCTGTGCGGGATCGGGGACGCGGCCGTGCCACAGCGAGTTGTCGACGATCAGGATGCCGCCCACCCGCAGCAGCCGCAGCGATTCGTCGAGGTACTGGGGGTACTCCACCTTGCGCGCGTCGATCAGCACCATGTCGTAGCCGCCGTCGGTGAGGCGCGGCAACACGTCCAGCGCGCGACCGGTAATGAGCCGTGCGCGCTGCGCAGCGAAGCCGCCTGCAGCCAGGGTCTTGCGAGCTGCCTTGTGGTGCTCGGGCTCGACGTCGATCGTGGTGACCACCCCGGCGTCGCCCATGCCGCGCAGCAGGTAGGTCGTGGACACGCCCGCCCCGGTGCCGATCTCGACCGCCGACTTCGCGCCCGAGATGCGCGCCAACAGCTGCAGCACCCGCCCCGCGCCGGGGTGCACTGGCACGCACCCCAATTGGTCCGCAGTATCGCGGGCCTCAAGCAGGACGGCGTCCTCGGGGACAAAGTCCTCGCAGTAGGCCCAGTTCGCCGCATCGGTAGTCATGTACCGAATGGTATCCGTCACATTGGGGCTGACACCGATGCCCCGCTGTCGGATCCATGGGAACATAGGGGTGTAGGTATCCGTTGCCAGACCGTGAAGGAGGGAGAACTGATGACGCACACCGCGCCCGACGCGACCCCCTTCACGGCCGAGACTGCGAACCCCGAACTTACGTGGGAACGCATTGTCGAGGAGCACTCTGGCCGGGTCTACCGGCTCGCCTATCACCTCACCGGCAACCAGCACGACGCCGAGGACCTCACGCAGGATGTGTTCATCCGCGTGTTCAACTCGCTGTCGCAGTACAAGCCGGGCACGTTCGAGGGCTGGCTGCACCGCATCACCACGAATCTGTTCCTGGACCGCATGCGCCGCAAGAAGCGCATCCGGTTCGACTTCATGGCCGATGACGATGCCGCCGTCCCCACCTCCGACAGCTTTGACCGCCACGAGCGTTCAGGCCAGCCGGAGGACGCGTTCGATATGTCCCACCTCGGCGACGACATCGTCGCCGCGCTGGCCGACCTGCAGCCCGAGTACCGGGCCGCGGTCGTGCTGAGCGACATCGAGGGACTGTCGTATGAGGAGATCGCCGCCACACTCGGCATCAAGATGGGTACCGTCCGCTCCCGACTGTCTCGCGCCCGTGCGAAGTTACGTGAGTCTTTGGCTCACCGCGCGCCGGTGCGAGGTGGCGTGTGAGTGAACAGCACCTCGGCGACGACGTACACGACCTTCTCGATAACCGCTTAAGCGCTGCCCGCGCATGCCAGGCGATGAGCCACCTGGAGAAGTGCCCCGACTGCCGCATGCGCTGGGACGACCTGCGTCGGGCCCGGGAGGCCCTTCAGACCTCCTCCGCCGGCATCGATATGACGTTCACCCAGCAGCTGCTGGACCGCGACCGGATGGCGGAGATCGCCAAGGGCGAGTCCCGCCACCAGGCGCGTGCCGCGCGCCCTCGCGACCGGCGGCCGATGCTCGTCGCGCTGGTCATGGTTGTCGCCGTAAGCGCGGGCGTGGGTTCCGCATACCTGGCGGGTGCTCCAGACGAAGTGTCCCTCGAGTTCGCGGAGGACACTGGCGCCGCGACGCACACCATCGCGGCCGGCAGCGAGGTGACCTACATGGAGGCGCGCACCATGCGCGGCGGCGACGCCCTGCGCTCCTGGGTCCACCCGGACTGGGAGGCCACCGGCCTCAAGCCGGTCGAGGGTGCGGTGCTGCGCTCGCCCTCTGGCGAGAATGTGCTGGTGGCAACCATCCTCGCGAACCTCGAGCCCATCGTCATCACCGAACAGCACGGCCGGTTATCGGCGTCGTTCTCTGAGCGCTTCGCGTGGGTGGACCTTGGCCATACGCGTGCCTACATCGTCAGCGAGGACCCGCGCCAGCTCGTGTGGCAGACGGGCGACGTGGTGATCTCCGCGACCTGCACCTGCGCCCTCGCGACGCTCGAGGCCGTTGCCGCATGCTTCCCCGCCCAGTCCGACCCCGGCTTCGTCGATCGCGTGGCCGCCGGTCTCAAAGGGTTCACCGCCTTCGCCACACCAGACAGATGAAAGAGCAACGATGACTGACTATCGCTTCGCGCCCCCCGGCGCGGACTCTGAGCACGACCCCGCTGCCGCTGGCGAGACTGCCCCCGGACCAAGCCCTTCGCAGGAGGGCGCGCAGCCCGACCGCACCGAGGCGCACCCCGGGGGTGAGGCGGCCCCCGCATCGGCCGAGCGCTCGCCCTACGCACCCGGGGCGGACGGGGTCATGTACACCTCCGCGCCCGCGCACGACGCCAGTGGCTACACGCCGCCTCCCGTCACCCCATTGCCCAAGCCGCCCGTGGGGCGCCTGCGCAAGCGCACCGTCACCGGCGTGGTCGTCGGCGCGCTCGTCATCGGCGCCGGAGCCGGGTTCGGTGGCGCCTGGGCCTACGACGAGTGGGGTTCGTCGACCCCCACCATGCAGTTGGCCTCGGGAGAGCCCGTGGACCGGCCGGCGGATTCGGTTGCGGTGGTCGCGGCGTCGATCATGCCCTCCGTGGTGTCAATCGAGGCGAGAGTCGGCGGTGGGGGCGAGTCGACCGGGTCGGGGTTCGTGATCCGCGAGGACGGGTACGTGCTCACCAACAACCACGTGGTCGAGGGCGCGGAGTCCATCACGATCATCTTCTCCGACGGTTCGGAACTGGGTGCGGAACTCGTGGGAGCTACCGCGGACTACGACCTGGCGGTCCTGCAGGTGAACGCGGACGGCCTCACTCCCTTAGTTTTTGCCGACTCGTCCGAGGTGCTGGTCGGTGACCCCACCATCGCGGTCGGCTCCCCGCTGGGCCTCGAAAGCACCGTCACCACCGGCATCGTGTCGGCCATCCACAGGCCAGTGACTGCGGGCGACGCCGGCGGCAGGGCGTTCATCGACGCCATTCAGACCGACGCTGCCATCAACCCGGGAAACTCCGGAGGGCCGCTGCTCAACGGGCAGGGTGAGGTCATTGGCGTCAACTCCGCCATCGCCGCCCTGCCCGGAGCGACCAGGGGCACCGGGGCCGGATCGGTGGGCCTGGGCTTCGCGATTCCGTCCAACCAGGCGCAGCGCACGGCCGAACAACTCATCGAGACCGGCGTCGCGACCTACCCCGTGATCGGCGTGCAGCTGGACCA
>JBKBNW010000207.1:0-3388 GCA_046295115.1 Demequina sp.
GCCCCCGCCCCGCCCCGCCCTCGCCCCCTCGCCCCCTCGAACTAGGAACCTCACGACTCTTTTTCGGGCTCGGCGTCCTCCTGTAGGAACGTCAGTACTCCTGGCGCGTGGCTCAACCCACCGGGAACTCGCCAATCACCGTGACGCCGTCGCTCTCATAGACCGGGATCGTCTCGGGTCGGGGAGGAGGAGTGGCCTGCATTCGCAGCGCGTGAGCAGGGGAGGTGGGCCTCGGCCCGTGCACGGAGTCGAGTTCCGCACGGCGGATGTAGCCCTCGCGGCCGTTCGTCGCATACGCAGAGATCAGGTCTGGCCGGGCATCGTACGCATCGGTGCCATACGTCTCGCCGTTCTCATTCACCGCGAGCGGCACCGGGTCGGTCGACACGTAGCGCGCGGTCAGTGACCACCCGGCATCGTCGCCGGCCTGGACGTGGATCACTCCGGCAGGCGCGGCCGAGAGTTCTATCTGGCCCCACATAGTGCGATCCCGTTGGCTCGCGTTGACGTTGCTGCAGACCGTGCTCCCCGAGTCCTCGATCTCAAAATGCCCAGGCGTCACGCACTCGAAGCTGTACTCAATTGCAGTCGCGTCTTTCGGAACGGTCCCAAGGTCGAGCGTGCCCGTCCCGTGTGTCGCGGTCGTCCGCGGCTCACCTAGCGGAGTGACAATCTCGCCACCGGGTGTGCCTGCGATCACTGCGGTGGCCACCCCCGCGCCCGCCACCAGGGCGACCGTGAGCCCGCCCACTATCCACGGCCGATGCGTGCCAAACCTCCGCGCGGGCGCGCGGCCCGCTGCCGCATCGGCCGCAAGTACCAACTCGCGCCTCACTGCCGCGGCGAAGACGGGGTCGAGGGTGTCAGTCATGGCGGGCCTCCTCACGGGCGGTCGGACGAAGGTCGTGCAGGTCGTGTCGCAGCCGAGCCCGCGCCCGCGAAAGTCGCTGCTTGGCCGCATCGGGCGTGGTCCCGACCGTCGCCGCCGCATCGGCGATCGAGTAGCCCTCAAGTGCCGTGAGTACGAACAGTCCCAACGTGTCCCGCGGCAGCGCACGCAGGGCATCGCCGATGCGCGGGTCGAGGCGCTCCCACAGGTCGCCGGCCTCGTGGGAGGCATCGTCGGCGGCCGATGCGGCAGCGTCGCCGCGTGGCAACTTGGCGATCAGCGCGCGATACCGCCGGGCCGATCGAGCGACGTTTCGGCAGGTATTCCCCGTAGTGACCAGCAGCCACGGGAGCACACTGCCGTCGACCTCGCGTACGCTCGCGCGACGTCGCCACAGCTCGAGGAAGGCCGTCGCGGTCGCGTCTTCGGCCGCGTGCACGTCCCGCAGTGTCCTCAGCGCGAGCCCGTAAACGCGCTGCTGGTGAAGGTCGAAGATGCACCCAAGTGCCTCGCCGTCGCCCGCTTGAGCGCGCCGCCAGAGCTCGGCTTCCGGCGTGTCAGCGCGACTCATGACCCTTAGTGTCCGGCACGGCGCCGAAGGTGACACGTCGTGGGCGGCGATAACCTGCGAGGGTGACCTCCCGCCCGCTGCCCTCGACCATCGCGGCCCCGGTCGAGCATCGTCTCGAGGTCAAGAAGTCCATATTCCTCGCCCGGCTCGAGCCGGCATCAAGCATCGATGCGGCCGATGCGGTGGTCGCCCGGGTGCGCAAGGAACACTGGGATGCGCGGCATCATTGCGTGGCGCTGATTGTCGGGCCTCATGCCGACCGCCAGCGCTCCAACGATGACGGCGAGCCCGCCGGCACCGCCGGCGCGCCCATGCTCGAGGTCTTGCGCCACCGCGACCTGACGGACGTGGTCGCGGTCGTGACCCGCTGGTTCGGCGGCACGCTGCTGGGCGCCGGGGGACTGGTGCGTGCCTATGGCGGCGCTGTGACTGGCGCGCTCGATCGCGCTCGCCTCGTCGAACGCGTCCACCTCACCCAGATGACGGCCGATGCTCCCCAGGCCGAGTCCGGTCGCATCGTGGCGTACTTGCACCAGTGGGCGGAGGCGCACGGGGCGGTGCTCGACGATGTTCAGTACGGCGCGATGGCGCGCTTGTCGGTACACGTCGCGCCCGAGCTGGTCCCGGTGTTGGAGGCTGACGTGGCGGCCCTGACTGGTGGGAAGGTCGAGATGGCGGTGGGGGAGACATCGATCGTTGACCGGCCTCTCGCGAGGTGATGAGTCCTGAGCTTCCTACAGGACGCGTGCAGCCTCGAAAAGGAGTCCTGAGGTTCCTACGACGGGCCCCAACCGAATGCGGGGGCGCCTGCGGTCCGATGGGTCCATCGTCCCGGGGCTGGTGCCCGACTATCGGCTTACCATGGCGCGCAATGGTCCAGCGATTCGTCTCCGCACGCCGTCGCCGCAGCGCGGTCTCGGTGCGGATGATCGCGCTCATCGGCCTCATCGCGATCGCGACGGCGCTTGCGTTTGGCTCCCTGCACACGACCGCTCCTGACGCCCCGGTGGCTTCTGGGAGTATTCACGCCGTCGCGGATGTCTCCGATTCCGCGCAGGGTTGCGCCCACTGCGGCGAGCACGACCAGGGCGCGATAGCCGCCTGCCTCATGATGCTCGTGGTCGCCGTACTGATGGCGGTGCGACGCGAAGCGCCCATCTCGTGGCAGGCCAGGATTCCTCCGCGCGCATATCAGTGGGCACCGCGGATAGTCGAGCGACCATCGACACCGCGGCTTGAGGTGCTCTGTATCTGTCGGACGTGAGCGGTGTGCGAGTGCGCCGGGAATCTACCCGCAGTCGCGCTTGCGCTTAAGTCGCGGCCCGTTGCTATTCGGGCCGAGCAGCTCACTCACTTTCATTTTCGACAGAAGGACTGATTATGCCAAGCACGCTTTCCCTCACCACCCGCACCACCCGCCGCACCGTCGCGATCATCGCCGCTGCGGCAGCCATTACCCTCGGGGTGTCCGCCTGTGCCTCGACGCCTGAGGTAGCCCCGACTTCTCAGGCCGAGGCCCCGGCGTCCACGCCATCGTCGGCGCCCGTCAACGCCGTGGCGGACACCATGCTCGCGCCGGAGGGGCTTGACGGCCTCGACGCTCGCACGGTCGTCGACACGCTCGACGCGACGGCGCTCAGCGACCGCACGGATGCCTTCATGGCGTCCGTCCGCCCCGACGAGTTGCTGCTCACCGATGCCGCCGGCACCGAAACCTCGCTCCCGATGCCCGACGATGCGTTCTACGTGTCCTTCGCGCCCTACATTGACGCAACCCACGAGTGCTACTTCCACTCGCTCACCACGTGCGTGGGAGAGATGCGGGGTGAGCAGATCGACGTGGTCGTGACCGACGCCGCGACAGGCGAGGTGCTCGTCGACGAGACCATGACGACCTTCGACAACGGGTTCGTGGGGATCTGGCTCCC
>JBKBNW010000208.1:0-3313 GCA_046295115.1 Demequina sp.
GCAGCTCACTCACGTTGCGATCCGCAGTGCTGGCGCGCTGACTCTCCACGACCCCTCCGACGTGGAAGCGCCGCGCGAGATCGTGTCCCACGCTGGAGCCGTCGCCGACCTCGAGGCGCTGCGCGAGCTCGCGCGCGCCACCGAGATCGACTTTGACGAACTGAACGCCAACGTCAACGAGGCGGTGGAATGGGCACGGAACCACAGGGGAGCCGATTCACGGGTGAGCGTGGGTGAGGTACTCGCCTCGTTCCCCGCCACCCAAGGAGTCGCCAGCATCGTGGGTCTGCTCGCGCTCGCCTCTCGCTATGGCATGGTCGACGATGACGCGGACCCCGAGATACTCACCTGGCAGGGTGCGGACGGCAGGTCGCGTCAGGCCCACGTAACCCGTCACGTCTTCTCCAGGAGGATCTCTTGAGCAGGGATACGCACGACGCTGAGCCGGACCTTGCGTCTGCCGCTGAGGCCCTCGACGCGCGCCCGCGACTGTGGCCCGGCGACACGGGCACGCTGGTCGATGGGGCGCGGCGTGCCCTCCTGGCGCTCGTGCGAGGCCCCTATGTTTCTCGGGACCGCGAACCGGGGACCTGGTCTGCGCTGCTTGCCGACGAGCCCGAGATCCGCTCACGACTCCACGACCTCTTCCTCGACCTCGTGCTCGATGCGGATGCCGAGGTCGCGTTCGTGCGCGCGGTCGCGGGGGAAGGGAACGATGCGCCTGTGGCCGTGCGATCTGAGGCACTTACCTACCTCGATACCGTGATGCTCCTTGCGCTGCGTCAACGCCTCATCCACGACGAAGGCCACGGCCGGGTGATCGTGGGTCAGGACGAACTGTACGAGGAGCTGCAGGTGTTCCGAGCTGCCGATCGGGACGAGGCCGACTTTGCGCGCAGGCTCAACTCATCGTGGGCAAAGATGGTGGGCCGCCTACGCGTGCTGCACACGGTCGAAGAGGGCCGTGCGGAGATCTCGCCGGTGGTCCGTCTGCTCGTGGACGCAGACCGCGTGCGTGAGCTCCGAGCCGCCTTTGAGACGGCTCGAGACGAGGAACTGCGATGACGCTCGAACTCGACCTGGGCATCGACCAGCACCCGCAGTGGCGGCTGGCGCGCATTGAGATGGTCAACTGGGGCACCTTCGATGGTCACCACACGGTCGACGTCGCGAGGGAGGGGCACCTCTTCACAGGAGCGTCCGGATCGGGAAAATCGTCCGTGCTCGACGCGATTGCCGCAGTGTTGACGCCAGACAAGTGGATCACGTTCAATGCCGCCGCGCTCGACCAGGCCGGGGGCCGCGCGGACCGTAGCCTGATGAGCTACGTGCGTGGCGCGTGGAGCAAGGAGGCCGACGAGCTCGAGGACCGCACCGTCGCGTCCTACGTGCGCGCGAAGACCACGTGGTCCGGCATCCTGCTGCGATTCGAAGACCGCGTCTCCGAACCGGTCACTCTCGTACGGCTGTTCCACGCGCGGGGCACGGGGACCGACAGGAAGGCCCTGTCCGATGCGTGCGTCATCACCCGTGGCCGTGAGCAGCTGCCCGATTTTGTCGACTTCGCGGCGAGTGGCATCGAGGTGCGCCGCCTCAAGGCAGTGATGAATCCGGTGACCGTCACGTCAGCGGGTTCGCACGGTGCGTTCTACGCACGGCTGCGCACCCTGCTCGGCATCTCGAGCGACAACGCGCTCAAGCTGCTTCATAAGACCCAGGCGGCGAAGAACCTCGGCACGCTGGACAGCCTCTTCAGGCAGTTCATGCTGGACGAGCCGCGCACATTCGAGCGCTCCGACAACGCCGTGGAGCAGTTCGGGGAACTGCGCGAGGCCTATGAGCATGTGGTCGACCTTCGGCACCAGCGCGACCAGCTGCGCTTGGCGGCCGATGCGGGCGCCGAGTACGAGGAAGCCGCGGCGGTTGCACACGAGGCAGAGCGCTTGGGCGACTTGGTCCAGCCGTACGCCGACAGTGTCAAGCACGACCTCGCAGAACAGGCGTTGCACGACGCCGAGGTCACCGTCGCGATTACGAACCAGGAGTGGCAACGTGCAAGGGCCTCAGCGAACGAGGGCCACAGCGAGTGGGATGCGGCCCGCATGGCGGCGGCTCGCGTGGGAGGCACCGAGGCGACGCAGCTGCGTGCGCGCATCCAGGACGCTCAGAGTCGCGTCGTCGAGGTAGAGAGAGCCCACGGCCGCTTTGCGGCACGACTGCTCGCGACGGGCATCGACGTGCCCGCATCGGCCGCGGAGTTCGCCGAGCTCGCGGTGGCCGCGAGGCGTGAACTCGACACTCCGCCGCCGCAGCCCGTCTCGTATTCCCTTCAAGATGCGCATGCCGCCGCGCGGCGCACGGTCGAGCAGTTGACGACGGAACTCGAGGCACTGCGCCACCGTCGCTCGAACATGGACGCGACCCTGCTCGCGCTGCGCGAGGTCATCGCGACAGAGGTGGGGGTCCCCGAGGCGGCACTGCCGTTCGCGGGAGAACTCATCGACGTGCGGGACGAGCACCGTGAGTGGACCGGTGCGATCGAGCGCGTGCTCTCTCCACTGTCCACCGCGATGCTGGTGCGCGCGGACACCATGGCCGCCGTGCGTCGGGTGGTCGACGGCAGGCACCTCGGGGTGCGGCTCGTGCTCGAGGAGGTGCCGCTCGACGTCGAGTCGCCGCCGCGCGTGCCAGAGCCCAGCTCTGTGGTGCACAAGATCGCTGTCGCGGATGGTCCGTTCGCTGCCTATCTCAACCGGCGCATCGGCCGCGACTTCGACGTCGCGTGCGTGGACGACGCCGACGCCCTCGCCGGCGTGACTCGTGGCGTCACCCGCGCGGGCCTGTTCAAGCGCTCGGCTCATCGCTATGAGAAGAACGACCGCCACCGCGTCGACGATCGTGCCACCTGGGTCCTGGGCGGCACGAACGATGCGAAGGTCGAGACTCTTCAGGAGCGGCTGGCGAATGCGCGCCGCGAAAGCGAGGCACGCGGAGCGGAGGTCGACGCCGCCGACCGCGCGCGTCAGGCGCTGCTGGACCGGCGTCGCACCCTCGAGGAGGTGGCCGCGACCGAGTTTGCCGCCCTCGACGTGAACCGGGCCCGTCAGGCGGTTGCCGCTCTCGAACGCGAGCTCGAGGCGCTGGTGCGTCCCGAGAGTGACCTCGACCGTGCGCTGCGGGCGGAGCAGGATGCCCGCGCTCACTACGACGCGTTGCTCGAAGTAGCCTCGGCCGCTGAGTCCGCTCACCTGCGTGCTCAAGCCGAACGGGAGCGCATCGTCTCAGTCCTTGCCGGCGTCGCCAACGTGGATCC
>JBKBNW010000209.1:0-3301 GCA_046295115.1 Demequina sp.
CTTGATCACCCTCCCAAACCCGCCGCCCTGCCGCAGCAGAATGTGCTCGGGGTGAGCCTCGAGGGGCCGGCCGTGAGTCTCTTTGGTGACGTCGGGCGCGACCGTGAACGCCGTGTCCAAGACCGCAGCATCGGACGCCGACGCCAGCCAGTCGTGAGCCTCGAGCGCACCCGCCAACGTAGGCCCGAGCGGCATGGCCAGCGCGCCCTCGTGCTCCTCGAAGCGGCGCAGCGACGGCGACCCCGTCTGCGGCCGACGCAGCACCACCAGGCCAAACCCAATCGCCTCCACCCCGCCCTCGTCGAACGCGCGCAGGTACGCCTCGTAGGCGCTGGACCACAACGCCGCATCACGATCGACCGTCACGCCGCCGTCGCGCAGCCAGGTCTCGGCGTACTCGGCGGCGTCGAGCGCGTCGCGCTGGACGATCCACGCGTCGAGCGGCACCGGGGCAGCGTCGAGCCACTGCCCGATGCGGTCGCGCCAGTCGCCCGCGCCACCGTCCCCGCGGATCTCCCAGTTGCCGAGCAGTTGCGCCACTCCCCCGGGCTCGAGCACCGTGCCCACGTCGCGGATCAGCCCGGCGGTCACGCCATCCCCCGCGGCCCCGCCGTGGCGGTATTCGTACGTGGGCGCGCCGGGCGGCGTGATCACGAAGGGCGGGTTCGACACCACGAGGTCGAAGGCCTCTCCCGCGACCGGCTCGAGCATCGACCCCTCGCGCAGGTCCCACGCACGGTGTGAGGTGGCGCGGTGCGAGCCCCCCTGACCGCCGAGCGCCTGCGCATTGACGGTCTCGTTGAACCGCGCGTATGCCAGGGCGCGCGTCGAGATATCGGTCGCCACCACAGCATCGGCGTGGAGCGAGGCGTGCATCGCCTGGATGCCGCAACCGGTGCCGATGTCGAGCACGCGCCGGCGAGGCGTGCGCATGGTCACCGACGCCAGCGTGGTGGAGGCGCCCCCCAGCCCGAGCACGTGGTCCTGTCCCACTGCGCGAGCCGTGACGGCCTCGCCCTGGTCGGAGCAGATCCACCAGTCGACCTGCCCACCCTCCGCCATCGCGGCATACGGGCGCAGGTCCACGACTGCCCGCACCGCGTCGCCGGGCTGCGCGCCCGCCGCCTCCAGCAGGCCGATGCGCTCGGCGCCGCGCACTCCCACGTGCGTGAGCGCCGTCTCGGCATGGGCGCGGGAGACCTCGTCGCCGAGCATGAACAGTCGCGTGAGCACGGCCGCGGGCGAGTCGCCAGCGGCGCGGGCCTCGATGCGGGCGGGGACCACCTGCTCGCGCCCGAGCGCCCGGAACGCGCGGTCTCCCACCAGCGCGCTCACCGCGTCGACGGTCCAGGCCTCGAGGTCCGCACGCAGCGCGGCGGCGGTCGGGGCATCGGCCGCGGGGGGTCGCATAGTCACGAGGTTGAGGTTAATTCAGCGCAGCGGGGCTAGCCCGCATGAGACGGGCCCAACGCGTCCCCCGTCAGCAGCGCGCGGTAGAAGTCGACGCCCGCCCCCAGCGCGGAGATCTCGACGTTCTCGTTGGGCCCGTGGACCGCCTCACGCTGCGCCCTGTCCATCGCGAGCGGCGAGAAGCGATACACCGCGGGCGAGATGCGGGCGACGTGCCGCGCGTCCGAGGCCGCGAGCATGATGTACGGCACCGTCACCGCGTCCGGATACGAGGCGGCCACCGCCGCCCCGAGTGCGCGCCACCGGGCGTCGTCCCCGGTAGGAGACACGGGCGACGGCTCGCTCGCCTCGAGCACGTCGACACCCACACGCGGGTCGTCGATCGCGGTCACCAGGTGCGCTCGCGCCTCGGCGCACGTCGAACCCACCGCCACGCGCACGTTGATGACGGCCGTGGCCCGGGTAGCCAGCACGTTCTGCGCGGGGCTGCCCTCGAGCTGGGTGATCGCCGCGGTGGTGCGCACCATCGCGGCGAGCTCGGGGCTCAGGTGCGGCATGACCCGACCCAGCACCGCGCGCCGGCGACCCGCGCGCCTGAGCAGCCCGCGCATCGGCCGGGCGACGTGAGGCGCCACTCCCTCGAGCATCTCAATGCTGACGTCGTGAACCGCCGCCGGGAACGGGTTGTCCTCGATCGCGACCAGCGCGCGCGCCAGGATGCCGGGCGCTGACTGTCGCGGCGGGGTCGACGCGTGGCCGCCCAGGCTCTCGACGCTGAGCCGCAGCGTCATGATCCCCTTCTCGGAGGCGCCGATCACGGCCATGGGCTTGCGCAGCGTCGGGAACGCCTCGGTCGCGACCGCGCCGCCCTCGTCGAGCACCATCCACGGCTCGACCCCGCGCTCCTCGAGCAGCCGCACGGCCTGAACCGCAGAGTCGCCGTGGGACTCCTCGTCGCCTCCGAAGAACAGGTACAGGTCCCGCAGTGGCGACCACCCGGACGCGAGCAGCGACTCGAGCGCCTCGAGGGCGACCACCATCGCGCCCTTGTCGTCGAGCGTCCCGCGCCCATGCACGCGCCCGTCGGCGATGACCCCGTCGAACGGCGGGTGTTCCCAGCCCTCGGCTGCCCAATCGGTGGGTACCGGCACCACGTCCTGGTGCGCCATCAACAGCACCGGCCGCTCCGCGAACTGCCCCGCCACGCGCAGCAGCAGCCCCGCGCGCCCGGCGGTCTCGACCTGCGCGACGGCAAACACCCGCGGGTAGAGCGCCTCGAGCTCGGCGCGGTAGCGCGCGAATAGCTCCTGGTCCGCTGGCGACAGCGGGCCAGGCGGCGGGGTCACGGTGGGGATCCGCACCAGCCGCGCGAGGTGCTCGGCGGCCCTCAGCGCCTGAGGGGTGGGGGCGGCCTTTCGTGCGGCCGATGCGCGCTTGGCTCTTCTCATCGCTCGCCTTCCTCGGTGGTGGGGTGCGTGTCCGCACCGCCCGTGCTCGTGGGCCCGGGGAAGGGGATGCCAGCGCCGGGCACGCCGGCCTCGGCGACCAGCGCATCGGCGCTTGAGGAGAAGGCGACCTTGGGCACGGCGAACAGGAACGCCATCGCGACCAGCGCAGTGCCTCCGCAGATGGCCCACACGGTGATGTAGCCGGACATCGACCCGGCGGTGGAGGCCGCGCCGGTGGCGCTCACGGCGACGCCGGTCGACAGCGCGATCGCGAAGGCGGCAGAGGCGAATGCGCCGCCGATGGTCTTGGTGGTGTTGGTCAGGCCGGTCGCGACTCCGGTGTGCTGGGGCGGTGCGGCGGCTGCCGCCGCGGCGGGAAGCGCGGCGACGAGGGCGCCGGAGCCCACACCGGCGACCATCATGCAGCCGAGGACCATCTGGAA
>JBKBNW010000210.1:0-3300 GCA_046295115.1 Demequina sp.
CTCGCGATGATCGGCGTGTTCCAGCGCTCGGCGACCGACGGCTGGGACACCGCGCGCACGAGCGTGCGGGCCCTTCAAGACGATGCGGTCCGGGCCAGGGAGGCCGGCGGCGACTTCGCCGGGGAGTCCGAGCGCCTGGGAGAGACGCTCGCTCTGGTGCACGAGCAGATGCGACAGACGCTTCCGACTGGCGAGTGGGGGCCGTCCGAGGTTCACTCCCTCGTCTCGCGGTTGACCGCGCGACTCGATGCGGCCGTATCCATGCAGCCCTCGGTCGCCGACTACGCCGACCGTGCCCGCGACGCCTACGCCGCGATCGACTCCGGCTCGCCGGTGCCGGTGCAGCGCGTGCACGGCGACTTCCACTTGGGACAGACGCTGCGCACCACGTCCGGGTGGAAGATCATCGACTTCGAGGGCGAGCCCGCTCAGCCGCTCGAGGACCGCGTGCAACTGGACTCCGTGGCCCGGGATGTCGCCGGCCAGCTCCGCTCGCTGGACTACGCGGCGCACTCCGTCGCGATCGTCACGGGCATCTCCGACACCGAGCACATTAACGACTGGGTGAGCCGCAACCGCATCGCGTTCCTGCGCGGCTACGGCTACGAGCAGACCGAGACGGCCGTCGCGCTATTGCATGCGTACGAGATCGACAAGGCCCTCTACGAGGTGGTCTACGAGTCGAACTACCGGCCCGACTGGGTGCAGATCCCGCTGGGCGCGCTCAACCGGCTGCTGTAGTCACGAGGCGAGGTCGAACACCGCCAGGCGCTCGGCCCACTCGCCGATGACCCCGGCCACCGGGAGGTGCGCGGGGTGCGGGAGGTAGCCGTCGAGCGCCTCGGGGCTGTCGAAGGTCACCACCAGGCCCCAGTCGTAGCCAGCCTCGAGCCCTTCGTGGCTGACGCTCGCGCCATGGACCACGCTCACCACCCCGGGAATCTCGGCCGGAAACCGGTCGATCATCTCGGGCAGGTCGGCGAGGGCCTCGCTCGGGGTGCCGCTGCGCCACTGCGTCAGGACCACGTGGACGATTCCGCCTGATGCCGTCATGACTCGATCCTGGCACGTGCGGGGTTCGGCTGCGGGGTCACGTCTAGACATCGCACGCGTGAGCCGAGGATGTGCCTCAACGCGCACGATCTCATGCGAGCGTCTTCCCCTGCCGGACACGGCGGGATACCCGGGCGGGCGACCGGGGCGCCAGCGTAGTGTCGAAACAGAAGAGGGGCACAGCGGGTGCCCTGCCATTGCGGGGGTTGCCCATGTCCGATGCCCAAGCACCACCAGACAAGGGCGTGATCGCGCGCGGCCGCGGCGCAATGGACCCCGACCGCCGCACCGTGGTGTCTGGCTTCCTGTTCGGGTGCGGGATCGCCGCGTCGATCATCGATCTGTTCGTCTTTCACCTCGTGTTGCAGTGGCACCACTTCTACGACCTCTCGACCACTGAGGTGGCATTGACCATCGACGGGTTCTTCCACGCCTTCGGGTGGTTCATCACCGTCTGGGGGCTGTTCCTGCTAGCCGACGTACGCCGCCGCGTGGGCGTGGCGTGGAAGCGCTGGGTCGGAGCCGTCATTGCAGGGGTCGGCTTCTTCCAGCTCTTTGACGGCGTGGTCCTGCACAAGATCCTGGGAATCCACCAGATCCGCTATGACGTGGACCTACTGCTCTACGACGCCACGTGGATCGGCACGGCGGTGGTGGCGCTCATTGTCGGGGCGCTGATGCTGTGGCGCACCCAGCCCGCTCGCACTCGTGACTGACATGCTGCTGATGGCGCACCGGGACGACGGACACGGTGGCGGCGCTCCTGCCGAGCACATGGCGCTCGACTGGGCGGCGTTCGAGGTGCTGATCATCGTGGCGCTGGCGATCGCGGCGCTCGGCTACGCCTTGGCGATGGCGGCCGTTCGCGGCCGCACCCCTTGGCCACTCCCTCGCGCCGTCGCCTGGTACGCCGGGCTGATCTGCGCGGGTGTGGCGCTCACTGGGCCGCTCGCCGAGGCGGCGCACACCAGCTTCACCGCTCACATGGCCGGGCATCTGTTGCTCGGGATGCTCTCACCTCTGCTGCTAGTGCTGAGCGGGCCGGTCACGCTCGCGCTCCAAGCCCTGCCCGTGGCGCGCGCGCGGTCCCTCTCACGCCTGCTCCGCACACCCTTCGTGCGGGTCGTCACGTACCCGGTGACGGCGGCCGTCCTCAACGCTGGCGGACTCTGGGTGCTCTACACGACCGACCTGTTCGAGCTCATGCACACCTCGGTGCTGCTCTACGCGCTCGTGCACGCCCACATCTTCTTGGCCGGCTACGTCTTCACTGCCTCGATAGTCGGCGTGGACCCGGATCCGCACCGGGCGTCGATCCGCGTGCGCGCCGTGGTGTTGGTCGTGTTCATCGCCGCCCACTCGATCCTGGCCAAATGGCTCTACGCGAACCCGCCGGGCGGGGTCGAGCACGCCGACGGTCAGCTGGGGGCGCAGTTGATGTACTACGGCGGCGACGCGGTCGACGTCACGCTCATCGTGCTGCTGTTCGTGGGTTGGTACGCCGCCACGCGGCCGCGCACACCGGCCGATGCGCGGGCCGGCTAAGCGCGCACTGCCCCCTGCGCGCACCGCACCCTACAGACGCCGAGCCTCCGGCAAGGCCCGGCCCACCACGGCTCCGGCGACCCCCAACACGGCGAGCAGCAGCAGCGCGAACTCGTTGCCCACCGCCGCCAACGCCGCGGTGAGCGCACCGACAGCGAGCAGCAGCACCCCCATCAACGTGTTCGACACGGCCACATACTGGGTGCGCTGATCACCCTCGGCGATGTCAACCACGTAGGTCTTGCGGGCCAGCCTCGACCCCACGTGGACGAGCGCCAGCAGCAAGTACGTCGCCGGAGCGAGCCACACCGCGCCGCCCTGTCCCGTCAGCATCAGCAGGCCCAGGAACGCCACGATCACGCACGAGCTCGCGATGGAAGCGCCAATCATCAGTCTGCGGGACGAGGAGTCCGCGAGCTTTCCGAACACGCGCCCGCCCACCAGGCCCGCCACGCCCTGGGCGATCACAAACAGGCCCAGCGAGGACAGCCCGGAGGCCCCCTGCTGGACGCCAAGGCCCACCACGAACGGCGGGCTGAGCGCTGACACAAGCAGGAGCGCCCGTGCGATGACGAACTTCCGGAAGACCGCATCGGCCTTCCAGAGGTCGCGCGACTGGGCGAGCCAACCGGGCCCGTCCGCGATGATCGGGGTCACCTCCCCCGCCGGCTCCCGGACTGACGAGTAGACGACCGCCGCCCC
>JBKBNW010000211.1:0-3281 GCA_046295115.1 Demequina sp.
AACATCTCCAGCGCCGCCTCGTTGGCACCGCCGTGCAACGGGCCCGAGAGGGCGCCGATGCCAGCAGAGATCGACGCGTAGATGTTCGCCTGTGACGAGCCCACAATGCGCACCGTCGACGTCGAGCAGTTCTGCTCATGGTCGGCGTGCAGGATCAGCAACAGGTCGAGCGCGCGCCGGATCGTGGGGTCGATGTCGAGGGAGCCGTCTTGGCCCGAGAACGCGATGCGCATGAACTCATCGACGTACGTGCCTTCGCGGGACGGCTCGATGAGGTCGCCGCCGGTGAAGCGCCGCTGCAGGTACGCGATGACGGTGGCGGTTTTGGCCAGCAGCTGGACAGTCGCGAGCTCGATCTCGTGCTCGCCGCGTCCCACGGACTCGGGGTAGAAGGTCGACAGCGCGCTGGTCGCGCCCGACAGCACGGCCATCGGGTGTGCGTCGCGCGGGAAGGCTTCGAGGAACGCCTTGATGCCCGAATGCACGTGCATGTGGCGGGCGACCCGGTTGTTGAGTGCGGTGAACTGGTCCTCGGTGGGCAGTTCGCCATGGATCAACAGGTACGCCACCTCGAGGAAGGTCGAGTTCTTTGCCAACTGCTCGATGGGGTAGCCGCGGTAACGCAGGATCCCGGCGTCGCCGTCGATGTAGGTGATGGCGCTCTCGCACGCGGCGGTGTTCATGAACCCCGGGTCCATCGTGACCAGTCCGGTGTCGCCTAGCAGCGTCGCGACGGACGCGCCGTCGTTGCCGACTGTGGAGCGCTCGAGCGGAAGCTCGCGCGTGGTGCCATCGACTGTGAGTCGGGCGTCGACCACTCGTGTCATACCAGGGACCTCCCCTTGCGCCGCAGCGCCATTGTGCGTTCGCTTTGCAGCGAGTTTACCTGTCTTTTGAAAGCCTGTGGGCCCCGGACTGTACCCGTTCGTCCGTCGCGGTCAGCGCGATGCGCACGTGACGTTCACCCGCGACTCCATAGAACGAGCCGGGCGCGGCGACGATGCCGCGTTCCGCGAGCCACTCTAGGGTCTTCCAGCAACTTTCGTCACGAGTCGCCCACAGGTACAGCCCCGCGTCGGAGCCCGACACGGTGAACCCCGCAGCCTCCACCGCAGGCAGCAACGCCGCGCGGCGGGCGCGATAGACCTCGCGCTGGGCGCCAACGTGACTATCGTCTCGCAGCGCCGTGGCCATTGCGGCCTGTACGGGAGCGGGCACCATCATCCCAATGTGCTTGCGCGTGGCGAGTAGATCGGCGATCAGCGCCGGGTCGCCGGCAGCGAAGGCGGCGCGGTAGCCCGCCAACGAGCTCTGCTTCGACAGCGAATACAGCGCCAGCAGGCCCGTGTGGTCGCCGCCGCACACCTCAGGGTCGAGCACCGAGGGGACGCCCTCGCTCGCCCAGGGCTCGGCCCACGGCAAGGCCGCGTAGCACTCGTCTGACGCGACCACCGCGCCGATGCGCCGCGCGGCGTCGACGATAGCGCGCAGCTCATCGCGGGACATCACGGCGCCAGTCGGATTCGACGGAGAGTTGATCCACACCAGACGCACGTCCTCGCGGTCGGCCCAGTCGCTCACCGAGTCGGTGGCGACGGCCGATGCGCCGGCAAGGGTCGCGCCCACCGCGTAGGTGGGATAGGCGGTGGCGGGGTGAACCACGACGTCACCCGTCGACAGACCCAGCAACGCGGGTAGCCACGCGACCAGTTCCTTAGAGCCGACCGTGGGGAGCACTGCGTCCGGATCGAGGCCCGGAACCCCGCGGGTGCGAGCGAACCACTGCGTGACCGCGGACCGCAGCTCAGCGGTGCCTTGGGTAGTCGGGTACCCCGGCGAGTTCGAGGCGTCGCTGAGCGCGCGGCGGATCAGCTCCGGGGTGGGGTCGACCGGCGTGCCGACTGACAGGTCGACCACGCCGTCGGGGTGCGCACGTGCACGCTCGCGAAAGGGCGACAGTGCGTCCCACGGGAAGTCGGGCAGCGCACGCGGGTGCAGGCCCATGGCTTGCCCTCGCGCCCGCTAGGCCTGCGGGGGCAGGGACTTGATGAGGTCGTGGTCGTGCTCGATGAGACCCATCTTCGCGGCGCCCCCGGGTGAGCCAATCTCGGAGAAGAACTCCACGTTGGCCTTGTAGTAGTCCGCCCACTTGTCGGGGGTGTCGTCCTCGTAATAGATCGCCTCGACGGGGCAAACGGGCTCGCACGCGCCGCAGTCCACACACTCGTCGGGGTGGATGTAGAGCATTCGTTCGCCCTCGTAGATGCAGTCGACAGGACACTCGTCGATGCAGGCCTTGTCCTTCACGTCGACACAAGGCAATGCGATGACGTACGTCACGTGCGTCTCCTCCACTTGAGGGTGATCCGGGCTATTCATCATAGCGTCGCGCACGCGCGCCCCCGCCACGTAACCCCCGCGGCGACCGACCTATCCGTTCAGTCGTCGACGTCCTCAGGTGTGTCACGAACACAACGAATGGCGTCGTCCGGCTGATAGGTCCAGGTGTGAGAGTTCGTGTCGACGACCTCACCGTCGAGCGACACGGTCCGCGTGTTGGTGATCGTGAACCCCGGCTGGCCAGGGCCCTTCGCCTCGCAGCTCTCGCTGGTCACATCCCTCACGCCCGGTTGAACCACGTTCGTCTTCGGACTCGCGGCGGTGGTCACCTCGAAGTGCTCGGTCGACCAGATGTCGACGTACAGCTTGCCGCCGTTCAGGTAGCTGTTGAACACCGCCGCGTACGGGGTGTTGTTGCGGAACTCGACGTTGATGGAACCGGTGTAGATGGTGGACTCGCGGCCGGCCGGGTAGCGGGTGAGCCACACCGAGTGCGGACGGTGATCGAGGATCTCGTATCCAGCAAAGTACCCGGCGTTGTACACCGTCGTGGCCATCTGCGACAGCCCGCCGCCCATCCCGCTCGTGAGGATGCCGTTGACGATCACGCCGGCGGATTGATAACCCTCCTCCGCGGTGATGGGTGACAGCGCCTCGGTGAGGTCGAAGGTCTCGCCGGGCAGCACGATCACGCCCGCAACGTCGGCGGCGGCGACGCGCAGGTTCTGGGTGCGGATGCGTTCGGCGGTCAGCGCAGTGTCGAACGAGGCGACGATCTCTTGGAAGTCAGCGATCCCCAGGTCCTCCGCGCTCACCTCCGGATCCGCGGCGGTGTAAGGAAGCTCGCCTATACGGTCCGTGCTCCCGGCCGCAGCGATCACTGCGTCGCCCAACGCCGCTCCGTCGATCGTGATGCCGGGAGATCCCTCCTCGATCACGAT
>JBKBNW010000212.1:0-3274 GCA_046295115.1 Demequina sp.
AGCGGCACCGGTGGCGCTACCGGCGGTCCCTCGCGTCGAGGCTTCGGAGCCCGCAAGGGTGCTGGCGCGTCGGCAGCCGCTGCCTCGGCGACAGCGGTGGTCGAGTCCGGAGCGACGGTCGTCGAAGCCGATGCCACGGCTGAGGCGGCTCAGTCCGCACCGGCAACGGCGACGCCGGCAAGGAGGGGTTTTGGGGCGGTGGCAGCGAAGGCTGAACCCGCATCGGCCGCTGCGACGGTGACTGAGGCGCCCGTGGGTGGGGCGTCTGCGGTTGAGGCCGCAGCGCCTGAGGCCCGTGAGACGGTGCCACAGGCGAGTGAAGCCCGTGCGGCCACGTTCGCCACGGCTCCCGCCTCGGTGCTCTCGGCGGTCGCCAGCCAAGCCTTCGCCCCCGTTCCGGTGGAGAAGCCTGAGGTTCCGCCCACCTCATTGCCAGAGCCCGCCCAGTCACCCGCAGCAACCGGAGCCTTCGAGACGGGTGCAGCGTTTGCGCCCGAAGGCTCGGCGGTGCTGAATGTTACCGAAGACACCTTTGCGTCATCGATCGCAGACGCGGAGGTCATTGGCGGAGTCGCCTGCCCCGTGGACCCGATGGAAGCGCTCCAGTGCGAGTCCTGCCAGTAGTCCTGGCAGAGAGGAACTAGATCATGGCCATTCTCGGCACCGGCATCCAAGACGGATTGCTGCTCAAGCCCATCACGTACCCGTGGGCGATGGACCTGTACAACCAGGCCGTCGCGAACACGTGGTTCCCGAACGAGATCCAGCTGGGCGAAGACCTCGCGGACTTCAAGAAGATGACGGACGAAGAGAAGCACGCCGTCACCTTCCTGATGTCGTACTTCAACCCCAACGAGCTGCTCGTCAACAAGGCGCTCGCCTTTGGCGTGTATCCCTACATCAACGCTCCCGAGTGCCACCTGTACTTGGCCAAGCAGATGTGGGAAGAGGCGAACCACTGCATGTCCTTCGAGTACGTCCTCGAGACGTTCCCGCTGGACCGCGAAGAGGCGTACAACTCTCACGTCAGCGTGCCGTCGATGGCCGCCAAGGAGGAGTTCGAGGTCAAGTTCATCCGCCGTATGACGGAAGAGACCCTCGACATCTCGTCCACCGAGGGCAAGAAGGACTTTGTCCGCAACCTCGTGGCGTACAACATCATCCTCGAGGGAATCTGGTTCTACTCGGGCTTCATGGTGGCGCTGTCGTTCCGCCAGCGAAACCTGTTGCGCAACTTCGGTTCGCTGATGGACTGGGTGATCCGTGACGAGTCCCTGCACCTGCAGTTCGGGATCAACCTCATCCTCACGGTTCTCGAAGAGAACGAGGACCTCCAGGACCCCGACTTCGCCGACGAGATTCGCCAGATGGTGATCGACGCCGTCGAGATGGAGGAGGCCTACAACCGCGACCTCCTGCCCAAGGGAATCCTGGGCCTGAACTCCGACTACGTGAACCAGTACGTCCGCTACCTCGCGGACCGTCGTCTCGAAGAGCTGGGATTCGAGCCGTATTACAACGTGTCGAACCCCGCCAAGTGGATGGCCACGGCAAACGACACCCTGCAGCTCGTGAACTTCTTCGAGGCGACCAACACGTCGTACGAGGTCAACGCGCAGGCCACCAAGAAGTAGGACCATCGGTCCGGGGCGTCGGCCCCGTGGCGCGCCGGGATTGTGATCATGTTCGATCTATCCCGCCGTACCACGGTGCCGACGCCCTTTTTTTGGGGGTCGACTTACCACACGGTAGGGAATACAATCGAGCCGACGGTGTTGCTTGATAGGCCCGCTGATCGAGTTCACGCTCTGGTCGCGATCCGTCCCACGATCTCGGCATCGCCGCCCTACTCATGAGAGAACTCTGGCTTGACCTTGCGCACTGAGTCCGCCACCCCAACGGCGGCAACCCGATCCTTTGGTGACACGTTGACGCGCCGTGAGCGCGTGACGTACATCCTCATCCTTGGCGCCCTCGTCGCCCTGGGCCCGTTCACGATCGACCTGTACCTGCCCGCTTTCCCCGAGGTCGCACGCGACCTGGCCGCGAGCGACGCGGCGATCCAGTTGACCTTGACCGCGACCACCATCGGGTTCGGCGTTGGCCAGCTCGTCGTCGGGCCGCTCAGCGATGCGTTCGGGCGCAAAGTCCCCCTGATGATCGCCACGGTGGTTCATATCCTCGCGAGCGTCTTCGTGGTGTTCGCGCCCACCGTCGAGTGGGTCCTCGTGGGCCGGGTGTTCCAGGGGATTGGCGCAGCGGGGGGCGCGGTGGTCGCCATGGCGATCGTGCGTGACCTCTTCAGCGGCCAACGGCTCATTCGCATGTTGTCGCGGATGGCGCTGGTGACCGGTCTCGCTCCCGTTCTCGCGCCGGTGATCGGTTCGCAGTTGCTGCGTGTGATCGACTGGCGGGAGCTCTTTGTGGTGCTCGCGATCTATGGAGTCCTGATCGCGTCCATCGCGGGCCTCAAGCTGCGCGAGACCCGCCCGGCCGCCCAGCGCGGTGGGGCAGGGATGGCAGCCATGCGTGAGCGGTATCGCCGCTTGCTGAGCGACGGCGCGTTCGTGGGCGTCGCCGTCGTGGGGGCAATGACCTTCACCACGCTCTTCGCGTACCTCTCAGCATCGTCCTTCGTGCTTCAGGACCAATACGGCCTCAATCCGCAGCAGTACGGCTTGGTGTTCGGGCTGAACTCCATCGGCGTGGTCGCGGGTACGCAGTTCGCAGCGCGGCTGATGCGTGTCGTCGCGCCGCGAGCTGTCGCCACCGCGGGCATCATCGTCATGAGCAGCGGCGCGTTGGCGCTGCTCGCATGTGCGCTGCTCGACGTGGGTCTGCTAGGCGTGATCATCCCGCTGTTCTTCGTGGTCTCACCACTCGGATTCATCATGCCGTCCGTGCAGGTGATGGCACTCGAGAAGCACGGCTCCGAGGCGGGCACCGCCGCGTCGCTGATTGGCGCGATGAACTTCGGAGTCGCGGGTCTGCTCTCGCCGATTGTCGGCGTACTGGGGGCCTCCGCGACGTCGATGGCCATCGTCATGATCGGGGCGCTCACCGTGGCTCACGCGAGCCTGTGGCTCGTGGTCCGGCCCCGGTCTTCTGCCGACGTCGTTCGCTGACCCTGCCGCCGCGGTGTCGGTGCGCGTCGATGCGGCACCCGCGGCGGTTACCGTGGAGTCATGACTGCGCGCATAGGAATCCTCGTCTATGACGGCTTCGATCTCATCGACGCGGGCGGTCCGTACGAAGTCTTCCTGACGGCCTCCCG
>JBKBNW010000213.1:0-3269 GCA_046295115.1 Demequina sp.
GAGAAGGAGGGCTCGGGATGGGGCCAGGATAGTCACGGCCCGACCGTTACCATCGCCACATGGCCACGAGATCACCGTCGACTGGGCTCCGGTCCACGCGCGAGGTGGCGGCCGGCGCCGCCACCGCGTGGCGGGGGCTGCGCACATGGGGCACGTCCCCGGGACTGATGGCATGGGGCCTCGTGCCCGGTGCCATCACGACCGCGATCTTCGGGGGCGCGGCGGTGGTGGTCGCGACGCAGTTGGCTGACTGGTCGCGGGTGCTCGCCTCGCTGGTGGTGTCGGAGGACGGTTGGGCGCACACCGCGGTGCAAGTCATCGCCGGCCTTGCGATCGTGGCGGCGACGGTGCTGGTGGCGGTCTACGCCTTCACCGCGATCACCCTCACGATCGGCCAGCCTTTCTTCGAGCGGATCGGCCGCGCAGTCGACGCTCGCCAGGGGTTCACGGGCGCGGAGCCGGATGAGCACTGGGCTCGGGCCGTCGTGCGCAGCGTAAGCGAAGCGGTCCGGCTCGCGCTGCTCACCGTCCCGTTCGCCGTCGGGCTGTTCCTCATTGGCCTGGTGCCCGTCGTGGGCGGCATGACGGCATTCGCCGTCGGGGCCAGCATCGGCGGCTGGTTCTTGGCGCTGGAACTCACGGCGTATCCGTTGGCCAGGCGCGGTCACGTGTCATTGGCGGAGCGTCGTGCGGTGCTCAGGCAACGGCGAGCCCGCGTGGGCGGGTTCGGCGCCACAGTGTTCGTGCTGTTTCTGATCCCGCTCGGCGCGGCGCTGTTCATGCCGGCGGCGGTGGCAGGAGCGACACTCCTGGTCAACGACACCTACGGTGCGCCTCGCGGGCGCGACGGTGCGGTTACACCCGTCCCAAAGGAGCCGCCGCCCGGCGAAGCGCCCCCAGCACCGCGGTGACCGCCGGGTCCACCGTGGTGGTAGCCCTGAGTGCCGCGAAGACGGTGCGCCGTGGGGCTCCCGGCAGGGCAGTGCGCGCCAGCTCCGGCGGGGCCGTGATCCACATCAGCCCTGGCAGCAGGGACACCGCCTCGCCAGCGGCCACCAGCGCGATGTGGGCCTGGAGGTCCGCGGTCTCGTAGCGCACGTCCGGCTCAAATCCCGCGAGCCTGCACGTCTGTTCCGCGAAGTGGCGCGACGCCGTGCCGGGCGGTTCCATCACCCACGCGCTGTCCCGGTGGTCGAGCAGTGACCCTGTGGCGGTGACAGAGGCGAGGGAGATCTCGTCCTCAACCAGGGTTTCGCGGCGCAGCCCCGGGTAGTGGGGCGCCGAGTGGTGCGGGTACTCCTCCGCCACGACCACGTCGTACTCGCGGGCCCAGGTGTCCTCAAGCGCCTGCGCGGGCTCGCTCTGGGTGACGTGCATGCGTACCCGGGGGGCGGCCTCCCGCAAGTGCGCGAGCGCGCTGGGCAGCAACGACAGCGCCGCCGACTGGAACAGTGCGAGCCGCACGGACCCCGAGGGCTCGTCGTGGGTGGATCGCAGGTCCGATTCGGCCGCCTCGAGCGCGTCGAGCACGGTGCCTGCGGCATTCACCAGGCGCTCACCCGCGGGCGTGAGCACCAGGCGGCGGCCGGACTTGCGCAACAGCCTCACGCCGGTCTCGCTCTCCAGGGTCGAGAGTTGCTGGGACACGGCCGATGCGGTGTATCCAAGGCTTTCCGCCGCGCCGGCCACGGTGCCCCGAATCGCGAACTCGCGCAACGTGCGCAGGCGCTGGATGCTGATCATCTCAATAGTTCAGCACATCTTCAGTGATACCGGAACAAAACCTGGATAGACCTCAACTGTGCGTGCCCCGCACACTGAGGTCATGGCCGTCCCCGCCGTCAGTTCCGTGCAGCCCGACGCTGATCGCGCCGTCGACCAGGTGCGCCGCTGGATTGAGATCTCCGGCTCCGCCCGCCCGCGTGCCGGTGCCCGGATCATGGATCACGCGTTGCGTACCGACGGGGGACTGAGGTACCTCACCGAGGTGGTGGACTCCCTGGTGCGGCCCGAGGACCCCCGAGTCGCGGCCGCGGCCCTCAGGCGCGCATCGGCCGATGCGCCCGCGCCCCGGCCCACCCCGCGCGCTGGCTCGCACGCGCCGGCTCGGTCCCCCCGCGCGTGGCGCCACGACTGACGGTCTCGATCGCGCGGCGGTTCGTGCGCGCCCTGGTGGGCCACCTCGTGGTCGACGCCCGGCCGCACAAGATGTCGCGGGCGCTGGCACGGCTGCGCGCACACGGAGCCGAGTTGAACGTCAACCTGCTGGGCGAGGCGGTGCTGGGGAAGGAGGAGGCGGCGCGACGGCTGGAGCGCACGCGGGCGCTGATCGAGCACCCCGACGTCGACTACGTGTCGATCAAGGTCTCCGCCGCCACCGCCCCCCACTCGCCCTGGGACGTCGACGGGACGGTCGACGAGGTAGTGACCGCGCTGCTGCCGCTGTACGAGGCGGCGCGAGACGCCGGCGGCACGTTCGTCAACCTCGATATGGAGGAGTACCGCGACCTCGACGTCACGCTCGCCGTGTTCGAGCGGCTGATGCGCCACGAGCCGTTGCGGACACTGTCCGCTGGCATCGTGTTGCAGGCATACCTGCCGGAGGCGACGCACGCGCTGAGGCGCGTGCAGGCCCTCGCCCGCGAGCGCGTCGACGACGGCGGAGCGCCGCTTAGGGTGCGCATCGTCAAGGGCGCAAACCTGTCCATGGAGCGCGTGGAGTCCGAGCTGCGGGGCTGGCCGCTCGCTCCGTGGGGGACCAAGCTGGAGACGGACGCCCACTACAAGCGCCTGATCGACGCGGCGGTCACGCCGGAATCGACCCGCAGCCTGCTCGTGGGCGTCGCCGGCCACAACCTGTTCGACGTGGCTCACGCCTGGCACCTCGCCACGCAGCGGGGTGTGGCGGACGCGGTGCAGTTCGAGATGCTGTTGGGGCTCGGGGAGCCAGTGGCCGGTGCGGTGGCGCGGGACGTCGGTGCCCTGCGGCTGTACACGCCGGTGGTCAATCCGGCGGACTTCGACGTCGCGCTGGCGTATCTGGTGCGCCGCCTCGAGGAGGTGGCGAACCCGCAGAACTTCCTGTCGCGCCTGCCCACCCTCGGCCACACTCCCGCTGACTTTTCCCGCGAGGAGGCCGCCTTCCGTGAGGCGTGCGCCCTCGCGGCCGAGCCGGCGCGGGACGTCTCGCATCGGGCGGGAACTGCCGCCGCCGAGCCCGATGAGCGTCGCGCGAGCGGGTTCCACAACGCGGTCGACAGCGACCCGGC
>JBKBNW010000214.1:0-3259 GCA_046295115.1 Demequina sp.
CCCCGGGTGGGTGCCAGGGGAGTTGATCGAGGCCGCGCGCGGTGCCGCCGCTGTCAAGATCGCGCCCGGCCTGATCGACCGTATCCGTGCCGACCTGATCGACGAGGGCCTGTGCGCGCAGACCCTGCACATAGGGCCCTTCGCCGACGAGGGCCCGGTCGTCGAGCAGCTGCACCGGGCGGTCGAGGATGCCGGGCTTGAGATGTCGGGGCGCCACCACGAGATCTACCTCAGCGACATGCGCCGTACCGCGCCGGAGAAGCTCCGGACGATCCTGAGGCAGCCCGTGTCGCGCCGGTCCACGGTCACGTCCGAATCCCGCTAGCGTAGTAAGCCAAAGCGCGGCACCCTGGAACGGTGACGCCGACCGCCTTGGACTTCGACCGCTGCTACTCGGCGGTGTCCACGCGCGACCCGCGCTTCGACGGCCAGTTCGTCGTCGCCGTGCGTTCCACGTACATCTACTGCCGCCCATCATGCCCCGCCCGCACCCCCAAGCCTGCCAACTGCACCTTCTACGAGACCTCAGCCGCGGCTCACGTTGCGGGCTATCGGGCGTGCCGCCGGTGCCTGCCAGAGGCCGTTCCCGGCAGCCCCGCATGGAACGTTCGTGAGGACGTCGCGGCACGCGCGATGCGGCTGATCGGTGCGGGAGTGGTGGATCGCGAGGGAGTACCCGGGTTGGCCGCGCGGCTGGGCTACTCGGAGCGCCAACTGGGCCGCATCCTCACCGACAGGCTGGGTGCCGGGCCGTTAGCGCTCGCGCGGGCGCAACGCGCACAGACCGCGCGCCAGTTGCTCGTCTCGACCGCGATGCCCGCCGGGGACGTCGCGTTCGCCTCGGGCTTCACCTCGATCCGGCAGTTCAACGACACGGTCGCGGAGGTCTTCGCGATGACGCCGATGCGGTTGCGGGAGCGCGCTCGGCACGCGGAGCGATCCGGCACCGGTCACCAGGCCGCCACTGCGCCCGGGACCATCACGCTGCGCTTGCAGGCGCGCGAGCCATTCAGGGGCGCGGACCTCCTCACGTGGCTGGCGGCACGCGCGATTGTGGGCCTCGAGAAGGTCGACGACGCCGGGTTCACCCGGGCAGTGCAGCTGTCCCGCGGCGCGGCGCGCTTCACGGCAACCCCGGCCCACGACCACGTTCGCGTGACCGCCACGCTCGACCACCTCGCCGACCTACCCGAGCTGCTCGCGGTGATCCGCCGATTGTTCGACCTCGACGCGGACCCGGCCGCGATCGACGCCGCCCTTGCCCGCGACCCCCACCTGACGGCGGCGGTGGCGGGCGCCCCCGGGTCTCGGGTCCCCGGCACAGTCGACCCGACGGAGATGCTCGCGCGTGCCATCCTCGGCCAGCAGGTGTCGGTGACCTCTGCGCGCATCACCATCCAGCGCCTGGTGGATTCTCTCGGCGAGCCGCTCCCCTCCACGCTCGCGAACGGCGAAGTGACCGTGGCGTTCCCCTCCGCCGGGAAGATCGCCGCCCACGCGTCCGAGGTGGTCCGCGGCCCGGCCGCGCGCACGCGCGCGCTCATCGCCGCGATGCAGGCGGTGACCGCCGGCGAACTCGTGCTCGATCCCGGCCGCACCCTCGCCCAGACGACCGCCGCGCTCGAAGCCATCCCCGGCATCGGCCCATGGACCTCCCACTACGTCGCGCTGCGCGTGCTCGGCCACCCGGACATCCTGCTCACGGGCGACAGCGCCGTGCGGGCTGGTGCCGGCGCGCTGGGGATCCCGTCCGACGCTCGTGGGCTCACGCTCCACGCGGAGCGCCACCGCCCGTGGCGCAGCTACCTGATGATCCACCTATGGCGGGCCGCTGCCGCCGCCCGCACCAAGGAGTCATGATGCTCACCCACACCACCCTCGACACTCCCGACGGGCCTTTCACGGTGATCGAGAACGACGCCGGCAGCGTGGTAGCCGCGGCCTGGAGCACTAGCGCCGATGCGGTGGCGGCCCGAGCGGGACTGCACGGCTCGGTGCCAGGCAAGTGCGCATCGGCCGCCGCCGTGCTGGCGTACTACGAGGGTCACACTGACGCGGTGGCCGCGGTCCCCACCGATGCACGCGGCACCGTGTTCCGGCGCCGGGTGTGGGACGCGCTGCGTGAGATCCCGGTGGGACAGACGCGCACGTACGGCGCGGTCGCGGCCGCGCTCGGGTCCCCGGGCGCAAGCCGCGCTGTAGGCGGGGCGTGCGGCGCAAACCCGCTCGCACTGTTCGTCCCGTGTCACCGCGTGGAAGGAGCGAGCGGTGCCCTGACGGGATTCGCGTGGGGGGTCGACATCAAGCGGTCACTCCTGGAGCGCGAGCGTGGTGCGTGAGCCGAGCGCCTGACTGCCGGCCGGGTTAGCCGCCCAGCTCCCGAGCGAGTTCCTTGGACCGCGCGGCCGCGGCGTTCGCCCCTGCCGACACCACGCCCTGCAGGCCAGCGTGCTCCATCGCGTCGAGCGCGGCGATGGTGGTGCCGCCGGGTGAACTCACGCGGCGGCGAAGCGTCTGCGGGGTGTCGCCCGACTCCATGAGCAGCTGAGCTGCACCCACGAAGGTCTGGGCCGCGAGCTGAGTCGCGAGGGTTCGGTCGAGCCCGTGTGCCACGCCCGCCTCGGTGAGTGCCTCGACCATGGCGTAGAAATAGGCCGGGCCAGAGCCGGAGACCGCCGTGACCGCATCGAGGTCCTCCTCGCCCACCGTCACCACCAGGCCGGTGGCGCGCAACATCGCCTCGGCGAGCCCCAAGTGCTGGCTCGAGGCGTGGGTGCCGGCCGCGATGGCGGTGGCTCCTCGCGCGACGATCGCCGGCGTATTGGGCATGCACCTGACGACGGGCGCACCGTCCGGAAGCCGGCGCTCGTAAAACTCTGCAGTGAGGCCGGCGGCGACGGTGACCACGAGCGCGCCCGGCTTGTATGCCGGCGCGATCTGGGTGAGTGCGGACTCGGCATCCTGGGGCTTGACCGCGATCACAATGACGTCGGCGTCTTCGACGGCCTCGCCGATCGTCGCCGCGGCACGGATGCCGTGGGCTTCTTGGAGGGCGCCGGCGCGGTCCGCATCCTTCTCCGCGACGGTGATCCCGTCGACTGGCCAGCCGGCGACCCGGATGGCGGTGATGATGGTGCCGCCCATCACGCCGCCGCCGATCACGGCGACATTCGGGGACTCGGCCGCGGACTGCATTGTCTGCTCGCTCATCACGTCAGGCTAGTCGATGCCTCCGACCGCTGAGGCGGCTACCGCGGCT
>JBKBNW010000215.1:0-3256 GCA_046295115.1 Demequina sp.
CGGAGATCATCCGTTCCGTCACGCGCGACGCCGTGTGGGACCACTACCGCCAGCACTACGTCCCGGCCGGGCTGATCGTCACGGCCGCGGGCAACGTACACCACGAGACGGTGTGCGCCCTGGTGGCCGATGCGCTGGTGACGGGCGGCTGGGACCTCACCGGCGAGGTCGCACCAGCGAGTAGGCGCGACCCGCTCGCGCCGCTCGATGCCGCGCTGGTGCCCGAGGTCGTGGTGACGCGGGACCTCGAGCAGTCTCATGTGCTGCTCGGCTCTCGCGGGTACCGCGCCGCCGACGAGCGTCGCAGCACCCTGAGTGTCTTCAACGCGATCCTGGGCGGCGGCATGTCCTCGCGCCTGTTCCAAGAGATCCGCGAGAAGCGCGGGCTCACCTACGCCGTCTACTCCTTCGGCG
Organism: Demequina sp.; assembly: GCA_046295115.1. GTDB lineage: Bacteria > Actinomycetota > Actinomycetes > Actinomycetales > Demequinaceae > Demequina. The sequence continues at coordinate 415 of JBKBNW010000215.1, forward strand.
CGCCCAACGCGGAGACCGGGGTCTGGGGCATGTACGCCGCCTGCAACCCGCGCGCCGCGGACGAGGTCGAGCGGCTGCTCGGTGGCGAGCTCGAGCGAATGGCCGAGGGTGTGACCGCCGAGGAGCTCGAGAAGGCCAAGGGACAGATCGCGGGCACCACGGTGCTGCGGCTCGAGGACTCGTACTCGCGCATGTCCCGGCTCGGCAAGTCGGAGCTGGTGTTCGGCGAGCTGTGGAGCATCGGTGAGGCGCTCGACGAGATGCGGGCGGTGACGGCAGACCAGGTCATGGGTCTCGCGGCCGACCTCTCGTCCCGCACCCGCACCCGCGTGCGGGTGGGCCCGGCCATCTGAGCCGGCCCGCGCATCGGCCGTGCGCCCATGCACTGCCAGGGCGCGGGCCAGCCGCCCGTAGAGTAGAACCATGATCAATGTCGCAGTGCTGGGCGCCGCGGGGCGCATGGGAACCCACGTGGTGAACGCGGTCAACGGCGCGCAGGACATGACGGTGGTCGCGGCCCTCGACACGGGCGACGACATCGCCGCCGCGGTGCACGCCAAGGCCCACGTCGCGGTCGACTTCACGGTCCCGGACGCCACCGAGGGACACGTCCACGCGCTCATCGACGCCGGGATCAACGCCGTGGTCGGCACCACCGGGTGGAGCACCGACTCGCTCGCGCGCGTGGAGGAGCACCTCAAGGAACGCCCGGACCTCGGCGTACTGATCGCCCCCAACTTCGCCATCGGCGCGGTGCTTGCGATGCGCTTCGCGGCCGCCGCGGCGCCGTATTTCGAGTCCGCCGAGGTCGTCGAACTCCATCACCCGGACAAGGTCGACGCCCCGTCCGGCACCGCGATCCACACGGCGCGCGGCATCGCCTCCGCCCGGGCAGCCGCTGGCCTGGGCGCGAGCCCCGATGCGACCACGCACGACCCCGACGGTGCGCGAGGCGCAAGCATTGACGGCGTCCGCGTGCACGCCGTACGACTGCGCGGCATGGTCGCCCACGAGGAGGTGCTGTTCGGGAACGCGGGGGAGGCGTTCACGATCCGCACTGACAGCTTTGACCGAGCGTCGTTCATGCCCGGCGTGTTGCTGGGCATTCGGGAAGTCGCCGCCCATCCCGGCCTCACCGTCGGCCTCGACAACTACATGGAGCTCTAGATGGGTGTCTTCCGCAACCCGGCGTTCCTGGCGGCCGTCGCGATCACGGTGATAGTCGCGCTGTACTTCGCCTTCGTCGCCGACTTCGCCTTCGCGTTCCTGCTGGCCGACGAACTCGCCGCCCGAGGGCTGGGCGCGGCGCTGCTCGTGCTGCCACTCGTCGGCGCGTGGTGGCTGTTCCACGAGTGGCGAATGGGGATCACGGTGCAGCGCATGTCGAGCCAGCTCGAGCGCGAGGGACGGCTGCCGGTGCACGCCGGCGAACGGAGCGCCGCGGGCCGGCTCTCGGAGGAGGCAGCCGACGCGGTGTACCAGCAGGCCAGGAGGGGAGCGGAGGACCGCCCCGAGGACTGGAGAGCGTGGTTCCACGTCGGGTATGCGTACGACGAGAATCGCGACCGTTCCGCCGCCCGGAAGGCGCTGCGGTACGCGGCCGATCTGTACCGCGCCGAGCGCAAGGTGGCCCGCCGCCCCTAGCGGCCTGTCACCGCTCGTCGCAGCCTGCGGCGTGACGCGCGAGCGCTACTGGGCCAGCTCCGCGCGGAACATGCGCTCGGCCAGCTCCCCGCTCGGGCCTTCCATGGCGCGGCGCACTCCGCCCTCGCCGAGCCCGGCGCCGGTGAGGAACGCCTCCCGCGCATCGTCCCCCTCGAGCGCCCACGCGCGCACTGCGGCGCCGCCGGTGATGCGCAGGGTGTCGACGCACGCGGCCAGCAGGCGCGATCCGTGGCCGAGCCGGCGGTGTTCCGGTGCGACTTCGAGCGCAATGATCTCGCCGGCCGAGGCGAGCGCCGCGAAGCCCACCACATGTGGTCCGTCGGTCGCGACGAACACCCGGTGCTCGCGGGAGGGCGGGGACTCGATCGCCGCGCCCCACGCCGCGAGTACCTCGTCACCCGGGAGCGACTCGACGGCCTCCGCGCCGAGCTTCTCGCGCCACGCGGCGAGCTGGATGGCGGCGATCGCCTCCTCGTCCCCGGGGACGGCGGGGCGGGCGGAGACGTCTGCGGTGGGCATGTCGTCAAGGTTACGCGTCCGCGGGACGTCGCCGGGCGGGGTCAGCCCCACCCCAGCAGGCGCAGGCCGGCGGCCACTGCGGCCGCCGCGAACACGACCACGATGAACGGCGCGCGTCGCCACAGCAGCAGCGCTGCCACCGCCACCGCGACCACGCGCGCGTCCAGCACCACCGCCGCACCCGTGGTGAACGCCTGCACCCCGAACAGCGCGGCCAGCAGTGCCACGGTCACGAACGCCGCGATACGGTGCACGCGCGGGTGCTCGAGCCACGTCTCCGGCACCACGTGGCCCGCGAACTTGGTCGCCCACGCGAGCACGCCGGCCGCGACGATCGCGACCCACATCAGCATGTACGCGCTCACTCGGGCACCTCCGATCGGGGCGCGCGCCACCCAGCGGCGACGGCCACGAGTGCCGCGGCGAGAATGGGCAGCCCTGCCGGCAGCACGGGCGTCAGCGCCAACGCCAGCACGGCCGATGCGGCCGCGACGGCCTGCGCGAATCGCGTCGCCAGTCGGGGCCACAGCAGGCCGAGGAACGCCGCGGCTGCCGCGGCGTCGAGGCCCCACTGCGCAGGATCGCCGATGCGCGCGCCGAGCACGGCGCCCGCGACTGTGAGCACGTTCCAGGCGACGAACACGCCCACCCCGGTCCA
>JBKBNW010000216.1:0-3223 GCA_046295115.1 Demequina sp.
CATCCGCAGGGCGTTGACGGCCAGATCGGATGTCCTTCTTGCGTCGATCGAGTAGCCCACGATCCTGTTGGAGAACACGTCCTTGACGGCACAAAGATAGAGCTTGCCGGTGCCGGTCCAATGTTCCGTGATGTCGGTCAGCCACAGGCGATCAGGCTCGTCGGCGTTGAACGCCCGCTGCACGAGATCGTCGTGCACTGGGGGCCCGACTTTGCCGGTCTTCCCGCGGCGTTTGCGTTGGATGATGGACGTGATCGCATGCTCAGAGCACACCCGCCACACCCTGCGCTCGGAGGCCGTGAAACCGGCATCAGCGAGCTCGTCAGCGATGAACCGATAGCCGAACGCCGGGTCGTCGGCATGGACATCAATGGCGGCGTTGGCGAGGTGAGCATCCACCCAGTCCCGTTCGGACACAGGGTCCTTGAGCCACCGGTAGTAGGGCTGCTTGGCGATCTTCAGCACCCGACACGTCACCGCAACGGGCACCCTCACGGGAGCGCCTGTCGCGGCCAGCTCACGGACGAGCGGGTAGATCATTTTGGGGAGCCACCGAGCTTGAGGTTGGCCTGCGACAAATACGCTGCCGCGCGCCGAAGCACCTCGTTTTCTTGCTCGAGAAGACGGTTCTGACGTCGCAGTTCACGGTTCTCAGCCGACTGGTCGGTGCTTACTCCGACCTCGCGACCCTCATCGACCGCTTCCTGCTTGATCCACCGCTGCAGACACGATGATGAGATCCCAAAATCCTTCGCGATCTGCTCGACCGACGTGTCCGGGCCGCGATTGCGGGCGACCCTGAGCACGTCCTCCCTGAACTCCTTCGGAAACGCTTTCGGCATGAGGAACATCCTTCCAGCAGCGACCCTCGTCACCGCAAGTCAGGAGTCACCTCAACCCTCAGCAGTCCCACCCGTACTACAAGGGCTTGGTGAAGTTCCAAGGCGTCTACCACCCCGGCCGGCACGAACCCCTGATCTCCGAAGCCCTCTGGGACAAGGTCCAGGCTGTACTCGCGTCAAACAAGATGGGCGAGCGCACCCGGCGCCACCCGCACTACCTCAAGTCCAGCCTCTACTGCGGGAAGTGCGGCGAACGCCTCCTCGTCCAGATGTCACGCTCCTCTAACGGCGAGACCTACGAGTACTTCATGTGCGGCGGACGCCATGCCAAGCGCACCAACTGCACCCAGAAGTCCGTCTTGATCTACGAGGTGGAGAAGAAGCTCATCGACTACTACCAGCGCACCCACCTCAAGGCCGAGTTCCGCAAGCAGGTCGAAGGCACCATCCGCGGCGAGCTGCTCGAAGCTCGTGCACAAGCCGAAACCGACCAACGTCAGCTCCGGCTCGAGCGCGACAAGCTCGAACGACAGCAGGCGAAACTTATGGAGGCCCACTACGCAGGCGCAGTGCCGATCGACCTACTCAAAGCCGAGCAGGAGCGCATCGCCACGGCGATCAAGCAGACCGATCATCGTGCGCTCGCTTCGACCAGCCATTTCGACAACATCGACCACAACCTCACCATCGCGCTGGACCTACTCGAGCACTGCGGCGACGCGTATACGCAAGCTCCCGACCACATCAAGCGTCAATTCAACCAAGCGCTGTTCGCCAAAATCCTCATCGTCAGCGACGACAACGCACCCGGGGGCATGTGGCTCAGCGTCAACTACCAAGCGCCCTTCGACAGCCCCATCACCGCCATGCACACGATCCCCTCGCAAGAATCGGAGGAGGACTCGGCCGAGCCAGATGAAACCAAGAAGGCCGGGACCTTTCGGTCCCGACCTTGTCGGAATAGTTTGAGTAACAGTCTCTTGGTGGAGCTGAGGGGAATCGAACCCCTGACCTTCTCATTGCGAACGAGACGCGCTACCAACTGCGCCACAGCCCCAAGGCTCAGACAGATTACCACCTGTCGGGGTCACGTTCACCATCAGGCAGCACCCCCGATCACGTAAAGCAATCGTCACATTTCGGCAATGCGGTCGGAACCGCAACGGCATACCGTCACTCACGAGACGCCGGAACCCCCGGCCCGGCGCCCGCATCCGTACGAGGAGGTGCCCGTGATCGACAGCGTGGACCCATTCATCGGCGTCGCCCAGACGGACCTCCCCCTACAGTCGGGCCTCGCCGCCACCTGGTGGTGGCCCAAGCCGCAGGTGGGCAACACGCACCCGGGCGCCACCTTCCCGCTCGGCATGGTGTCGGCGTGCGCGTATTCGGGCGGCTACCCGACCGGCTACGGCGACTTCGACCTCTCCACCGAGGGCATCCCGCCCACCCTTTCCCGGGCGGCCGATGCGGGCGCAGCCGGGCAGCGCGCCTCCGGCTTCACGCACTTTCAGCAGTCAGGCACCGGCGCGATCCGCAAGTACTACAACTACTTTCGAGTGACGCCCATGCTCGAACCCCTCGACGTGCTGGGCCGCGACTGGGAGATCACAAACGAGCACGCCACCCCCGGGTACTACGCCGCCACTCTTGACAACGGCGTGCGCGCAGAGATCACGGTGGGACCCAAGAGCGCGGTCCACCGCTACACGTTTCCCGAGCACCCCGACGCACGGGTGGTGGTCGACATGTCGATGGGCGGCCTCGCGATCCCCTACGGCGCGACCGTGCCGCTGCGCTCCCGGCTCGAGTCCGTGCACCCGGGTATCGCGCAGGGCGAGATCGTGGTGGAGGGAGCGCCGCTTGCGGTCCACATCGAGTGCGACGCCGAGTCGTGGCGCCAGATGCTCTGGTACGACCGCCGGCTCATGCCGGGCGGGAGCCGCCTGGACCTCGATCACATCCGCCCCACCACGCTGCGGCCGTTCGGACTGATGTGGGCGGGGCCGGCGGCCGCGGGGCAGACTGTCGAGGTACGCATCGGCTTCTCGCTGCGCGGGGTTGACCAGGCCCGGGAGAACCTGCACGCGGACTGTGACGACCGCTCCCCTGCATTCGACGCCCGCCGCGAGCGCACCAGGGAGTCCTGGCACGACCGTCTCGACGCGGTCCGCATCGAGACCTCCGACGAGGACCGGCGCACGGTCTTCGCGACCGCGCTGTATCACTCGCTCATCAAGCCCTGCTTCGCCGCCGACGAGAGCCCGTTTTGGCCCTCCAAGGGTCCGTGGGTGTTCGACGTCTCGACCATGTGGGACATCTACCGCACCCAGCTGCCGCTGCTCACGGCGCTCATGCCGGACCGCGCGGTGGAGCTCGCG
>JBKBNW010000217.1:0-3200 GCA_046295115.1 Demequina sp.
CGCGAGGGCCTGCTCGAGTCGGTCGGACAGCAGCCTGCGGTTGGGCAAGTCAGTGAGGGGATCGTGTAGTGCCGCCCGCGCCAGTTGTGCCTCGAGCGTGCGGCGTACTGTCACGTCACGCACGATGACGATCCTGCCCATCTGATCGCCGTCGTCACCGATGAGTGGGGACACCGTGATCGCGACATCGAGCCGGCTACCGTCCTGCCGCTGTCCTGGGATCTCGGCGCGCAGGATTCCGTCGCCAAACTTCTCGGCGGCGGCGCGCTCCAACTCGGCCTCGGGCGGCGGCGCCGGGACGAAGGTGTGGAGGTGCCTACCCAGCATGTCCTCCACGGTGGACTGGTGAAGCGCGGCCAATGCCGCGTTCGCGTACGCGAGCCTGTCCTCCATGTCGAAGATGGCCACGCCGTCTCCCACCTGTTCCACGACGTTCACCAACAGCCCACGCCGCAACGCCTCGCACAGTGGCTCGCGCGCGGTCATGCGCGGGGCGCTGCCGACACGGCGCCAAGCGTCACCGGAGGCCGGGCGCGCATGTTCGCAGCCATGTCCCTCCTCACCGGGTCGCCTGGCTCGCGACGTTATCACCGGGGACCCACGGTGAGGAGTGGACGTGAGGAACAGCACATCCCCGCAGTGGCCTAGGCGCGGTCTCATGGCCACACCCGACCGGCCTCAGCCACGCATGGAAGGATGGGTCGATGGGGCTACTTCCACAGATCATCTTGATACTGGGGCTCGCTGTGGCCGCCATCCTGGTGTTGCAGCGTTTGCACGTGCCGTCCACGATCGCGTACCTCCTCGTCGGAGTGGCGCTCGGACCGGGCACGCTCGGTCCCGTCGTGGACCGGGCACAGATCGAGGCCGCCGCCGAGTTCGGCATCGTGTTCCTGCTGTTCACGATCGGCCTGTCGTTTTCGTTGCCTCAGATCCGTGACATGAGACGGCAACTGCCGCTGCTGGGGACCGGCCAGGTGGTCCTGACCACCGCCGTAGTGGGCCTGGCGGCCTGGGCGGTAGGGCTCGACCCTGTCCCCGCGTTTGTCGTTGGAGCCGTGTTTGCACAGTCCTCCACGACAATCATCAGCAAGCAACTCGCGGAGCAGGGAGAGGAGAACGGCCGCTCCGGTCGCCTCGGACTGGCGATGTCCGTCTTTCAGGACGTGACCGCCGTCCCATTCGTGGTGGTGATCCCCGTCTTGGGTGTCGCCGCGAGCGCGGGAGCGTTGGCTGGCGAGCTCGGGGTAGCGTCGGCGAAGGCGGCCCTCGCCGTGGTCGTCGTCTTCATCGTCGGCCGAAGACTGCTGCGACCGCTGTTCCATTTAGTCGCCCGGCGCGGTTCCGCTGAGATGTTCACTCTCACCGTGCTGTTCGTGATCCTGGTGGCCGCGTGGACCACAGACAGCCTTGGCCTGTCCCTCGCATTCGGGGCGTTCATCGCGGGCATGACCCTCGGAGAGACAGAGTTCCGTCACTCGGTAGAGGCGACCATCCGGCCATTCCGAGACGTCCTCCTCGGGCTGTTTTTCGTGGCAATCGGAATGCTCTTCGAGCCAGCGACCTTTCCGTCCATCTGGCTCTGGGCAGTACTGGGTGCCGCGGTCCTGGTCCTGGCCAAGACCGTGATTGTTGCTGCGCTGACGTATGCCTCGGGCCTGAACCGGCTCGAGTCCGTGCGAACAGGCCTCGTGCTCTCCGTGGGCGGTGAGTTCGGGCTGGCGCTGCTCGCGATCGCGCTCACCGCGGGCACGATCGATACCGAGACCGGCCAGATCGCCCTGACCGCGGTCCTCCTATCGATGATCGCAGGCACATTCTTGATCCGGTACAACCGGTCGATCGCACAACTCATCGTGCGCGCCACCCCGACCACCAAGAGGGAACTCGACGACGCCTCCCTTCGTGTGACCTCCCCGGTCGAGACCGCGGATCACGTTCTCATCTGCGGATATGGGCGCATTGGCCAGAGCGTCGCCCACCTCCTCGACGCCGAAGACATCGCGTACGTTGCCGTTGATCTGGATGTGACACGCGTACGAGAGGCGCGCGCGGCGGGAGAGCCCGTCTACTACGGAGATGCTGGAGAAAGAGAGCTGCTCGACGCTCTCGGCGTGGGCCGGGCACGGCTGGTCGTCGTCGCCCATGACGACGTCTCGTCAGCACTGAAAGTGCTCGCTCACGTGCGACTGGCCCGGCCGGACCTGCCCGTGATGGTGCGGACCAGGGACGAGGCCCACGTTGCGGAACTCCAAGATGCGGGGGCTTTCGAGGTGGTTCCCGAGACGCTCGAGGCAGGCTTGGCCATGGCCTCACAGGCACTGTTGCTGCTGGACGTGCCCGTGTCCAGGGTGGCCGAGCGCATGCAGCAGCAGCGGGACAGCCACTACCGGCTCATGCGCGAGTTCTTTCGAGGAGAAGACGGCGCCCGGCCGGGTCGACTACAAGACGATCAGCGCATTCGGTTCGTGTCCGTCCCGCGGGACAGTCCGGTCGTGGGACTTGAGGTCAGCCACTTCGAGGACGACGGAGTCACCGTGGCGGCGGTGCTGCGCGCCGGTCGAAGGCGTTCGGCTCCGCATGCCGACACTCCCGTACTGGCAGAGGACGTCGTGGTGCTCCATGGGTCGGCGGAAGCCCTGGATCGGACCGAGCGAAAGATCCATCGGAAGAAGACGAGACGGGAGAAGACATGACCGAGATCACCCACGTCCTCGCGGGCGTAGAACTGTCACACGCGTCCTCAGATGCCATGGTCCGTGCGGCCCAGGTTGCTCGGGAGAGCCGGGCGCGGCTCACGGTTCTGCACGCCCTGGGATGGGAGGCGCCCTCCGTGGTCCAAGCGCTCCTGGGCCTAGACACCGATCACCTGACTCGCGACTCCACGGTCAAGGCCACCGCGCAGTTGGCGCGGCGTCTCGCAGAACTCGACATAGTCGGGACGGATGTCGAGCAGGCGATCGAGACTGGCGTCCCCGGCCCCACCATTGCCTCCTCCTGCCGGGAGCGCGCTGCTGACCTGGTCGTGATCGGGGATCGCGTGAGCAGCCGTGTGCATCGAGCGCTCTTTGGCTCCACCTCGTCGTACCTGCTGCGCACCTCCTCGGTGCCGGTGCTGGTGGTGAAGTCCCCCGCCGACCGTCACTACCGCGACGTGTTGATCGCGGTGGACTTCTCGCCCGCGTCCGTCCGATCCGTTG
>JBKBNW010000218.1:0-3145 GCA_046295115.1 Demequina sp.
TCGTGCCGCTTCGAAGCCATCCATGCGCGGCATCTCGACGTCCATCAGCAGAATGTCGAACTCGGGCCGGTAGCCCTGGACCAGGTCTTCGCCGTCCTCGAACTCCTGGAGCGAGAACTCAACGCCTTCCTCCTCGGAGTACCGCGCGAGGTGGGTCAGTAGGTCCTCGCGGTTGGACCGCTGGTCCTCCACGATGCCAACGCGGATCACGTCACACTCCTGCTTGTTGGGCCCTCGAGGGACGGCCGCGGGTGGCGCCGTGCACGAGTAGAAACTTCCCAATGATGCTATCAACGCCCGCGAGCGCCCTCGCCCCCTTCCCCCTCCCTGCCTTAGCGCGCTAGCGGAGCGCCAGTGTCGGTCGTGCGAGCCTGCGTGATCCTGGCGGTCCGTGGTTGTCGGTAGGTCCAAGAGTCAGTGCTCGAGGCCGTCCTGAGGAGGGTTGGGCGCGATACCGCCCTCCGGCGCGAGCGCGGCGTAGTGGTCGCACATCGTCGGAAAGTAGTCGTCCCACGGAATGTCGTCCGCACTCTCGCCCCCGAGCACCGCGGACAGCCGGTCCAGGTAGTACTCCCACCCGGGGCCGACGCTCGCAAGATCGTCTTGGCCGAGCCGGTGTGCGAAGGTGAGCACCGTCCCGTCGAGGGTGGTGGCGATTCCAATGCTCAGGTGCCACGTTCCCGTGGGGGTACGGGTGTCGACCACCAGCCGATGCGGGGGAGAGCAGTCGCGCACCAGGCATTCTGCGCCTTCCGGCTCACCAGCCTCGGCGGTCATGTAGAAGAGCACCCTTCCCGACTGCTGGTCCGTCTCCCATCGGCCTATCCACGTCTCGAGCAGGTCCGACTCCGCGACGTGCGCCCACACCGTCCTGATCGGCACGTCGTACCTGCGCTGAAAAACCAGCTCCGGCCCATGCTTGCCGGTGGCCACCGTGCCTGTTGCCTCAACCATGGTCGTTGCTCCTCGCTGGGGGTGGGTGGGCTGTTACTCGACCGGCTCGACGGTGGACGGGTCGTTATGGCGCGGGTTGCCTACGGCCTTCGCGACCTCGTGCCACGCGAGATCGGGCGCCGGTGCGGCGATGACGTCGAACAGCGTTGCCTGGTCACTGGCGCCGTCGAGCCACGCGTCCACGCCCTCGGGCACCAGCATCACGGGCTGGCGGTCGTGAAGGTCGCGCATGTCGTCGCGCGCGGCGGTGGTGACGATCGTGGTCGACACCAGCCACGGGGCGTCCTCCCCCAGGGCCTTGTCCTTCCAGAACTCATACAGGCCCGCGAAGGCCAGCGGCGCATCGTCCGTCGGGTGGATCCAGTACGGCGTCTTCACCTTGCCTTCGGTGTGCCACTCGAAGTAACCGCTCGCCGGCACGATGCAGCGGCGCTTGGCGAACGCGGTGCGGAACGACGGCTTCTCGGCGACCGTCTCGGAGCGGGCGTTGATCATCCGAGCGCCGATGCCAGGGTCCTTTGCCCACGACGGCACCAGTCCCCATTTGGCGAGTTCGAGGCGGCGGCCGGCTTCATCGTCCTCCGCGCGGCTGGGGGCGACGATGGGCACCAGCTGCGTGGGCGCCACGTTCCAATTCGGCGGCAGCAGCCGAGCGTCGTCCGCGACCGTCGCGATCGCGAAGTGGTCGATGAGGTCCTGCTCCGCGAGGAAGTTCGCATACCGGCCGCACATACGAGCCATTGTGCACGGAGGTGAGGACATGCGCGCGGGCCGGCCGAACTGGCGCTGCGCCCTATGGGTGCCTCAGTGCTCAGATCGGTGGGCACTCAGGCATTCCCGGGAACCGGCCCTGGCTCAGTAGCCGCGCACTAGTACAGGACGATGCGGTAACTGGCGATGGCGGCGATCGCGAGCGCGGCCGTCGCCGCCCACGCGACCCACGGCTTGGCGGCGAGCCGTTTGGCGAGCACCACCACCCCTGCGAACAGTCCGATCATGATGACCGCCGCGATCACGGCAGTGGAGGTGCGGTCTGTGATCATGCAACCCGCGGGTGCCGGGTAGATCGCGGGGCACACCTCGTAGCGCGGGATCGACAGCCACGCGATGGCGACGAGGCACCAGATGAGGACGGCCGCGCTCGCGCCGGTGGGCCACCAGGGCGAGCGGCCCAGGCTCTTGCGATCGGACTGTTCCATGCCGCGAGACTACTGCCGCCGCACCGGGGCGGCTGGGCAAGCTAACTGCCCGCGCATCGGCCGTTCGCACTGTCCCAGCGCAGCCCGGGGTTGTTTACTGGTGCGCATGAGCGGGCAGCCAGCGCGGCGGCGAGCAGCACTAATCGCCATCGTCATCGCGGCCGTGGTGGCGGTGGGGCTCGCGGCTTGGCTCGCCTTCAGCGCGTCCGGTGGCGGCGTGCTGCAGTGCGAGATGGTCGATAACGGTCTCGCGCCGATGCCGAACTGCCAGTGAGAGTCCGTCGAGCCGTCGTAGTCGGATTGCTGGTCACCTCGGTGGCGACGATCGGCGCCTGACGGCACCACCGGCCGGGCCCCGCGACGCCGACTCGGACTGTTGACGCCCACCACGTTCAAGGCCAATATGAGCGCACACGTCGCGCTGGCGGAGTGACGACGATCTGTCACCTATTCATGCCGCAGACCGAGGGAATTCCGGGAAGGCAGGCGCCCATGAGGCGAGCGTTGACGTGGGCGGTGGTGATGACCGTCTACCTCGGCTGCGGATTCATGGTGGTCACCGTCTCGCCGTTGGCGGGCGACTCCTTTTGGGGGATGTTTGCTGTGTGCGTGCTCGCTTCCGTGGCGATTGGGGTCGCCCGGCGCTTTGACGGCCGCGACCGCAGCGAGGGGCGCGGATCGCCACTTCCTGTTCTTGGGACCCAGAACGGGGGATGGGAAGTGCATCTTGACGGCACTCCCGACGGCGTCGAGCGCATGTCGATCGTGCATTACCTCATGGAGTCCCGCGGCGTCGGGTGGATCTTTGCGAAGGATGCGGCGTACTCCGAGAGCTTTCCTGTGGTGATTCTGACCGACGCGAGCAGTGAGGGCGCCGATGCGCTCGCGCGGGACCTTCGCGATCACGGCGCGAGCGTCTCGGTCCACCAGGGATGAGCGCGATGGCTTGTGGATCCTCCGGGCGACGAGAACCAGGCGCGCTCCCTCACTGG
>JBKBNW010000219.1:0-3072 GCA_046295115.1 Demequina sp.
ACGAGGAGCTGACGGAGCGCATTGCGCGCCTCGAAGCAAAGATCGACGCCCTCTCGGGCGAACCCCACGCCGACAAGCGCAGCGGCTAGCACCGTCCCCACGGGCAGGCGGTCCACTGCGAGTCCGCGCGCGTAGTCACCCTTCCGTAGCCCGGCCGATGCGCTCGCCAGGTGTCCGCTGGCTCCCTTAGGCCGGTAGCGTGGTCTCATGACCACAGTCGCCGAGATCGCCGAGATCCTGGAGTCCCGTTTTCCGCCGGCCCTCGCCGAGGACTGGGACGTCAACGGACTGTCCGTGGGCGACCCGGGCGCGGAGGTGACCCGCGTGCTGTTCGCGGTCGACCCCACCCTCGCGGTGGTCGACGAGGCAATCGAGGTAGGCGCGCAGCTGCTGGTGACCCACCACCCGCTGATGTTGCGCGGTGTCACCGCCGTGCCCACGACCAGCACGAAGGGCGCGGTCATCCACCGCCTGATCAGCCACGGCATCGCGTTGTACAACGCGCACACCAATGCCGACTCCGCCGCCGGGGGAGTGTGCGACGCCCTCGCCGAGGTGCTGGGCATCGACTCGCCGGTGCCGCTGCTCGCGTCAGCCGACCACTCGGGCCAGGGGACGGGGCGCATCGGCATGCTGCCCGGTCCCACCACGCTGGGCGAGTTCGCCCAACACGTCGCACAGTCGCTGCCCGCCACCCACCACGGCGTCCGTGTCGCGGGCGACCTGGACGGCGTCGTCACCACCGTCGCGGTGGTCGGTGGGTCCGGCGACTCATTTCTCGACGCGGTGCGCGACTCGGGCGCCGACGCGTACGTCACCGCGGACCTGCGCCACCACCCCGCGTCCGACGCGCGCGAGCTCGCCGAGCTCGGCGACGGCCGGCCGTACCTCATCGACGTGTCGCACTTCGCGTCCGAATGGACCTGGCTCAAGGGCGCGGCCGAGCATGTGGCGGACGCCGCGGCCGTCGACGCCGTGGTGAGCACCCTCAACACTGACCCTTGGACCGCGCGCTACGGCGCCTGACCTTTCCCTGGAGGAACCCCCTTGCCCACCGCACCCGTCGCCGATCAGCTGCGTCTGCTCGACGTGCAGGACGCTGACCTGCGCATTCAGCAGGCGCGCCACAAGCGCGACCACCTGCCCGTCCACGCCCAGCTCGCAGAACTATCCGCGCAGGACACGGTGCTCGACGACGAGGCCATCGCCCGCGGCGCCGAGGTGACCGACCTTCGCCGCGAGGTCACCAAGGCCGAGGACGACGTGCAGGCCGTGCGTGCCCGCGCCGACCGCGACCGTGCGCGCCTCGAGTCCGGCAGCTCCAGTGCGAAGGACCTGCAGGCACTGCAGGGCGAGCTCGAACTCCTCACCCGCCGCCAGTCGGCCCTGGAGGATGTCGAGCTCGAAGCGATGGAGCGCCTTGAAGTTGCGGAGGCGGAACTCGCGCGGGTCAAAGCTCAGCGGGAGGACCTCACCAAGCGCGTGCGCGAGCTCGAGCACGAGCGCAACGTCGCGGTGCGATCGCTCGACGCGGAGATCGAAGAGACGCAGGTCCAGCGCGCCGCGGCGGCCGAGGGTATCGACGCGGCGCTCATGGCGCTGTACGAGCGGCTGCGTGACCAGCACGGCGGCATTGGGGCCGCGGTGCTGCGCGGTTCCACGTGCGGCGGGTGTCACATGACACTGAACCCGAGCGACCGCGAGGCCATCGAGCGCGCGACTGCGGAACATGTGGTGCGGTGCGAGGAGTGCGGCACGATCCTGGTCCGCAAGGCGGATCAGTGACGTCCGGCCACTCCCAAGGTCGCTCCCCGTTCGCCGTGGTCGGCGGTGACCTCGTCAGCCCGCTGACCATGGTGTTGGTGCGCCATGGCGTGACAGACATGACGGAGACTCACGCGCTGTCTGGTTCCGGCGAGGTGGGGCCGCCGCTTAACGCCACGGGGCGAATCCAGGCCGCGAAGGCGGCCGATGCCGTCTACCGCATCGGCCGCTCGACCTGGGACCAGGTGCCGCACGTGTCGCGCGTGTTCGCGTCCCCGATGGTCCGCACCCAAGAGACGGGTGGCGCGATCGGTCGCCGCATCGGTGCCCACGTCGAGACCGATCCGCGCGTGCGCGAGATCCACTTTGGCGACTGGGAGGGGCTGACGGGCAACGAGATTGCCGAGCAGTTCGGCGACGCAATCCATCGCTGGAGGTTTGGCGAGATTCCCGCCCCGGCGGGGGAGTCGATGCCGCAGGTGGGCGAGCGGTTCGACGAGTTCCTCGTCGACGTGGCGGCGGAGCACGCCCGCCTGTGCGCGGACGGCGACGATCAGGCGCGTGCCTGGGCGGTGGCCTCCCACGCGGTCGCCATCAAGTCCGCCGTGGGCGTCTCGCTGGGGATGCCGACCCGGCACTGGGGGCACATCTGGCCCTCACCCGCGTCGCTCACGCTGCTGCGCCTGCACGTCCACGCGGACGGCACCATCGCCGAGCGGCACGCGCTGTGCGTGGGCGCGCCGACTGACTGACCCCGGTCAGGCCTTGTAGCTGCGACCCCTCTTGCTGAGGAACTTGCGGTCGTCGTTCGCGTAGGCGTAGTACCAGCCGATCAGTACGCCGCCGCCCACGAAGTTGCCCAGCAGCACGATGCCGATGTTCCCCAGCGCCAGCCCGACGTCGATGCCGCCCTGCAGGGCCACGATCGCGAACAGCACCGTGTTGGCCACCGAGTGCTCAAAGCCCACGAACGCGAACACGAACACACTCATGATCATCGCGAGCGACTGCGTGAGGTCATCCTTGATGCGGCCGTTGTAGACCATCAGCATCGCCAGGTTGATCATGAAGTTGCACAGCACCGCGCGAAAGAACAGGTCGCCCCAGCCGGCGATGCCGCCCGCGACGTAGTCGAGCTTGTGGTCCACCGAGTCCGCCATCTGCGCGCCCACGGCGCCATCGGCGATCGTTGAACCCGCCACCATGAGCGCGATGGTGAGGCCGCCCACGAAGTTTCCGGCGTAGCACAGGGCGAGCATGCGCAGTGATTTCAGCACCGTGGTACGGCGGTAGTACAGGCCGATCGAC
>JBKBNW010000220.1:0-3059 GCA_046295115.1 Demequina sp.
CACACGGTGCGCAGCAGAATCACGGCATCGAGGCCCATGGTCCAGTTCTCTGTGTAATGAAGGTCGAGCCGCACGCTGTCCTCCCATGACAGGTCGGAGCGTCCCGACACCTGCCACAGGCCGGTGATGCCCGGCTTGACGAACTGCCGGCGCGCCACGCCCTCGGACTCCTCCCACAGCGCCACCTCCACGGGCAGCGGTGGGCGGGGGCCGACCATGGACATGTCGCCGCGCAGCACATTGAACAGCTGCGGGAGCTCGTCGAGCGAGTAGCGGCGCAGCATGCGCCCCACGGAGGTGACGCGGGGGTCGTCGCGCATCTTGAACAGCACGCCGTTGCCGTCCGACAGTTGTTCGATGTCCTTGCGGCGCTGCTCGGCGTCCACGTACATGGTGCGGAACTTCAGCATGGTGAAGGTCTGGTGGTCGCGGCCCACCCGCTCCTGCCTAAAGAACACCGGCCCGTCGCTGGTGAGCTTCACGGCGACGGCGATGGCGAGCATGGGGACGGCGGCCACGATCAGCGCCGCGAGCGCGGCCGCGCGGTCGACGAACCCTTTCACCGCGCGCTTGGGGCCGGAGAAGTGCGGCGCCTGGACGTGCATGAGCGGCAGTCCCTCGACCCGGCTGATGGACACCCGCGGCGCGGCGATGTCGCTCACGGAGGCGGCGATGAGCAGCCCCACCCCGGAATCCTCGATCTCCCATTCGAGGCGGCGCGCGTCGCTGACCGAGAGGTCCTCGGTGCCGGCGAGGATCACGCAGTCGGCACCCACGCGGCGCACGGCCGCGGCGATGCCGTCCGCTCTCACGTGCGAAGCGGAACTGCCCTGGCCGTCAAGACCGGGCCGCGCGTTGTAACTGCCCAGCACGGGCGCATCGGCCACTGAGGCGAGGCCCTCCTGCCCGGACAGGCACACGCCCACCACGTCGAACCGGCCGCCGGACGTTGCCCGCAGCCGCCGCACCACGTGCGCGACGGCGGGCGCGGGGCCGGCGACGACCGTGCGCTCACGGAACCGTTCGAGCAGGCGTTGTTGGCGCAGCCACCTGCGCCACGCGGCGCGGTAGCCCAGGATGACCACCGTGCCGACCGGCAGCACCAGCAGCAGGTAGGTGAGGGAGACGTCCAGGTCCGTGAAGAACCCCAGCATCACCACCACCACAAACGTCAGCCAGCTCGCGGAGGCGACCCGCTGGAACTCCTGCGACCCCTCCCCCAGCACCTGCTGGTCGCGCGAGCGGGTCCAACCCAGCTGGAACACCCAGAGCGCGGCGATGGCCGCGGTGAGCCACGCGTACGGGGGCCCGGCGGGGCCGTCCGCCGGCACGACCGTGTCCCACCCGAACCGCACGGCGTGTGCGGAGCTCATCACGAGCGACACCACGAAGATGTCGGACAGCAGCAACAGCTGCGGCAGCGGCATTTCGCGGGTGCGGATCAGCGGAAAACTCGCTGTGGGCGCGGTGACAGACACGACTAAAGCCCCCCGGCTCGTGCGTCAGTGTGGGTCCCGTCGACCCCCTTGCCGTGGCGTAGGGATGGACGGGGCATGTGCGCTCAGGAGCGCGTGAGCGTCGACGAGCGACGGGCGACGTGAGGCGAAGACGACGGCGAGGCCGCCCCCGGCCAGCAGCATCACCACGGCCGCGAGCAGCGGCGCGTTTGTGAGGCCTATTGCGGACAGCTCGGCCGGCTGGACGAGTGTGGGGGTGCCGACGGCGAGAGTGATGGTGTCCACCGGCTCGCCGTCGATCAGGGCCGTCAGGCTCAGCGTGCCCGACGAGCGGGGAACCGACACCGTGAACGGCGCGATGCCGCCAGTGATGGTCTCGGCGGCGGTTGACGTCGCTCCCGCGATGCCCACCTCCCCCTCCCCAGAGAACTCGCCGGCCAGGGAGGCCTGGGACCCATCAGGACCGTCGATCTCGCAGCCGAAGTTTCCCCCCGGAACGGCGGATGCGATATCGCACTGCAGAACCCCTGCGGATTCTGGGTAGTCGAGCTGGGCGTGTGCGGCCGCCGGCGCGAGTGTGAAGACACCCGCAATACCGACGGCCCACACGGCTCCGCTCACCTTCATCCTGCTTCCCCCCTGGCCGGCGAGGTCCCCAGCGGAGCCCCCCCGTGACTAGGACGATAGTCGCCGATGTGACATTTGTCACTCGCTGTCCGGAATTTCTGCTATCTGGGGCGGTGAGTCGTTCGCGTGGCCGACGCAAGGCGTGGTAAATGCCCCACTCCCGGGGTGAGAGCGGCGCGAGGGCGGGTGGTCGGTGTGAGGGCTGGAGTGGGCAATGCCGGCGTTGTGCGCGGTCCCGGCCCGCGCATCGGCCGGGCAGGAGGGGTCGGTGGCGCTGCGTGCGGCGCGTGGGCTAGTTGGCCGTGGGAGGGACGCCCTGGGCCAGCCACGAGCAGGTCATGATCTCGCCGTCCGCGACGCAGCCCACGGCGCCCTCGACGAACGCCTCCATGACGATGTTCGCCTCGTGGCCGGGCGAGGCCATCCAACGGCGCACGATCTCTTGCGCGTCGACGTCCGCGCGGGACAGGTTCTCGCCGGCCATGGCGCCCCGTGCGCAGTCGAGCGCGAGAACCTGGTGCTCGAGGGAGTCGGCGTCCGCGGCCACCTGCGCGCGATCGAGGGCTGGCTCGACGAGGCAGTCGCTCCAGGTGAGAGGGTCGAGGCCCGCCTGGGTGCGCTCGTCGTTGGTGAGGTCGAAGAGCACCTGGGCGTAGGCGCCGGGGCTGGGGTGGTCTGCCGGGAGCGGCTCGGGCTGGTTGGTGCAGCCCGCGAGGGCGAGGGTTGCTGCTGTTGCGGCTGCTGCTGTCGCCACTGCCGCTGCTGCCGCCGCTGCCAAGGTGCGTGCGCGGGCTGAGGCGCGGGCGCATCGGCCGGTGGTCATGGCGCGTAGCCCTGGAAGATCACCGAGCAGGCCATGCCCGCGACTTCCTCGCCCGGGTCCGCGGCGCGGTTGGTGTCGTCGAATGCCACGCCCACGCAGCCCACGCCGGCGCGCTCGAACAGGGGGTCGATGAGGTTGGGCAGCTGCATGTC
>JBKBNW010000221.1:0-3055 GCA_046295115.1 Demequina sp.
CTCGGCGACGCACCTGATCCACGCCGCCCTGCACGAGGTGCTGGGCGAAGAGGCGACGCAGGCTGGCTCCTACAACAAGCCCGGCTATATGCGCCTGGACTTCGCGTGGCGGCAGGGCATCTCGCACAGCGCGCGCGAGGAGATCGAGGGCATCGCCAACCGTGCCATCCGCGAGGAGCTGCCCGTCGGCACGCAGGTGATGAGCCTCGACGAGGCCAAATCACTCGGCGCGATGGCGCTGTTCGGCGAGAAGTACGGCGACCGGGTGCGCGTGGTCGAGATCGGCGGACCGTTCTCGCGCGAGCTGTGTGCGGGCACGCACGTCGACAACTCCGCGCAGATCGGCCTGCTCAGCGTCACCTCCGAGGGCTCCGTCGGCTCCGGAGCGCGCCGCATCGAGGCCCTGGTGGGCGCGGACGCGTTCCAGAATCTCGCCGCCGAGCGCTCCATCGTCAGCGAACTCAGCACCACACTGAAGGCGCGTCCCGAGCAACTCACCGACCGCATCGGCGCGCTGCTGGCGCGCTTGAGCGACGCGGAAAAGCAGCTGGGCCAGTTCCGCCAGCAGGCCATGCAGCAGGTGGCTGGTCAGCTCGTGGGAACTGCGACGGACGTGGCGGGCATCCGACTGGTCGCGCACGAGTCGACCACGGCCACCGACGGCGACGACCTGCGCACGCTGGTGACGGACGTACGCGCCCGCCTGGGCGAGGACGGCCCCACCGTCGTCGCCGCATCGGCCGCCGTCAACGGCCGCCCGCAGATCGTGATCGCCACCAACCAAGCGGCGCGCGACGCCGGGGTGCGGGCCGGAGACCTCGTCAAGGCCGCATCGGCCGTACTGGGTGGAGGGGGAGGCGGCAAGCCTGACCTCGCCCAAGGTGGCGGCCAGGACCCGACCAAGATTCCCGATGCGCTGGTGGCGGTCCGCGACGCGGTCGCCGCGCGCTAGGGACCGGTGGTGGACAGGGGAGTGCGGCTCGGTGTCGACGTGGGCACGGTCCGCATTGGCATTGCCGCCTCTGACCCAGACGGACTGATGGCGTTCCCGGTGAGCACTGTGACCAGGGGCGACGGTGACGTCGCCGAGGTCGCCGCGATCATCGCCGAGCGTCAGGCCACACGTGTCTACGTGGGCCTACCTCGCAAGCTCTCTGGTGAGGACGGCGCGAGTTCCGCGTTCGCACACGAGTTCGCCGCCGCCCTCGCGGAACGCTCCACCGCGGTAGTTCGTTTGGTGGACGAGCGATTCTCCACCGCGACCGCGCAGCATGCCATGCGTCAGGCGGGCAGGAACTCGCGCCAGCAACGCCAGGTCATCGACCAGGCGGCAGCCGTCGTGATTCTGGAGAGCGCGTTAGACATTGAACGTCAGGGGAACCTCGATAGGGTGACCTACGAGCCGGACCCCCAGGGGGAATGATGACTGACCTGTTCCATACGCAGATCGAGGCGACCACCACGCACTCGCTCGACATGAGGCGACTGCAGCGCCAGAAGCGACGCCAGACGCGCCAGAAGTGGACCCTGGTGTTGTCCGCCGTGGCGATTGTGCTGCTCGCCATCGGTGGCTCCATCGCCGCTAACTTCATCCAGGGCTTCGAGACCGAGAGCACGGAGATCGCGGACTACGAGGGCGCGGGTCAGGGCGTGGTGCAGGTCATCGTGGAGCAGGGGGACACCGGCGCCGACATCGCGAACACGCTGTTCGAGGCAGGCGTGATCGCCTCGACCGAGGCGTTCATCCGGGAGGCCAACGCCACTCCGGAGGCGGGCAACATCACCCCCGGCTATTACTTCATGCAGCGCGAGATGAAGGCCGAGTACGCGTTGCTCGCCCTGCTCGACCCCGGCAACCGCAACGAGCTCAGGATCACGATCCCCGAGGGGCGCACGGTCGAGGGCTACTTCGAGGCGATCGCCAACCTCACGGACTACTCCAGGGACGAGATCGCTGAGGTCGCGCAGAACACGGAGGCCCTTGGTCTTCCCGAGCAGGCAGGCGGCAACCTCGAGGGGTGGCTGTTCCCGTCCACTTACACGTTTGCGCCCGATGCGCAGCCCGCGGACATTCTCGCGGAGATGATCGAGACCACCATCAAGGTGCTCGACCGCAACGGCGTAGCCCCCGCGGACCGCCAGGAGATCCTCACGGTGGCGTCCATCGTCGAGCGCGAGGCGCGGCTCGACGAGGACCGCCCCATGGTGGCCGGCGTGATCTACAACCGCTTGGCGATCGACATGCGGCTTGAGATGGACTCGACCGTGAAGTACATCGCCCCCTCGCCGGGTGTGTTCACCTCCGCAGACGACCGGGCCATCGACGACCCGTACAACACGTACATGTACACCGGGCTGCCGCCCACGCCCATTGCGGCGGGCGGCGAGGCCGCGATCCAGGCGGCCGTCGACCCCGCTCTGCACGACTTCCTGTTCTTCGTCACGGTCAACACGCTGACTGGCGAGACCCGCTACGCGGAGACATTCGCCGAGCACCAGGAGAACGTGCTGGTACTGCAGGAGTGGGCGCGCGAGCAGGCCGCGGCGCAAGAGGATGAGGAAGGTGTCACCGACTAACGACGGTGGCCGTCAGTCACGCCGGGCCGGGGTGCTCGGCCATCCGATCGGCCACTCGCTGTCACCGCGGCTCCACCGCGCCGCCTATGGGGCGCTCGGCTTGGACTGGGAGTACGACTCCTACGACGTGACCGAGGACGCGCTGCCGGCCTTCATCGACGGCTTGGCCGGCGCGGGCGGCTCTGACAAGCCCTGGGCCGGGCTGTCGCTCACCATGCCACTCAAGGTCGCCGCGCTGCCGCTGGTGGACTTCGTGGAGCCCATGGCCAAGCTAGTGGGCGCCATCAACACCGTGCTGGTTCAGCCCGTCGGGGCCGGCCGCCAGCTGGTGGGTGCCAACACCGACGTGCACGGCATCGTCGCCGCCCTTGCCGAGGGCGGCGTCGACAAGGCCGATGCGGGGGTCATCCTGGGCGGGGGAGCGACGGCCACGTCCGCGCTCGCCGCGCTGGGGCGGATCGGGGTCACCCGGCCCATC
>JBKBNW010000222.1:0-3055 GCA_046295115.1 Demequina sp.
GCTCGCTCACGAGCGTCAAGATCACCGAGCTGCTCGAGACCAAGGGTCTGGACCGCGTCCCCGCCGAGTCCGCCAAGCAGGGCGACATCGTCGCCGTTGCCGGGATCGCCGACATCACCATCGGCGAGACCCTCACCGACCTGGACGACCCGCGCCCGCTGCCGCGCATCACGGTGGACGAGCCCGCGATCTCCATGACCATCGGTATCAACACGTCGCCGCTGTCCGGCCGGGTCAAGGGCGCGAAGGTCACCGCCCGCCAGGTCAAGGACCGCCTCGACAAGGAGCTCGTCGGCAACGTGTCACTGCGCGTGCTGCCCACCGAGCGTCCTGACGCGTGGGAGGTGCAGGGCCGCGGCGAGCTCGCGCTCGCCATCCTCGTCGAGCAGATGCGCCGCGAAGGCTTCGAGCTCACCGTCGGCAAGCCGCAGGTCGTCACGAAGAAGATCGACGGCAAGGTCCACGAGCCCATGGAGCACATGACGATCGACGTGCCCGAGGAGCACCTGGGCGCCGTGACGCAGTTCCTCGCGGCGCGCAAGGGCCGCATGGAGTCGATGTCGAACCACGGCACCGGCTGGGTGCGGATGGAGTTCGTCGTTCCTGCCCGCGGTCTGATCGGGTTCCGGTCGACCTTCCTCACGGAGACGCGCGGCACCGGCATTGCCTCATCGATCGCTCACGGCTATGCCCCGTGGAACGGCGCGATCGACTTCCGCACCAACGGTTCGTTGGTCGCGGACCGCACCGGCTCCGTCACCTCGAACGCGCTGATGCTGCTGCAGAACCGCGGCACGTTCTTTGTGAAGCCCACGGAAGAGGTCTACGAGGGCATGGTCGTCGGCGAGAACTCCCGCGGCGAGGACATGGACGTGAACATCACCAAGGAGAAGAAGCTCAACAACATCCGGTCAGCGACCGGTGACGAGCTCGAGCGCCTGTCGCCTCCGCGCGTGTTGACGCTCGAGGAGTCGCTCGAGTTCGCGGGTGAGGACGAGTGCGTCGAGGTGACGCCGGAGAATATCCGCATCCGCAAGGTGATCCTCGATCAGACGGATCGCGCCCGCGCGACGTCTCGCGCCAAGCGCCTCGACGCGTAGCCTCGGCGGAGCTCGCCGGCGCGGTAGTGCGGCCGATGCGCGCGCGGCTGGGTCTCGGATTCGTCACGTGTGTCGCGGGTGCCGGATGTTGTCGGTGCGAGCACCTATCCTGGGACGCATGAAGGACCTCCTCGGCTACACGGTGCTGCTCTTTGGCGGCATCATTACCGCGAGTGTGGGAGCAGTGGCCCATCGCGGCTACCCCCCGCTCGGGGTCGTGCTGTGCGTGATAATGGTGGCCCTCGCGGGTACCTTCGCACGCACGTGGTTGGGCTGGGGTGGCCTTGGGCTCTTCGCGGGCGCGTGGATCACCATGACGTTCGTGTGGGCGTTGGAAGGGCCGGGAGGTTCCGTGCTGATCATTCAAGACGCGCTGGGGGTCGGGTGGCTCGTGGGGGGCTCCCTCGCGATCATGGTCGCGGCGTTGATGCCTGCGAAGCTGCTGGTGGGTGCACATGGCCCGCGGTAAGGACAACCCGAGGAAGAGGGCGGAGGAGCAGGCGCGGAAGAGTCGCAACTCTGCCGCCCATCGATCGCTGCTGCGTCGCGCACAGAAGGGCGGCAACGCCCGGTCCGCTCAGTCGTCGACCGGTGCAGAGGGCCTCGTGGACGATACCGCTCACGGCGGCGCAGTCGACGGAACAGGCGGTGAGGCCTACGGGCACGCCGTCGAGCCCGCACCCGAGCACCAGGGCACGCACCCTGGCGAGCACGCGGCGGAGCCTGCCGACACCGGCTACTCCTCGGACGAGCTCGCGAGTGACGCCCTCCACCACGACGATCCTGCCGTGAGCGAGCGCCTGCCCACCGGCGAGTTGACGGCCCCGCTGTGGTTGGCCGAGGGGGCCGGGGACTCTCCCGAGGCGCCCGCGGATGCCGCTAAGCAAGGTACCGAGTCGGACCAGGGTGCGACCGCATCGGCCGTATCGCAGGACAGCGCCGAAGGGGAGGTGGCCGTCGAGGACAGCCCTCCCGCACCGGCCCGCACCCCTGAGCGCTCATCGGTGTTCGCCACTTGGCCGGCCGTGTCGAACATGGACTCACGCGCGGACGAGACCGCGGTGCACGCGCCGGTCGAAGACACCGCGGTGTGGGGGGCCGTCGGCGAGGATTCGGACGCGCCGCATGGTGGCCAGCCGGCGACGCCCGACAGCGCCGACTCATCGTCCACCCCGCCCTGGGCGGAGAGCCCCGAGGCCGGTGCGTCCGACGGCGACGGGCACGGCACCCGGCGCAAGAAGAGCCGTGCAGCGTGGGCGGTGCCCCTTACGCTCGCCGGGGTTGCCGTGCTGTACATCGGCGCCCAGGCGCTGCTGTCCAACACAGTCCCGCGCGGCACTGAGGTGCTCGGCCTCGAGATCGGCGGCATGTCGACGGCCGAGGCCACCGGCGCGGTGGCGGATGCCGGCACGGCGATCGAGGCGGAGGACCTGGAACTGCGGGTTGCCGAAGAGACGTTCGCGCTCCCGGCCTCCGACGCTGGCCTCGCCATCGATGCGGACGGCACGGTTGCGCAGGTCACCGGGTTCACGGTGGCGCCGGACCGGCTGTGGGCCCACGTCGCGGGCGGTGGACCGATCTCGCCCGTCACCGCCGTTGACGAGGCGGCCCTGGCGGACGCGCTCGAAATCGTGGCGGTGCAGCTGGATGGCCCCGCGCAAGACGCCGGCGTGACCGTCGCGGATGGCGCCGTCGACGTTGTGCCAGGGCGCGCGTCGATCACGGTCGACCAGGAGAGTTCGGCGGCACGCCTCGTGCAGGCATGGCCCGCCGCGCAGGCCATCGACCTGATCGCTGAGACGGCCCCGCCCGCCATCACCGACGAGGACGCCGCGGCGTTCGCGTCCGAGCTCGAGAGCCAGACCGTCGCGGCGCCGATCACGCTGGTGGGAGAGGACGCCGAGGCGACCATAGAACCGGCGACCATCGCCTCGACCTCAACCGTCGAGGCCGGC
>JBKBNW010000223.1:0-3047 GCA_046295115.1 Demequina sp.
TACTTCCTGGCCGTGCTGTCCGCAGGCATCGACGCGGCGATCGCGGCATACGCCAACCAGCTCGCGTATCCCCGCGGCCCGCTCAAGTACAAGATCGCGACCCTGCGCGAACTCCCGCGCTTTAAGCCTTACGGCGTGAGCCTCGAGGTGGACGGCAAGCGTTGGGAACAGCGCTGCACGCTCGTGGCCGTGGCCAACGGACCGCTGTTTGGCGGGGGCTTGATGATCTCGCCCGAGTCCTCGCACGTGGACGGGATGCTCGACCTGGTGCTCGCCGAGCCGATGCGCCCCCTCGCGATCGCGCGGGTGTTCCCCAGGCTTACCGACGGTTCCCACCTGGGCGACCCCCGCGTTCGGGTGGTGCGAGCCACCCGCGTGCGCATCGGCCCTGCTACGCCGGGTGGCGGCACGCAGGGCGCCCCGCTCCCGCCCGCCTTCGCGGACGGCGAGTTGATAGGAGCCGCGCCGCTTGACGTCCGGGCCGTGCCTGGGGCGTTGCGGCTGCTGGGTGGCAAGGCAGATAGCCTGAGGGCATGAGCTCTCACGCGGAGCGCTTCGCTGCCGCGAAGGCTCGGTCCCGCCACGGTGACCTGACCGACTTCGAGGCGAGCCTCGACTTCCCGCTCGACGACTTCCAGCGCGAGGCCTGCCAGGCAGTGGCCGAGGGGCACTCGGTGCTGGTCGCCGCGCCCACCGGGGCCGGCAAGACCGTGGTGGGCGAGTACGCGGTGCGCCACGCCTACGAGCGTGGCGAGAAGGCCTTCTACACCACCCCCATCAAGGCGCTGAGCAACCAGAAGTTCGCGGAGCTGCGAAAGGTGTACGGCGAGGCCAACGTGGGCCTGCTGACGGGAGACACGTCGATCAACTCCGAGGCGCAGGTGGTCGTGATGACCACCGAGGTGCTGCGCAACATGATCTATGCGGATTCGCGCACGCTGGACACGTTGGGCGTGGTGGTGCTCGACGAGGTGCACTACTTGGCTGACCGCTACCGCGGATCGGTGTGGGAAGAGGTCATTGTGCACCTCGCGCCCCGGACCGCGATCGTGTCGCTGTCCGCCACTGTGTCCAACGCCGAGGAGTTCGGCGCGTGGCTCACCGAGGTGCGAGGGGACACCCGGGTGATTGTGTCCGAGCGCCGCCCCGTCCCCCTGTGGCCCCACGTGCTGGTGCGCGAGGGGATCTTCGACCTGTACGCGCCGGGTGTCGACCCCCTCGCGCCCGGCCCCACGCCGCGGCTCAACCCCGAGCTCGAGGCCATCTCCAAGCGCCAGCGGCACGAGGAGCAGGGCTATCGCGGGGGCCGCAGCGGTCAGCGCCCCTCGCGCGGGGGTAGGCGCCCCCAGGGCCGTCGCGCCCCGCCCCGCTTTGCGGTGGTGGACGTCATGGATCGCAACGGGCTGCTGCCCGCGATCGTGTTCGTGTTCTCGCGCGCGGGCTGCCAGGACGCCGTCGACCAGGTCCGCTCGGCCGGCATCGCCCTGACGACCGACGAGGAGCGCGCCGAGATCGCCCGCATCGTGGACGAACGCTGCGAGGGGCTGCCGACTGAGGACCTCGCCGCGCTGAACTATCTGCATTGGCGGGACCACCTCGAGGCAGGGCTAGCGGCCCACCACGCCGGCATGATCCCGTTGTTCAAGGAGGTCGTCGAGACGCTATTCCTGGCGGGCCTCATCAAGGTGGTCTACGCGACCGAGACCCTCGCCCTGGGCATCAACATGCCCGCGCGGTCGGTGGTGCTGGAAAAACTCGTGAAGTGGAACGGCGAGAGCCACCAGGATCTGACGGCGGGGGAGTACACGCAGCTCACGGGCCGTGCGGGGCGCCGCGGCATTGACATCGAGGGCCACGCCGTCGTGATCGAGCACCCCGGGTTCGACGCCGCGCAGTTGGGTCGTCTGGCCTCCAAGCGCACCTACCCGCTCATCAGCTCGTTCCAGCCCAGCTACAACATGACCATCAACCTGGTGGGCCAGTCGGGCGTGCGGCAGGCCCGCGAGCTGCTCGAGCTGTCCTTCGCGCAGTACCAGGCGGACCAGTCCGTGGTGGGCAAGGCCCGCAAGGCCCGCGAACTCGAGCGGGACATCGAGGGGTTGCGGGAGGCGACCGACTGCGACAAGGGCGACTTCATGGAGTATGCGGCGCTACGCGAGCGCCTGAACCGCCTCCAGAAGGGTGCCTCGAAGGCCGTGGGGCGCCAGCGCCGCGAGGCCACCGCAGACATGCTCGCCGGGCTTCAGCGCGGCGACGTGGTGCGCATCGGCGGGGGCAAGCGCGCCGGGCTCGTGGCTGTGGTCCGTCCCGATGACGACCCCGCAGGACCCCGGCCCACGGTGGTCTCGTCGCTGGGACGCTCGTTCCGCCTGGCGGTGGCCGACCTGCACCACGGCATTGAGCCGGTGGGGCGCGTGAAGGTGCCCGCCAAGCTCGACGAGCGCGACCCGCGCCAGCGCAAGGAGCTCGCGCAGGTGATCGAGGGCGCAAAGAACACGTTCGAGACGCCGTCCAAGCGTCGAGAGCGGGGCGCCTCCGGCGAGGAGAAGCAGATCGCCCAACTGCGCAAGGAGCTTCAGTCTCACCCGTGCCACGGTTGCCCCGACCGTGAGGAGCACGCACGCTGGGCGGAACGGCACTTCCGGGCCAAGCGCGACCGCGACCGCGTGGTGGGCGAGATCTCCCGCGCCACCGGCTCGATCGCGCGCGTGTTCGATAAGCGTTGCGACGTGCTCCGCGAACTCGGCTACCTCGAGGGCGAAGGCGAGGACACCACGGTCACCCCCGCGGGCACGAGCCTTCGGACCCTGTATTCGGAGAATGACTTGGTGATGGCGGAGTGCTTGCGCTCGGGTGCCTGGAACGAGCTGCACCCGGCCGCGCTCGCCGCCACCGTGTCCTCGCTGCTGTATCGCGGCCGGCGCGAGGACGAGACCCGCACCCCGCGCGTCCCGGGTGGCTCCCGCGGCGTCCTGGGGCACGTGCTGGCGGACACGCAGCGTATTTGGTCCTCCATCGACTCCCTGCAGACCGAGCGCGGCCTTCCG
>JBKBNW010000224.1:0-3014 GCA_046295115.1 Demequina sp.
CGGGCGATCAGGCGCCCATGTCAGCGACTGGGCGGACGTCGCTCAGCTCCGGGAGGCGCTCGAGATAGCCGTGTCGACCCAGGTGGCCGACCGGATCGCCCGTGCGGAGTTCTTTGACGGTGCAGACTTCGGGGCTCGCGTGGCCTCGTGGATGGCGACGGCACTGCGCTGACAGGTGTCACCACGCCGCGCCGTCCCGTAAGACCGCGCCGTCCCGTGAACCGGCGCAGTGAGAGGGCCGCGCAATCTCACCCTGACGTCAACAGAGGTGCCACGCGCCCGACCTCGTCACGCAGCCGTCTGCTCACCCGCCGCCAGATCCGTGCGGACCGCCCGAAAGGGTCCTCGATATCGTCACTGGCGGGCAGTTCTACGAGCTCCAGGGGGTCGCGCGCGGCACCCACCCGGTCGAGCCAGTCGCCGGCCGCTTCAGTGGATTCAGGTGGAGATGTCAAGGATGCCCGCCACAGAGATCCGAAGGTGTGGACGCGCGTCCACCGGGCCGCGTGGTCGGCGGCCAGTTCCCTCGCGATGCCGCCTGCGACCGCGATGATCACCTCGGCGTCGTGGACGTCCGCTGGGGTCACGCGGTGGCTGCGGTGCTCGCGCAGGTCGAGACCCTCCTCGGCCGCCACCGCGATGCCCCGGTACGGCACGGGCCATCCCGAATCGAGCAGGCCCCCTGATCGCACCTCGAGTGCGGTGCCAGCCACCTGAGCGCCGATCGCCGCTGCCAGCGGAGACCGGCACCGATTGGCGCGACATACGACGAGCACGCGTACCGGGGCCCCTTCCGTCATTTCCGCGACCGGCCGCGCCTCGAGTTCTGGGGCGTACGGGACGCGCCGCTGTGCTCGGGCGTCGACCCGGACCGATCGCTGTCGACATCGACGTCCGCTGCGCCGCTCGGGCTTGGTTCGTCGGGTCCGTCGGGTTCATCCGCGTCGCGCCGAGTGGGCTGCCGTGCGCTCGACAGGTAATAAGGGTTGTAGGAGCGCGGGTGCCGGCGCTTGACTCCGTTGACCACGATGCCAAGGATCGGAATCTCCTTGCGGCCCAGCGCCTCCACTGTTTCGACAAGGGACTCGCGTGTGGTCCGACCGAGCCATGACACCACCACCACGCCGTGCGCATGCGTGGCGATGAGGCTCGCGTCGACGAGCCTCGAAGAAGGAGGCGAGTCGATGACCACGATGTCTGCGAGCGAGCGCAGTGCGAGCATCACGTCCTCGAGTGGAGCGTTCGCGAGCAGGTCCGGCGGGTCGACGGGACTGTGACCCGACGGCAGAATCCGCAGTCCATGGTGCTCAGTGTCATTGAGCGCGGCCTCGACCACCTTCGGGGTGACGTGAGCGCTGGCGCTGAGGGCGTGCTGCAACAACTCCGTCAGTCCCGGACCCTCGGCGGCATCGCCAAAGTACGCGGGCAGCGACGGGCGCCGCAGGTCACCGCCGACGAGAATCACGCTCTTGCCCGCACGGGCCCATGCCACCGCGATGTTCGCCGAAACGAACGACTTGCCGTCCTCTGGCTCGACGCTGGTGACCACGACCGCGGCATTGTTGCGCGGGATCAGCACCTGGACGGCCGAGCGAAGCGATCGGAGCCCTTCTCCCAGCGCCGTCGCCTGCTCCGTCGTCACGGGGAGTCGCGCGTGAGAACGTGCCACTGCCCTGTCGTACGGCAGGTCGCCCAAAGCCGGAAGGCCGGTAAGGTCCTTCACTTCGTGCTCGCTGCGGAGCCGGTGGTCGAACTGGTCCCGCAGGAGCGCTGCGCCAATCGCAGCGAGGAAGGCTGCGGCAATCGCCACGGCGAGAATCGAAGCCCTACTCGCGCCCACCTCCGCACCCGGTTCCGCTGGCGCCACTACCGCGGTGGTCGCGCCAGCGATCTCGATCATCCGAATCTGCTCTCGCAGCGAACCGTATTGGACGAGGGAATCCTGCAGCCGCGACGCCGCGATCGCGCTGTCGGGCTCGTCCACCACCTCTTCTTGATACGCCTCGGCGTCCGCGAGCGCCACATCCCGACGCTCAGTCAACTGCGCGACGGCTCCGTCGACCTCGTCCTGGATGTAGGCCCGGTACACGACTATCGCCGCCGCTACCCGATCTTGGGCTTGTTCCGGCGTGGCGCCGCGCGCGGTCACCGCGATGCGCGGGCTGCCGAACTCTCCTGCCGCCGCGAACGACACGGCACCCTGGAGCGAGGCCCCCTCCTCGCCCGCCGTCGTCGCGACGTCGTCGATGAGTGAGGATGTCGACAATGACGATGGATCGAAGTCGACCTGGACGTCCGCAATGACCCCGGTGGCAGCGGCCTGCGCCACGATCGGGTTCATCCGCACGGTCGCGCTCGACTCGTACTCGGGAACCTGGCGCGCGAGCATCACCAGTGTCACCACCATTGTCACGACGATGATGGCGAGCATGAGCCATTTTCGTCGCCACAGCACCTGCAGCATCTCCCCCAGAGTCACAAGTACCTGACCTCCCCCTCGGCGCGGTACGCGCGTAAAAGCACATTACAGCGACAGCCCCCACAGGGGAATGGCGGCGAGGATCCTTCGCACGACGGCCGATGCGGGTTCGCTGCGGTAAGCGGGTGCTCGCCCGGGTCAGTCGAGGCGCTGACCCCCTACCCGGGGGCAAGCAGATCCGTCGCCCAACTCGAGCCGACGGCCCGCCCGCCCGCGTCACGGACCCGTCCCTGCAACGCGCGATCTGAGGTGACGACGGTCACGGAGTAGCCGGCTGTCGCGCACTCGTGGACCGAGTCGACGACGGCGTCATCGCCGACCCCTGGAGAATCCACCACGTCTACCCTGTCCGTGCCTGGCACGCCGCGCGCCTGCCCTTCGACGATCGCAATCATCCGCGGATGCCACGTGTCGCCCGGGAGCTGGAGTGCGCTGGCGGGAACCCCCCGACGCGACAGCGAGTCGAGCCCGGCGATGAGGCGCATCGCCGCCCCCCGTCGGTCGCGCCACCAACCGTCCGGCCGCGAGCCCACCA
>JBKBNW010000225.1:0-3013 GCA_046295115.1 Demequina sp.
GAAGAAGCTGTACTCGGCGGCGATCTTGCGGTGAAGACCGAGCGCGAGGGCCATGGCGATGGTCAACCCGCTGCGACTCAGCCCGGGCAGCAACGCGAATGCCTGGGCGAGGCCGATCGCGATCGCGACGCCCACCGTGATCTGGCCAGCACTACGCCACTGAGGTCCGGCCTTGTCGGTCCACCACAGGATCGCGCCGGTAGTAAGCAGCGCGAGCGCGATCACCCATGGCGTGGCGAATGCCCCCGTGCCGAACGCGCGGATCCCCAGCCCGAGCACACCAGTGACCGCGACGGTCACCACCCCCAGCAAGGCCAGCCGCAGGTAAGGCAGGCCCGCGACTGATCTGCGGCTCACCGCCGTGCGAGCGTCCGAGGCGATGCCTCGGATGAGGGCAAAGAGGCTGGAGTGCATCACCACCACGATGGACACGAGGGTGCCCACGTGCACCACGATGTCGAACAAGATCATCTCTGGTGAATCGGGCGACGGAATCTGCGAGCCGCCGCCCAACAGCCATTGTTGAGTCAGCGCGAGGTGGCTCGTGGAACTGACCGGCACGAACATGAACACGCCCTGCACGATGCCGAGCAGCGCGGATTCCCACAAAGTCATGGCCGGCGGCTCACCCCTTTAGCGTCGGTGTGGTCTGCGTCGATGGTGTCAGAGGGAGCCGCGAGAGCGAAACTGGACACCGACACGGCGCGCCCACCGGAGCTCTTAGGCGGGGCAGGGGCGGGGGCTAGTACGCGGCGGTGGCGGCCCGGTACTGCTCCCGGATGAGCGGCCGGTGGTCGGGGGCAGGGGTCGCGACAGTCTGCACCTCCCACGTGGGCCGTTCGCCGGTGAGCGCCCACGCGGCCTGCACCGCAGCGCCCAGCGCGACGTATTCTGCGGGCTCCGGGATCTCGACGGGCACGTCGAACACCTGCGCCGCGATGGCCTGCACCGCGGGGTTCTGCGCCGCGCCACCCACCAGCAGCAGGCGTTTGGGCGTAAGTCCCTGGCGGCGCACCGCGTCGACACCGTCGGCGAGCGCGCACAGCATGCCCTCGACCGATGCGCGGGCGAGGTTCTCCCGAGTCGTGGAGGCCAGGGTGAGGCCGCTCAGCGTCGCGGTGGCATCGGGCAGATTTGGCGTGCGTTCACCCTCGAAGTAGGGAACCAGCACGGCGCCGCCGGCGCCGGGCTCGGCGGCGAGAGCGAGGGTCCCGAGCTCGTCGTGGTCGACGCCCAGCACCCGCGTGAACGCGTCCAGCACGCGCGCGGCATTGAGGGTCGCGACCAGCGGCAGGAAGGCGCCAGAGGCATCTGCGAAGCCGGCTACCGAGCCGGACTCGTCTCGCGCGGGCACGGGGGTGACGGCAAACACGGTGCCGGAGGTGCCGATCGACACGACGGCGTCGCCCTCTCCCGCGCCCAAGCCAAGCGCTGCACCCGCGTTGTCTCCCGCACCCGGGCCCACGAGCGCATCGGCCGTCGTGGAGTATCCGGCCACGCCGCGGCCGGCGGAGTCGCCTGGGCCGAGCACGCGCGGAAGGATCGCGTCGTGACCGAGCGCGGCGACCAGCAACTCGCGGTCGTACTCGCCGGTGGCGGGGCTCCAGTAGCCGGTGCCGGAGGCGTCGGAGCGGTCGGTCGTCAGTTCATTGAGGACTGGGCCCAGGGGGCTTTCGTCGGCGGGGCCGTAGCCGCGCAGACGCCACGTCAGCCAGTCGTGGGGCAGGGCGACGGCCGCGACGCGCGCGGCGTTCTCGGGCTCCGTGTCGCGCAGCCAGCGCAACTTGGTCGAGGTGAAGGACGCCACCGGGACTAGGCCAGTGCGGTCCGCCAAGGCGCCCGCACCGAACTCGGCGATCAGGTCCTGCGCGGCGCCCGCCGAGCGAGTGTCGTTCCACAGCAGCGCGTCGCGGATGACCCGGCCATCCGAGTCGAGCGCGACCATGCCGTGCTGCTGGCCCCCCACGGACACCGCGGCGACGTCGTCAAGGCCGCCAGCGTCGTCCAGCGCCGCGCGCAGGGCGTCCCACCACGCGGCGGGGGGCACCTCGGTGCCGTCGGGGTGCGAAGCGCGCCCCGACCGCACGACGGCGCCGGTGTCGAGGTCGCGAACGACCACCTTGCAGCTCTGAGTGGAGGAGTCGATACCGGCAACGAGCGTCATCGCGCGTCCTTTCGTGGAGGGTGTGAGATGGCGGAGCGCCCGCCCCCGCCGCACGAGGCGAGGGGACGGGCGCACCGGTCAAGCAAACGGATCAGCGAGCGCCCATCAGGTGCTCGGATGCGAGCTGCTGGAGACGGACAAAGCCAAAGCCCTTGCCGCCGAAGTACTCGTCGGGCTGGAAGTCCTCGTACGCCGAGCGGTCAGCGAGCAGGTCGTCGTACGACTCGCCCTCACCCATGGTGGGCTGGCCGAGCTCGTACACGCGTGCCTCGGTCAGGGCTTCCTGAACCTCGGGGTCCGCACGGAACGCAACTGCGCGCTCCTTGAGGAGCAGGTACATCGACATGTTGGCCTTGACCGACTCCCACACGCCCTTGCTGTCCTCGGTGCGCGAGGGCTTGTAGTCGAAGTGCCGCGGGCCGTCGTAACCGGGGCCGCCGTTGGGGCCACCGTTCTCGAGCAGGTCCACGAGGGAGAAGGCGTTGTGCAGGTCGCCGTGACCGAACACCAGGTCCTGGTCGTACTTGATGCCGCGCTGGCCGTTCAAGTCGATGTGGAACAGCTTGCCGTGGTCAATGGCCTGTGCGATGCCGGCGGTGAAGTTCAGGCCCGCCATCTGCTCGTGCCCGGTCTCGGGGTTCAGGCCCACGAGCTCGGGACGCTCGAGCGTGTTGATGAAGGCAAGCGCGTGACCCACGGTGGGGAGCAGGATGTCGCCACGGGGCTCGTTGGGCTTGGGCTCGATGGCGAACTTGATGTTGTAACCCTTGTCGGTCACGTAGTCACCGAGCACGTTCACAGCCTCGCGATAGCGCTCGAGGGCTGCCTGCACGTCCTTGGCGGAGTCGT
>JBKBNW010000226.1:0-1810 GCA_046295115.1 Demequina sp.
GCGATCACTCGTCATTCTCACGGGTCGGGGCACGGATGGTACGTCGGCACCCGGCTGAGCGCAGACGCGCTCGCGGTCGTGATGAGCGATGTGTACCGCGACGCCGGCGTGACACCGCCCGACCTTCCCGCTGACGTCGAGGTGGTCACGCGCCACGGCCACGCACACGACTACGCGATCGCCGTCAACCACGGCGATGCGCAGGTTAACCTGTCGATCCGCGGCACCGACCTCATCACCGGAGCGCGGATCGACGAAAGTCTCGAGCTGCAGGCCGGCGACGTCGCCGTCGTGCGGACCTCGCCCGCTCGAGCGGGAGGTGGTCGCTGACGTCCCCTCTCGTCCGGCAGTCCCGGCACTGCCGTCCCAGCCCAGAAACCTACATACCAAGCACGCGTGAGGCGCCACGACGGCCCTGACGCATCACCCCAGCGGTCGCACCGACGCGATCTCGCCCGAGAGGCGCGATGCGGCCCACTTTCGGAAGGAAACAACATGCGTAAGCACATTGGTTTGGGAGCCGCATTCGTGGCGACCGCCGCGCTCGTCGCTGGTTGCAGCGCGGACGAGCCGGAGCCGGCAGCCACGGCACCGGCACCCGAGGTCACGGAATCCGAGGCGCCTGCTATTGACGGCACCGGTGCCGAGCTCATCGTGTGGACGGACGCCGAGCGCGAAGAGGCCCTCGCAGCGGCCGCCGAGCAGTTTGAGGCGGACACCGGCGCGACGGTGACCCTGGTCCAGAAGAACTTCGAGGACCTCCGCAACGACTTCATCGCCCAGGTGCCCACCGGTGAGGGTCCCGACATCACCGTCGGAGCCCACGACTGGTTGGGTGCGCTCGTGACCGCCGGCGTCGTCGACACCATCGACATCGGCGACAAGGCTGCCGAGTTCCAGGAAGTCGCGCTCGACGCGATGACCTACGACGGCCAGCTGTACGGCCTGCCGTACTCGACCGAGGCGATTGCGCTCATCCAGAACGCCGACCTGGTCGGCGAGACGGCTCCCACCACCTGGGACGAGATGATCGACATGGCCAACGAGGCTGGCTTCGAGGACCGTCCGTTCATCCTGTTCACGAACGGCACCGCAGGCGACGGCTACAGCGCGTACCCGCTGCAGACCTCCTTCGGCGCCCCCGTGTTCGTTCAGGACGAGACGGGCTCGTACACCAGCGAGGTCGGCATGGGCGGCGAGGCCGGCGAGGCCTTCGCGCAGTTCCTGTACGACAACGGCTCCGCCGGAACCGGCATCTTCTCCGACACCATCGACTACGACACCTCAGCTGAGCTGTTCACCAGCGGCGCTTCGCCGTTCCTCATGCAGGGCCCGTGGATGCCGTTCTTCGACGGCAGCGACGACATGAACCTGGTCGTCTCGCCCATGGTCTCCGCCGGTGGCGAGACCGCCGCTCCGTTCGTGGGTGTCCAGGGCTTCTACCTCAGCGCACAGAGCAACAACGCGCTGCTTGCCAACGAGTTCCTGACGAACTACATGGCGACCGAAGACGCTCAGCGCACCCTGTACGAGGCTGACCCGCGTCTGCCCGCGCTGACCGCGCTCGCCGAGGAGGTCTCCTCCGACCCGATCACTGCAGGATTCGTCGAGTCGGCCGCCAGGGGCGTTCCGATGCCGTCGATCCCCGAGATGGGCGACGTGTGGGACCTGTGGAACGCCGCGGAGATCCAGATCATCACGGGTGCAGACCCGGTGTCGACCTGGAACGACATGGTGGCAGAGCTCGAAGCAAGGATCGGCTAGCACATCTCGCACGGCCCGGGGGGGGGGGGGGGGGGGGGCCCCCCCG
>JBKBNW010000226.1:1820-2995 GCA_046295115.1 Demequina sp.
AGGGGGTTGGCGCGTACGGCCGATGCGCGGGCAGGGGCCGGGGTCAAGGGCGGGGCGGGGGCGGGGGTCAAGGGCGGGGCGGGGGCGGGGGGCGACGGCGGGGCGGCGGGGCCCCGGGCCGGGCGGGGCGGGCGGGCCCCCGCCGCCGCGCCCGGTTCCCTGATTGACTGCACGGAATACGACAGGAGCACTGATGAGCGTCGAGACGGGCGCGCCGCGCCGCCAGTTGGACCCGCGGGAGTCGCACGCGCGCTCCTGGCGCGGACTCGGGTGGGGCTTTGTGGCCAAGCTAGTCATGATGGCGCTGGTCAACGCGCTCGGCCTCAGCATCATCTTCGCGGCCTTGAACGTGGAGGCGTGGGGCATCCTGGTGGGGTCCGCGGTGTTGCTGATCGCGGCGGACGTCATCTACTTCATGAAGCGCACGCTGCCGCTCAAGTACATCTTCCCAGGGCTCGTGTTCCTGTTCGTGTTCCAGGTGTTTACTCTCGGCTACACCGGCTACGTCGCGTTCACCAACTACGGCACCGGCCACGCCGGCTCGATGCAGCAGG
The DNA here is from genome assembly GCA_046295115.1 of Demequina sp. GTDB lineage: Bacteria > Actinomycetota > Actinomycetes > Actinomycetales > Demequinaceae > Demequina. The sequence continues at coordinate 2,375 of JBKBNW010000226.1, forward strand.
CCGTCGACGCCGCACTGATTCAGGACGAGCGCCGGGTTGAGAACTCGCCGAGCTACCCGCTGGCGGTCGTCGACAACGGCGATGAGCTCGGGTTCGCGGTCAACGACGACGGCACCGTGCGGGTGGGCACGGAGGAGCAGGCGCTCGAAGCCGTCGGCGGTGCCGTGGTGGACGAGGGCGGTACCCCGGTCGAGGTCGAAGGCTGGGAGATTGTGCCCCGGTCCGCGCTGTTCAGTGACCAGGATCTTCAAAGCCGCGTCGTGCAGTTGCGCGTGCCGGTGTCGGACGACGCCGAGTCCGGCTCGATCCGCACGCGCGACGGGGCCTCGGGCGCGATCTACAGGTCGACACTCGACTGGGACCCCGACTCCCAAACCCTTACCAACACGGAGACGGGCACCGTTTACGAGGCCACCGACACCGGCAACTTCGTGGCGGCAGACGGCTCGTCCCTGCCCGCCGGGTGGGTCGTGACCGTCGGCTTCGACAACTTCGTCGATGCCGTGACCGATACGAACCTGTCTGGCCCGCTGCTGAAGGTCACGCTGTGGACCTTCGCCTTCGCGATCCTCACCGTGCTGACGTCGTTTGGCCTAGGCCTGCTGTTCGCGATTATCTACA
>JBKBNW010000227.1:0-2989 GCA_046295115.1 Demequina sp.
TTCGTCACGCACGATCCGCCAGTGGTACGTCGCGACGGCCGCCGCTGCACCTAGGCGACCGGCTCGAGGAACTCGACCCCGCCGAGGTACGGCCGCAGGATCTCGGGCACGTACACGCTGCCGTCCGCCTGCTGGTGGTTTTCGAGCAGCGCGACAATCCACCGGGTGGTGCCGATGGTGCCGTTGATGGTTGCGACGGGAGTGGTGCCGCTCTCACCGCGCTCGCGAATCGCGAGACGTCGCGCCTGGTAGGTCGTGCAGTTCGAGGTCGAGGTGACCTCCATCCACCGCTCCTGGCTGGGCAGCCACGCCTCGCAGTCGAACTTGCGTGCCGCGGAGGAGCCCAGGTCGCCCGCAGCCGTGTCGATCACCCGGTACGGCAGTTCGAGCGCGCGCAGCATGCGCTCCTCGATCTCAAGAAAGCGCGCGTGCTCCGCCCCCGCATCGGCCGCCGTGACGTAACTGAACATCTCCACCTTGTGGAACTGGTGCACGCGGATGATGCCGCGAGTGTCCCTTCCTGCCGAACCGGCCTCGCGGCGGTAGCAGGCACTCCAGCCCGCATACCGGAGCGGGCCGCCGGAGAGGTCCAAGATCTCGTCGGTGTGGTAGCCCGCGAGCGCCACCTCGGAGGTCCCCGTCAGGTACAGCTCGTCGCGCTCGAGGTAGTAGATCTCATCCGCGTGGCTGCCGAGGAACCCGGTGCCGGCCATAGTCTCGGGCCGCACCAGGGTGGGGGTGATCATGGGGGTGAAGCCGGCCTCCTGCGCGGCCGCCATCGCAGCGTTGAGGATCGCGAGTTCGAGGCGGGCGCCGATCCCGGTCAGGAAGTAGAAGCGCGCGCCGGACACCTTGGCGCCGCGCTCCATGTCGATCGCGCGCAGGCGCTCCGCTACGCGCAAGTGATCCTGGACCTCGACACCTTCGGCCGCGAAGTCGCGGGGCTGGCCCTCGTGGCGGAGGACGGTGAAGTCGTCTTCGCCGCCGCTCGGCACCCCCGGTTCGGGGATGTTGCCCACCGACCGGGCGAGCTCGACCGCGCGAGCGGCGCACGTCTCGGCGCTGGCCTGCAGCTCTTTGACCTCGGTCGACAGCTGCTTGGTGCGCGCCAGCAATTGCTGCTTGGCCTCGCCGGAGGCCTGTGCCACCTCCTTGCCGAGCGCCTTCTGCTCGGCGCGCCTGGCCTCGAAGTCCGCGAGCGCGGCACGGTGCGCGGCGTCCGCCTCGAGCACCTGGTCGACGACTCCCGGGTCCGCTCCTCGAGAGCGCTGGCTGGCCCTCACGACGTCGGGCTCGGCACGCAGCAGCTTGAGGTCGATCATGCCCGTGAGTCTATCTGGGGAGCGTAGGCTCGGCTCATGCTTGGCACCACTCTCGGCTCGATCGCCCTGGTCCTCGCGTTGGTTGCGCTGGTGATGGCGGTCACCGTGACCCGCAGCCTCGGCGCACGCGACCCCCTCGCAGTACCGCGCATGTGGCGACGCGTGCTGCTGGTGCGCTCCACCATTCCCGGCACCTCTGGGACCTTCTCCCCGAACTCGTCGGACAAGCCTGCGATCGCATTCATTGCGAACCCCACCAAGGACGGCGTGCAGGAGATGCACGAGCGGGCGCTGCGCGCGTGCTCCATCCGCTACCTCCCGCAGCCGATGTGGTTCCACACGACCGAGGAGGACCCGGGCTACGGCATGGCCAAGGACGCGATCGCGGCAGGCGCCGATGTGGTGGTCGCCGTGGGCGGCGACGGCACCGTGCGCGCGGTGGCGGAGGCGTGCGCGGGCACGGACACTGCGCTCGGCATCCTGCCGCTCGGCACGGGCAACTTGTTCGCGCGCAACCTGGACTTTCCCGTTGGCGATACCCCGGCCTTGCTGCGCGCCATCCTCGACGGCGATGACCTCACCGTCGACGTGGGCTATCTCGACGTCGAGCGGGCGTTCTCGGGACACGGCGAGGACGGCCGCTACCTGTTCCTCGTGATCGCGGGCGCGGGTCTGGACGCGGAGATGGTCGCAAGCACCAACCCCACTCTCAAGCGGCGGCTGGGCTGGCTCGCGTACTTCTTCGCGGCGCTCCGGCACCTGGGCGACAGTCGGATGACCGCCTCCGTGTCCATCGAAGGCGCCGCGCCCGTCAAGAACGAGATGCGCACGGTGCTGATCGCGAACGCGGGGCGTCTGCCCGGCGGGCTCCAGCTCATTCCCGATGCGTCGATCACCGACGGGCTGCTCGACATCGCGACGCTCGACGCCCGCGCCGGAATCGTGGGCTGGACCGACCTGTTCGGCTCGGTCATCGCGCAGGGAGCGGGCATCAAGCAGTCGGAACTGCTGCGGGAGTGGCGAGTGTCGCGGATCGATCACGCGCGCGGCTCCAAGGTGGAGGTCGAGATGGACGCCCCGTACCGCGTGCAGGTCGACGGTGAGTCATTGGGTCGCGCGCGAAAGGTCTCCGCATTCGTCGACCCCGGCGCGCTGAAGGTCCGCGTGCCCGCGAGGGAGCCGCAAGGCTCCTAGCCGCGCGCCGTCATCGGTGGCCCGATGCGGCGGTCAGGCTTGCTGGCCCCGTCGCAGGTCGTCGACCCAGGCCCGCGCGGACGCGAAGTCCTCGTCGGAGGTCCCGGCGGCGATGGCCGTGGCCTCGCGGTAGACCGCGGGATACGACCCCAGGTAGCGCACCACGGGGCAGGTGCGGCGCAGGCCGATGAGGACCTCACCCATGCGCTGCTCTGAGATGTGGCCAAGTGCGTCAATCGAGAATGAGTACTCGCCCGGCCGCTCGCCGATGGGGCGCGACTCGATGCGAGAGAGGTTGACCCCGCGCACCGCGAACTGCTCGAGCATCTCGAGCAGGGCACCCGACCTGTCCGTCGGCAGGTGAACCACCAGCGTGGTCTTGTCGGACCCCGTGGGAGCCGTGGCCTCCTGGGGGCGACCCACGCGAACTCACCGCGTCGCGGCGTTCGCGTTGTCCGCGATGCGATCCGCCA
>JBKBNW010000228.1:0-406 GCA_046295115.1 Demequina sp.
ATGCCCGACCGCAGCGCCTCGCACACGAAAGCGCTGGTGTACATGCTGAGGGCGACGATCGCAGGCCAGAACCCGAGTTCAGGGAACACCAGGCCCAGCGACGGCGCTATGAACACCCAGAAAAAGAACATCAGCGTCAACGGGGTGTTGCGCACGATCTCCACGTACAGCGCACCGAAGGTGCGCAACGGGCCGATGGGCGACACGCGGCACGCTGCCAAGAGGGTCCCCCACACCAACGCGATCACGCCCGAGACCGCCGTCAGTGACAGCGTGGCGAGGAACGCACCCCAGATGAGGCCGAACTCCTCGATGAATGTGATCACCCATGCTCCTTTTGAGTGATGAGGGCGTGGGCCCGCCCCCAGGAGGGGCCACGCCCGCCGGGGCGACACGAGAAAGGAGG
>JBKBNW010000228.1:416-2988 GCA_046295115.1 Demequina sp.
CCGTCCCTTGTCCCCCCGCTGGGCGGTCTGTGGGGGGGGGGGGGCGCCGCCCCCCGCGGGGCGGCCCCCCGCCGACGTGGACTACTCGATCTCGTAGCGGTCGACGCTCGGAACCTCGGGCTCAGGAAGAACGGTGCCCGCGGTCTCGTTCCATGCTTCGAGCCAGCGACCGTCAGCAAAGATCTCCTCGAGCACATCGTTGATCCACATGCGGAACTCGGTGTCGTCGCGCGCGAGGCCGATGCCGTAAGGCTCCTCGGTGAACGGTTCGCCGACCACCTTGAAAGCATCGTCCTCGTCCACGTAGCCGGCGAGGATCACGTTGTCCGTGGTCACCACGTCGACCTGCCCGTTGCGCAGCGGCTCGAGGCAGTCGGTGTATGCCGCGAACAGCGACAAGGTCGCCTCGGGGTAGTTCTCCTCGATGTTCGCCGCGGGCGTGGACCCCTCGACCGAGCACACGTTCTTGCCCGCGAGGTCCTCTGGACCTTGGATCTCGTCGTTGTCCGCCAAGGTCATCAGCGCCTGGCCGGCGTTGTAATACGGGCCCGCGAAACTGATGACCTCCTTGCGGGTGTCGTTGATCGTGTAGGTCGCGATCACGAGGTCGACCGAGCCGTCCTCAATGAACGGCTCACGGTTCGCGGACACGGTCTCGCGCCACTCGATGCTGTCCTCGGGGATACCGAGCTCGCCGGCGATGATCTTGCCGATCTCGACGTCAAATCCCTCCGGCACGTTGCTGGGCGCGAGCAGGCCGAACAGCGGCTGGTCGAACTTAGTGCCGATCGTGATCGACCCCGCCTCCGCCAGTTGGGCCATCGTCGAACCCGCGGGGAAGTCCCCCGGCTCGACGTCCGCGACGTCTGCTCCGTCGGACCCGCAAGCCGCGAGGGCGAGCACGGCGGCTCCTCCTAGCGCGACAATTCTGGTGCGTGTGAACATTGCCTCTCCTCTCTCCCGCCCCGGGGATCGCCCGGGGCCCCTTTACGCACACCGTGCGTCAAGATCAATGCGTCAGAATCTTCGACAGGAACTCCTTGGCGCGGCTCGTCTGGGGGTTCGTGAAGAACTCCTCCGGCGTCGCCTCCTCCATGATCTTGCCGTCGGCCATGAACACGACCCGGTTCGCCGCCTTGCGCGCGAATCCCATCTCGTGCGTCACGACGATCATCGTCATGCCGTCCTTCGCGAGGTCGGTCATGACGTCGAGGACCTCGTTGATCATCTCGGGGTCCAGGGCTGAGGTGGGCTCGTCGAAGAGCATCACCTTGGGCTGCATCGCGAGCGAACGGGCGATCGCCACCCGCTGCTGCTGCCCTCCCGAGAGCTGCGCGGGTAGCTTGTCCGCCTGATTGGCCACTCCCACGCGCTCGAGGAGCGCCATCGCATCCTCGCGGGCCTTCGCCTTGGGGGTGCGCCTCACCTGCGTGGGGCCGAGCGTCACATTCTCCAGGATGGTCTTGTGCGCGAAGAGGTTGAAGGACTGAAAGACCATGCCCACGTCGGCCCGTAGCTGAGCGAGCGGCTTGCCCTCGTCCGGCAGCTGCACGCCGTCAACGGAGATGGTGCCGCTGTCGATGGTCTCGAGCCGGTTGATCGCGCGGCACAGTGTCGACTTGCCTGCGCCCGACGGGCCGATCACCACCACGACCTCGCCGCGGCGGACGGTCAGGTTGATGTCCTCCAGGACGTGCAGATCACCAAAGTGCTTGTTGACGTCGGAGAGGACCACGAGCGGCTCACCGCTGCCGACCTCTGCCATTCCTGGGGCTTCGTCCATCCACTGACCATAGCCCCAAATCCGGACGTTGAGCCTGGTTTAATCGACTTGTAACACTTCGCGACACCAGGCGACATCTGCCGCCAGCGCGTCCTTGAGTCCGTCGAGGGAACCGAAGTCGAGCATCGGCCTGCGCCACGCCACCAGGTCGAGCGCCATCTCGACTCCGTAGAGGTCGAGGCCGCTGCGGTCCAGGGCGAACCCCTCGACCCGGAGGCTTTGGGCGCCCACCGTGTAGTTGATGCCGATGCTGACCGCCGTCGCGAGCCGTTCGCCCGTCGGTGCCCCCGCGCGCTCGTCGCCGTGGGGATCCAGCACCGTCATCCAGCCGGCGTACACCCCGTGACGCGGCACCATGCCGCCGGTCACATCGAGGTTGGCGGTCGGGAACCCGATCTCGCGCCCGAGCTTCGCCCCGTCGACGACGACGCCGCGCAGGCGGTGCGGTCGGCCCAGGACCGTCTCCGCCTCGCTCATCCGCCCGTCTTCGAGCAGTTCGCGTACCCAGGTCGAGGACCACCGGCGCCCGGACTCCGACACCGCGCCTGCGTCGTCCACCACGTCGGTCTCGAAGCCCAGGGTGGCGCCGAGAGCACGCATCGTCTCGACGTCGCCGGCGTTGCCACGCCCGAACTTGGTATCCGCACCCACCACGACCGTCGCGGCGCGAAGGCCCTCGACTATCCATCGGCGCACGAACTCCTGGGGAGTCTGGCTCGCGAACTCGAGCGTGTACGGCACCACGAGGACGCCGTCCAGCCCGGTATCGCCCAGCCGGTCAAGCTTGTC
>JBKBNW010000229.1:0-2977 GCA_046295115.1 Demequina sp.
GCGGCGATCGCGTCCACAGCGTCGTCGAGGAGGGTGGCGTCCGTGAACCCCAGCAGTGCGATCGCCCTTGCATAGGTGACGCCGCCATCGCCGGAGCCTGCCATCAGCTGGTCCAGCACGGAGAGCGAGTCGCGCACGGAGCCGCCGCCGGCGCGCACGACAAGAGGCAGCACGCCAGACTCAACCTCGACGCCCTCCGCCTCGCACAGTTCGCCGAGGTATCCCGTCAGCACCGGGGGCGGCACAAGCCGGAACGGGTAGTGGTGGGTGCGAGAGCGGATGGTGCCGATGACCTTGTCCGGTTCCGTGGTGGCGAACACGAACCGGACGTGAGGCGGTGGCTCTTCGACCAGCTTGAGCAGCGCGTTAAAGCCCTGCGTCGTGACCATGTGGGCCTCATCGAGGATGAAGATCTTGTAGCGGTCCCGGGCGGGGGCGAAGGCCGCGCGCTCGCGCAGCTCGCGGGCATCGTCGACGCCGTTGTGGGACGCGGCGTCGATCTCCACGACGTCGACCGAGCCCGCGCCCCCTCGGGCGAGCCCCACGCACGAGTCGCACGTGCCGCACGGGGTGTCGGTGGGGCCTTGTTCACAGTTGAGGCAGCGGGCGAGGATGCGCGCCGAGGTGGTCTTGCCGCACCCGCGCGGGCCGGAGAACAGATAGGCGTGGTTGACCTTGTCGGAACGCAGCGCCTGCATGAGCGGCGTGGTGACGTGCTCCTGCCCCACGACGTCGGCGAAGGAGTCGGGGCGGTAGCGGCGATACAGGGCGGTGCTCACCCCACGCACTCTAGTGGGGGCCGGTGACACGCGCATCGGCCGTCTGCCATCACCACCCGCCGAGGGGTCCGAACATGCGAGGACCCCCCACGCACCCGACAGAGCCCGCCTGCCCTTGCTGCATTCCTGCCCTGGGGGAGTTCGGCGAGGTGACGCCACGTGAGGGGTCGCAAATAGTCTAGCCGCAGCCAGTGTTTAGGTGGACCGCCAATGCTCGGGTAACATCGTCGGGCTTGGAGGATTCGCCTAGTGGCCTATGGCGCACGCTTGGAAAGCGTGTTGGGTGCAAGCCCTCAGGGGTTCGAATCCCCTATCCTCCGCCAAGAGTCCGTGCCCATGTCGAGGTAGATGCCCGTGAACCGTGTGCAGCCAGGCGGTGACGACGCTCGCCGCAGAGCCGTGCGCCGGCACCGCCGGGAACGCCAGTTCGTGGTGTTCGGCATCGCGCTGATCGCGCTGGCCGCGCTGGCATTCGCCGCGTTCGCTGTCTACCGCGGCGACGTCGAGGGGCCGTTTGACCGCGCGTTCTACACACCGGCGGGCGAGTTCGAGTCCAATGTCACGCTCGCGTGCGCGCCATCCGACACGCAACCGCTGCCGTACGCGGAGGTCGTGGTGCGGGTGAACAACGCCGCCGGGGTTTCGGGGCTGGCGAGCACCACCGCGGACACGCTCGAGGGCCGGGGCTTCGTCGTGGTTGGCGCAACCAACTGGGCGCAGGACTACAGCGGCAAGATCCGGATCTTGTACGGCGCTCAGGGCCTGCTGCACGCGTACACGCTTGCGACCCACTTTCCCGAGGTAGACCTGGTCCTCGATAACCGCCCCGACATCACCGTCGACCTCATCCTCGGCACGCAGTTCGGTGAGGATCCTCAGATCCGCGAGCTGCTATCGCCGGAACTCGATCCCGAGCTTGCGCTGTCGTCGCGCGGAGAGTGCCTGCCGGTGAACGTGATTACGGCACGGCCCGCTCCGCGCACTCTTCCCGACAACCCGCTCGCCGAGGCGAGCCCGTCGCCCTCGCCGTCGCCGTCCGCGTCGGCAGAGGCCGCCCCGGAGGAGTAGGGCCGCCGTCGCGCACGGGCGCTACGCTCGAGACTTATGGCCGACCCCGTACCCGAGCAGCCCCAGCGGCCGCCAGCGCAGCCCCAATACCCGTCCTACCCGGGCGCCGTGGCACCCGCTCCGACGAACATGCTCGCCATCATCTCGTTGGTGCTGTCGATCCTCGGCGGAGTCGGCGTGCTGCTGATCGTGGGCTCCATTGGCGGCATCATCGCGGGCCACGTCGCGCGTCGCCAAGCGCGCGAGCGTGGTGAGCAGGGCGAAGGGGTCGCGAAGGCCGGCATCGTCGTCGGGTGGGTCGGACTGGGCTTCATGCTGGTCACCGTGGTCGGGCTGATCCTGTGGAGCACCGCGGTGAGTTCCGCGCCCTAGGGTCCGGGGAACGACGAAGGCCCCGGTCCCTGCGCTGAGCAGGGCACTCGGGGCCATCGATCTGGCGGTGACGGTGGGATTTGAACCCACGGTACGGGGTTACCGTACACAGCATTTCGAGTGCTGCACCTTCGGCCGCTCGGACACGTCACCGCGGACGAGAATACCTGGCGCGTACCCACTAACCCAAATCGCGCATCGGCCGCGGGCGCGATCAGCGCTTGGCTTCGAAGAACGCGGACAGCAAAGACGAGCTCTCGGCCGCCCGGACCCCGGAGATCACCTCGACCTTCGCGCCAATGCGCGCGTCGCGCACGAGGTCCCACTGGGAGCCCGTCGCGCCCGCCTTGGCGTCCCATGCCCCGATGACGAGGCGGGGGATCCGTGCCGCGAGCACCGCCCCGGCGCACATGACGCACGGCTCCAGCGTGACCACCAGCGTGCAGCCGTCCAGGCGCCAGGTTCCGTATGTCGCGGCGGCCTCCCTCAGCGCCACCACCTCGGCGTGCGCGGTCGGGTCGTGGTCCGCTTCGCGGCGGTTGAAGCCGCGCCCGATGATGGTGCCGTGCTCGTCGACGACGACGGCTCCCACCGGCACGTCTCCGGCGGCCGATGCGCGCTCGGCTAGCGCGAGCGCCTCACCCATCGCGTCGTCCCAGTCAGTACGGTCCCAGAAGGTCACTTTTCCAGGCTACCCGCGCATCGGCCCGCTGTTCGTGGGAAGGCCAGGCCCGGTAACGTGGAGCCATGCAGCTCCA
>JBKBNW010000230.1:0-2964 GCA_046295115.1 Demequina sp.
GGCTTGCCGCGCGCATCGGCGATGTGGAGCCCGGATTCGACGCCGCCGCCCGCGCCGGCTCGCTGGACATCACCATGTATCGCGATGACCTCCACCGCCAGCCCACCCGCGCGATCGGCGAGACCACGCTGCCCCCGGAGGGCATTGACGACCGCACGGTGGTGCTCGTCGACGACGTCTTCCACACCGGCCGCACCATCCGCGCCGCCCTCGACGCGGTCAAAGACCTGGGCCGGCCGCGCGCCGTCCAACTCGCCGTGCTGGTGGACCGCGGCCACCGCGAACTGCCCATCCGCGCCGATTTTGTGGGCAAGAACCTCCCCACCTCGAAGGCCGAACGCGTGGACGTGCGGCTGAGTGAAATCGATGGCGACGACCAGGTCGTCATCTCCGGCAAGGGGGACGGCGCATGAGGCACCTGCTCGGCACCGACACCATGTCCCGCGACGAGGCGATCCAGATCCTCGACACCTCGGCCCAGATGGCCGCCACGCAGGAGCGGGAGATGCGCAAACTCCCCACCCTGCGCGGCAAGACCGTGGTCAACCTGTTCTTCGAGGACTCGACCCGCACCCGCATCAGCTTCGAGGCCGCCGCCAAGCGCCTGAGCGCCGACGTCATCAACTTCTCGGCCAAGGGCTCGAGCGTGTCCAAGGGCGAGTCGCTCAAGGACACCGCGCTCACGCTGCAGGCCATGGGGGCCGATGCCGTGGTCATCCGCCACTGGGCCTCCGGCGCCGCGGACCAACTCGCGCACTCCGGATGGATGAAGGGCCACGTGCTGAATGCCGGTGACGGCACTCACCAGCACCCCACCCAGGCGCTGCTCGATGCCTTCACGATGCGCCGCCACCTCGTGGACGACCCCACCGGCAAGGGCCTGGACGGCAAGCGCGTGGTGATCGTGGGCGACATCCTGCACTCGCGCGTCGCCGCATCCAACATCCACCTACTGTGCACGCTCGGCGCGAAGGTGACCGTCGTCGCGCCGCCCACACTGCTGCCCATCGGCATCCGTTCCAAGACCCAACTCGAGGTGTTCTACACTCTCGATGAGGCGCTGGACGCGCACGAGTACGACGCAATCATGATGCTCAGGGTCCAGCGCGAACGCATGACCGGCGGGGGAGCGGCGTTCTTCCCCAGCCCCGAGGAGTACACCCGCCTGTATGGGCTGGACCGGGCCCGGCTGGACCGGCTGCCCGACCACGCGATCGTGCTGCATCCCGGCCCGATGAACCGCGGGCTGGAGATCTCCGCCGAGGCCGCCGACTCACCGCGTTCCGTCATCGTCGAACAGGTCAGCAACGGCGTCGCCGTGCGCATGGCCGCCCTGTACTTGCTGCTTGCCGGAGAGGAGGCGCCCCAGTGAGCTCGAGCGCTTATGTCATTGAAAACGTGTCCCTCTACGGTGACACCACGGCGGACCTGGTCCTCGCCGGCGGCGTCATCGCGTCCCTGAATGCGGCCGATGCGCCCGGTGGGGCGGTCCGCATCGACGGTTCGGGCCTGGTCGCCCTTCCCGGCCTGGTCGACCTGCACACTCACCTGCGCGAGCCGGGCCGTGAGGACGCGGAGACCATTGCGACCGGCTCGCGCTCCGCCGCGATCGGTGGCTTCACCGCGGTGCACGCGATGGCGAACACCACGCCCACCGCCGACACCGCCGGCGTGGTGGAGCAGGTGTGGAGCCGCGGCCGCGAGGTCGGGCTCGTGGACGTGTTCCCGGTGGGCGCCGTGACCGTCGGCCTGGGTGGCACGCAGCTGTCCGAGATGGGCGCGATGGCGAACTCGCGCGCCAAGGTGCGCGTGTTCAGCGACGACGGCAAGTGCGTGCACGACCCGGTGATGATGCGCCGCGCCCTGGAGTACGCCCGCACCTTCGACGGCGTGGTCGCGCAGCACGCGCAGGACCCGCGCCTCACCGAGGGCGCGCAGATGCATGAGGGCGTGGTCTCCGGCGAGCTCGGGCTGACAGGTTGGCCCGCCGTGGCCGAGGAGTCGATCATCGCCCGCGACGTGCTGCTCGCGGGCCACGTGGGCTCGCGCGTGCACATCTGCCACGTGTCCACCGCCGGCTCGGTGGAGATCATCCGCTGGGCCAAGGGCAGGGGCATCGAGGTCACCGCCGAGGTGATGCCGCATCACCTGCTGCTCACCGACGAGTCCGTGCGCGGCTACGACCCGCGCTTTAAGGTTAACCCGCCGCTGCGCACCCAGGAGGATGTGGACGCCGTCCGGGCGGGTCTCGCGGACGGCACCATTGATATCGTCGCGACCGACCACGCGCCGCACCCGGACGAGGACAAGGACTGCGAGTGGGGCGCGGCCGCGATGGGCATGATCGGCCTCGAGACAGCGCTCGGCATCGTCCAGAAGACCATGGTCGACTCGGGTACGCTCACCTGGCGCGACGTGGCGCGCGTCATGAGCGAAAGCCCTGCACGCATCGGCCGCGATCACGATCACGGGCGCCCGCTCGCCGTGAGCGAGCCCGCGAACGTGACGCTCGTGGACCCGGCTGCCCCGTGGACCGTCGACCCCGCCGGGACCGCGAGCAGGTCCCTCAACTCGCCGTTCGGCGGTATCGAAATGCCCGGTCGCGCGGTTGCAACTTTCCTGCGAGGTGCACCCACACACCTCGATGCCCGACTGACGAAGAACAGCACCGCGCCGTCGAACAGCCAAGAAGGAGCCACCGCGTGACCCGCACCCCAGCGATCCTCGTTCTCGAGGATGGGCGCACGTTCGAGGGCGCCGCGTACGGCGCGCTCGGCGAGACGCTCGGCGAGATCGTCTTCAACACCGGCATGACCGGGTACCAGGAGACGCTGACCGACCCCAGCTACCACCGCCAGATCGTGGTGATGACCGCACCTCACATCGGCAACACCGGCGTGAACGACGAGGACAACGAGTCCCGGAGAATCTGGGTCGCCGGCTACGTGGTGCGCGACCCCTCCC
>JBKBNW010000231.1:0-2958 GCA_046295115.1 Demequina sp.
TAGCGCCACCACGCGCATCTGCTCCCGGCGCCCCCGCACGTCCACGATCACCTCGGTGCCGGGCTCCGCAAGGCTCGGGGGCACGTATGCCATGGCGATCGGGTATCCGAGGGTCGGTGACGGCGCGCCCGAGGTGACGATGCCGATCTGGTTGTCTTGCTGGTCGGTCACCGGATAGCCGGTGCGAGGCGAGCGCCGGCCCTCACCCACCAGCGCCACCAAACACTTCTGCACACCCTCGTCGCGCACCCGCTCGAGCGCAGCCCGCCCCACGAAGTCGCCGCGGGAAGGGCCGTCGTCACGGCCGAATGCCACGACCCGGCCCAGCCCGGCCTCGAAGGGGTTGGTGTCGTGGCTGAGTTCACGCCCGTACAGCGGCATGCCCGCCTCGAGTCGCAAGGAGTCGCGTGCTGCGAGTCCACACGGGGTGAGACCCTCGGCGTCACCCCGCTCCATCGCGAGGCGCCACACCTCGCGCGCGTGGTCGGCCGGGACGAACAGCTCGAAGCCGTCCTCACCGGTGTAGCCCGTGCGCGCCGCGAAGGCGTGGATGCCGCCTTCGAGCAGCACGTTGGCGGCCTTGTAGTACTTGAGGGCCACGATGTCCTCCGCGCCCAGTTCGCACATCGACGCCGTGATGGACTCAGCTGCCGGGCCTTGGATTGCGACGAGGGCAATCTGGCGGGTGACGTCCTCGACGGATGCGTCGAATCCCCCGTCGCGCACCCGCGCGTGCAGCTGGTCGAGGACCACGGAACGGTTGGCGGCATTGGCCACCACCATGAAGTGGTCCCAGTCGCGCCGGTACACGATGACGTCATCGAGGACCGCACCGTCCGGGGCGCACATCATCGAATACTTCGCGCCCCACAGCGGCACCCGACTCATCTGGCCCACGAGCGCATAGTCCAGGGCCGCGGCAGCATCCGTGCCGCGGACCATGATCTCGCCCATGTGGGACAGGTCGAACAGCCCGGCCGCGGTGCGCACCGCCTGATGCTCGGCGATGTCTCCTTCGTAGCGCACGGGCATCTGCCACCCGGCGTAGTCGACCATGGTGGCGCCGTCGGCGATGTGCTCGGCGTGCAGGGGAGACGTCTCGATGCTCACACGTCCAACCTACGCGATCACACACGGCCGGTGGCGTCTCCAGCCGTGCCCGAGCTGACCCTCAGCGGTCGCACCCGGTCGCACCCGGTCACACCCGGTCGCGGCGGCCCGTGATGGTCGTGTCATGGTCATCGTCTGCGCGACCCCACGCATGCCACGGAGACGAGTCAGCATCGTCCCGGGTGTGCGCATCGAGCGTGTCGACGACCACGACAGTGACGTTGTCGCTCGCACCGGCCTCCACCGCCGCCTCGACCAGCCGGCTCGCCGCAGTGGCGACCTCGTCGGCGCCGGACAGGATCGCCGCGATGTGCTCGTCGGAGATCTCCTTCATCAGCCCGTCACTGGCGACCATAAGCCGTCGGCCCGGCCGCGCCGGCACGAGCCAGGCGTCGAACCCGCGCTGTCCATCACCAACGGCCCGCGTGACGACGTTGCGCTGCGGATGAGTCCTGGCCTGGGCCGCCGTGATCTCTCCACTGTCCACGAGTTCCTGTACGTAGGAGTGGTCGACGGTGATCTGCGACAACTCCCCGGCCTCGATCATGTAGACGCGCGAGTCGCCGATGTTGATGACCATCCACCAGGGCTGACCGCCGTGCTCGATGGCGATGGCCCCCGTCAGGGTGGACCCAGAGGAGCCGCCCACCCGGGCGGAGACGCGCCCCACGTCTAGTTGGGCGCGGCCCACCGCCGCGGCCACGTCGTCCGGGGTCACGAGCGTGGAGTCGCTCAGCGGGCGAAAGGCCTCCACGACGGCGGCGCTCGCCGCGTCGCCGGCGAGGTGTCCGCCCATCCCGTCCGCGACGACGTGGACCGGGCCGCGGCTCAGGAAGGCATCCTCGTTGAGCGGGCGCCCGCCCGGGGCCGTCACGCCCGCGCCGGAGTACCACTGCGCCGTCATCGGAACTCCTCGACTGCCACGATCCGCGCCACGAGGTCGCCGAGCAGCAGGGAACCGTCGACCGCAGCTCCGTCGTCCGGCACCTCGCGCTCGGTACCGTCGGCCGCGCGAATGTAAGTGCCGTTGGTGGACCCGAGGTCCCGCACCCACCATCCGCCGTCGCGAGGCTCAAGCTCGGCGTGGAGCTTGGACACGGTGCGAGTCGGGTCGACGACACCGAGGCGACCGGGTATCGCCGCAGCGGTCGCTCGACCGATCACCACGCTCTGTCCACCCAGGCCGTACGTTGCCCCGCCCTCGACCTCGAGCACCCAACTCTCGCGCCGGCGTGACACCACGACCGTGTGCTCGTCGTCGTCGATGCCGGGGTCGAACGAGGTGTGACCGGCAGCCGGCGGCGCCGCCACGGTGGGGCTAGCCGGCTGCTGCGCGGCCTCGCCGGCGGCGGCCGATGCGGGGGCTGGCGGTGCGCTCGGCAGTGGGGGCGCGAACAGCGGGCCAGAGCGAGCGGGCCCAAGTCCCAGGCTCTCGCGCGACCCGGAACCGAAGTCGGGGGGCGGGGCGATCGGCGACGACGTCGGGGGTGCGACGACGGGGTACGGCTCGGGCGGCGCAGCAGCGGGTGGCGGCGCAGTAGAGGGTGGCGGCTCAGCAGCGGGTGGCGGCGCAGCGTTCGGAGCCGCCTCTTCGTGGGCGGAGGGGCCAGCGGGTGCGTCGGCGTGGGGTGCACTCTCGCGGTCGGGAGTGACCTCGGCCTCCGGGTCCACGGACTCGCTCCCACCGGTAGGAGTGGTGGAGGGCTCCTCGGACATGTACGGCGACAGCCGCTGGACGTACGGCGAGGCCGCCGAGGGGCGGGACACCCGGGGTATCGCCACAGTCGGCGGGGAGGCGCTGACGGGTGGTGCCACACGCTCGGGCAACCGCGCTGGGCCGGGCGCCGG
>JBKBNW010000232.1:0-2953 GCA_046295115.1 Demequina sp.
GTCGCCAACGTGGACCCGCTCGCGGCCGAGGACGCAGAGGCCGTCGAGGCCCGCTTTGGAGCGGTGCGCCGAGCGCGCACGATCGACACCATCGATCGCACCGCCGGGGATGTACGTGACGCCCTGGCGCGTGAGCTACGCGCTGCACAGGGCCGCGTACAGAAGTCGGGCGCTGCCTTCGCCGCTCATGCCGCCCGGTACGCGACCACTTGGCAGGCGGCTGCCGCCGATCTCAGCCCTGAGATCGCTGACCGCGACGGCTTCCGCGACCTCCTCGACGGAATCGTCGCGCGCGGTCTGCCGGAGCACGAGGAGAACTTCCTCACTCTGCTCCGAGAGCGCTCGCGCGACACGCTCATCCACCTGCGCGACGAGATCCTGGGCGCGCCGCGACGGGTCGAGGACCGCGTGGAGCCCGTCAATGCGTCGCTGCTGCGGTCCTTCTTCGACGAGGGCAGTCACCTCGAAATCCGAGTCAAGACGCGGCGATCTGGAGAGGTCGAGGAGTTCCTCGCAGATCTGCGCGCAGTCGTGGACGGGGCATGGGGTGATGACACGCTCGCCGCTGCGGAGAAACGCTTCGCCGTCCTCCAGCGCGTGATGGTACGCCTGGGCTCGTCGCAGTCGGCGGACCGGGCCTGGCGAAAGCGCGTTCTCGATACTCGCGAGCACGTGACCTTCCTGGCGCGCGAACTCGAGGCAGACGGCACGGTGAGGTCGGTTCATGACTCGTCCGCGGGCCTCTCCGGCGGGCAACGTCAGCGCCTCGTCGTGTTCTGTCTTGCGGCGGCGCTCAGGTACCAGCTTGCGGCCGAGGACGAGACCGTGCCTCGCTACGGCACCATCGTGCTCGACGAGGCCTTCGACAAGTCGGACTCGACATACACGCGCATAGCAATGGATATCTTCGTGGAGTTCGGATTCCACATGGTGTTGGCCACCCCGCAGAAGCTGCTTCAGACACTCGAACCGTACCTGGGGGCCGTAACCTCAGTGTCCAACCCCTCGCGCCGTGCATCGTCGATGGAGCATGTGCGGTTTGAGGCCGATGAGGGCGCTGTGTCAGCGTGAGCGCACCGGTCGCGCCACCGGAGGTGGTCGCTCGCGCATCGGCGCTTTATGCCCGCCACCACCGGGCGTGGGTGGCTGACCCCACGGAGCCTGCCGCGCTCGATATACCCCTGAGAGTGCCTACCGAGCGCGACGTGCTCACGGACATCGAAGGCGCCATCGCGTGGATCAGCGCCTGGCGTGATGCCGCGAGTTTGTGGCCGGCGACGGTGACCTGGGAGACGCGCCGCTGGTCGCGGGTGGGTGAGCAGACCGTGCCCACGCGGGTCCGGATCGACGGCGCGTGGGCGATCACGAGGGTCGCGGGGCAGCAGGAGGCTTTTGGTCTGCTGGCCCGTCGATGCGAGGAGCTGAGGCGAGTTCTCGGCGACGGCGATGCTGTGGTGGCAGCGCTGCGACGGCACGCGGGACAGATCGCGATGCTCGATGAGCACGACTTCGACGTGCTGGGCGGGGTGGTCGGCTGGCTCGCCGCGAATCCGACCTCCGGACGCTATGCGCGGGAGTTGCCCATCGTCGGCGTCGACAGCAAGTGGATCGAACGGCGGCGAGCCATGGTGGAGGCACTCGTCTCGGCCGTCACGGGCCGGACGTCATTAGGGCTCGCGGAACCGCCGAGGCTGCTTCGCATGCGCTCGCTTGACCCGGCATGGGACTTCGGTGGTGTCGCCGATGTGTCGGTACGCGTCGGAGACGCGGCCGCCCTCCACGTGCCGCTGCAGACGGCGATCGTGACCGAGAACCTGCAGACGTTCCTTGCGTTGCCCGAGCGACCCGGCACGCTCGCGATTCACGGTGGAGGATACGCGGTTGATGCCCTCGAAGCAGTGCCGTGGCTTTCGGCGATGCGCGTGCTCTATTGGGGCGACCTCGACAGCGACGGGTTCGCGATTGTCAACCGCGCCCGTGCCCACGACATCGACCTCGAGACGGTCCTGATGGACGGGGAGACCTTGATGGCTCATCGCGATCTGTGGGTGCCGGAGCCTGACCGGACGCGGCGAGAGCTGCCGTTCCTTTCAGTTGCGGAACAGGATGCGTATGAAGCCCTGCGGAGAGAGGGCTGGCCGCGGCTCGAACAGGAGCGCGTAGCGTGGGCTTATGCGCTCGAAGTGATCGACCGGGTGCTGTCGCAGCGTTAGGTCTTTGCGCCGTCGTGATGATCCACTCCGAGTCAGTAGCCCTGAACGGGCGAGCGTGAGGACTCGGCCAAAACGCGCATTGGCTATTGACGACCTCGCCTCGGCCGGTTCAAGATCCCATCACAGTGGCGCGCGCTGTCCAACCCGAATCGGTCCGAGAGGCGAGTCCCCAGAATGAACTCCCACTGGCTCCCCGTCGACTTTGCGCACCCACTGCGGGTGCAAGTCACGGAAGGCGTCCACATCCGCCCCATTAGCCCCGACGACCTCGAGATCGACATGCCCGCCGTCATGGGCAACCAGGCGATGCTGTGGGACAAGTACGGCGACGCCTGGGGCTGGCCGCCCGCCACGATGACGGCTGAGGAGGACCGCGAGGACCTGGTGCTCCATGCTGAGGACATGGCCGAGAACCTGTCCTTCAACTACGCGATCCTGCCCGGCGACGAGAGCCGGCTGTTCGGCTGCATCTACATCGACCCCGCCGAGCTTGAACCCGGCTCGAGCGTCGAGCAGCCAGCCGCCGACGTTTCGTGGTGGGTCGTCCCGGAGGCACCCATAGGCCTCGCCGAAGCAGTCCGCGAGTTCGTCCCGCAATGGCTAGCGACGTCGTGGCCTTTCTCAACCGTGCGCTACCCGTTTGGCGAACTGAACTAAGCGAGCGCATCGGCCGTATTGCCGCTGGCGCCCCGCGCGCCCAGTTCGTCGACCCGGCCGTCGTGATGGAAAACCTGCGCCTG
>JBKBNW010000233.1:0-2918 GCA_046295115.1 Demequina sp.
CGACATGAACAAGTTGGGTAAGGAAGACTCCCGCGAGAAGGTGCTCACCTACATGGACACCGTCATCGGCGACGTCGGTCCGGCGAGCTCCAAGGAGCGCCGCGAAGCGTACGTGGACACCGTGCCGGTGGTCTACAACGAGTGGAAGCGCCTAGGCGTCAAGTGGGCGCTGAGCGGCGACTATCCCGATTACTACCCGGACAAGCCCGGCGGCATGGATGGCGGCCGCGCCATCGAGACCGAACCGTTCGACTCCAAGCGCCTAGGCGCCTGGTACAGCCAATCCCGCGCGATGGTTCCGATCCCGGTCAAGACGGACGACGTCTGGCTGTTGTCACGCGCGTGGTCTTCCGCCAGCGGCTTCTTGCGCGGCGCGCAGTTCGTGGGCCGCACGCTCAAGGGGTTCATCACCGGCAAGCGGCTCTACGGCCTTGGTGGCGCATACGTTGGCCACCTCATGTCGGTCGTGCGCGACTTCGGCATCGAGGTACGGCTCAACGCGCCGATTACCCGCGTGATTAAGGACGATGCGGGCGTCGCGGTGGGTGCCGAGGTCGGCTTGCCCGGCGGCACCGTGCGCATCAAGGCGCGGGCCGGCATCATGCTTGGCACCGGCGGGTTTGCGGCGAACAAGGAGTGGCGCCTCAAGCACCACGGCATCGAGGGCTACACCTCGGCTCCCGAGGGCGACCTTGGCACCGGTATCCAGGTGGGTATCGACGCCGGCGGCGATGTGGCGCTCATGGACGATGCCTGGTGGGGCGCCTCGCTGGTGACCACCGACGGCAACGTGGGCTTTAGCGTCAACGAGCGCTCGAACCCGTACTCGATCATCGTCGACCAGTCGGGCGAGCGCTTTTGCAACGAGTCCGCGAGCTACATCGACGTCGGTCACGCGATCCTGGAACGCAACAAGACGGTGCCAGCGATTCACAGCTGGATGGTGACGGACCGTCGTCACCAGAAGCGCTATCTGAACAACACGGCGTTGCAGGGCCTCAAGAAGCTCCGTGAAGCCGGCAGCGTGGTGGAGGCAGACACGCTTGAGGAGCTCGCAGAGAAGTTAGGGCTCGACAAGGAGACGTTCAAGGCCACCATCCAGCGCTTCAACAAGTTCGCCCGTAACGGGGTGGACGAGGACTTCGAGCGCGGTCGTACCGCGTATGACAACTACTACGGTGACCCGAGTCTGAAGAACCCCAACCTGGGGCCCATCGAGAAGGGTCCTTTCCGCGCGTTCATGGTCGTGCCGGGAGACCTCGGCACCAAGGGCGGACTCCTCACCGACGAGCACGCTCGCGTGCTGGACACATCCGGAGCGCCCATTGAGGGCCTCTATGCCGCGGGTAACGCCAGCGCGGCGGTCATGGGCCGCACGTACCCCGGTGCCGGGTCGACGATTGGGCCGGCCACCGTGTTCGGCTTCTTGGGAGCGCGCCACGCTGCAACACGGGTGGCCGCAAAGGCATAACCACAAAGGAGGGCACGATGTTCGGCAAGAGGGATCAGAAGAATTCTCCGTCCGCGCCTAAGGACGAGGGGAGCGCTGCGGCCCCGGCCCCGGACTCTGGCTCGACCTCGACCGGCCTCGGCGGCGACACCAAGATCAAGGATTGGCTGGCGCACCCTCAGGGTGGGCCGGTGCTGCGGTCGATGCTGGCCGAGGCCGGGTCGGACGAATCGCAACTCAAGCCCGTGCGGAACTTCGCGATGAAGCGGCTGATTCCCATGAGCAAGGGTCAGTTCACCGAAGAGATCATCGCGCAGTTGGTGGTGAAGGCCGAGGCGTACGATGCGTCGTCCGCGCCGGCTGTTCCCGCGGCTCCTCAGGGCGGGGCCACCGAGGAGGAGATCGAGCTTCCCGAGTTCGAAGAGGTGGTCACCGACGGCAGGTTTGTCGGCAAGACCGTCATCGTGACTGGTGCCGGGTCCGGCATCGGCCGTGCGACCGCGTCCCGCATTGCCCGTGAGGGCGGGCGGGTGATCGCGGCGGACATCAACGAGGGCGGCCTCGACGAGCTGATTGGCGAACTCGAGGGTGCCGACATCGTCAAGGTGGTCGCCAACATCACCAAGCAGGAGGACGTCGAGGCCATCGTGGCTGCGGCCGGCGACCGCATCGACGGACTCGCCAACGTGGCGGGGATCATGGACAACATGACCCCACTTCACGAGGTCAGCGACGAGATCTGGGACCGCGTGATGAACGTCAACGTGACGGGCATGTTCAAGCTGTCGCGCGCCGTTATCCCACTGATGCTCGAGACCCACGCGGGCTCGATCGTCAACATCGCCTCGGAGGCGGGCCTGCGCGGTTCTGCCGCGGGGCTCGCGTATACGGCGTCCAAGCACGCAGTGGTGGGCATCACCAAGTCGAGCGCGTTCATGTACGGCCCGCAGGGGCTGCGCATCAATGCCGTGGCGCCTGGTCCGGTCATCACCGGGATCGAGGCGGGGTTCGACTCGGTGCTCGGCCGGTCCCGGATCCAGACGGCGATGGCCGTGCTGCCCACCCCGGTAAACGGGGACTCACTCGCGGCATCGATCACGTTCCTGCTGTCTGACGACGGTCACAACATCAACGGTGCGATTTTGCCGTCGGACGGGGGATGGTCGGCGGTGTAGGGGCCGTCGACGCACAGCGAAGGGCCGGGGCCGCCGCACGGGCGACCCCGGCCCTTCGCATGCCGTCGCGGTCAGGCCGTCCCGGTTAAGCCGTGGCGACCTGGATGCGCCGGGGCTTGGCGGACTCGGCCTTGGGCACCGTGATGGTGAGCAGGCCGTCGCGGTATCCCGCCGCGATGCGGTCGGGGTCGACGCGGTCGGGCAGTCTCACCGCGCGGTGGAACCGGCCAAACCGGCGCTCGACGCGCTTGAAGCCCTCCGGGTTGGCCTCGGCGTAGAAGTCGCGCTGGCCG
>JBKBNW010000234.1:0-2914 GCA_046295115.1 Demequina sp.
AACTTCAACAACCTCATCAGCCAGAACGCGTACGTGGTGATTCTCGCGATCGGCATGGTGATGGTGATCATCGCGGGGCACATCGACCTGTCTGTCGGTTCGCTCGTGGCGATGATCGGTGCCGTCTCTGCGCTGGCCATCAGTGAGTGGGGCCAGCCTGTCTGGGTGGCGGTCCTGGTATCGCTGGTGGTGGGCGCGGTCGTGGGTGCATGGCAGGGCTTCTGGGTGGCGTTCGTGAGGGTGCCAGCGTTCATCGTGACGCTGGCCGGAATGCTCATCTATCGCGGCCTGGCCATCGTGTTCCTGACCGGCGGCACGATCGGCGGTCTGCCGAGCAGCTATGTGGCCATCGGCGCGCGATGGTTCCCGGATTGGCTCGGTCGAGTCAACGAGCTCGACGTCTTCACGCTGCTCATCGGCGTCTTCGGTGCGGTCGGCTACGCGGTTTCGCAGCTGAGGGCCCGCGCCCAGCTCAAGTCGCGTGACCTTCCTCACGAGTCCGTGCCGATAGTCACCGGCAAGATCGTCGTAATCTCCGGAGCCATGCTGTTCTTCGCGTACCTGCTCGCTCAGCACAACGGCACGCCGTACGTGCTGGTCTTGCTCGGCGCGCTCGTGCTGACGTACTCGTTCATCCTCAACCGCACGGTGTTCGGCCGCCATATCTACGCCATGGGTGGAAACCGCTTTGCCGCGATGATGTCTGGCGTCAAGACCAAGTGGGTCGACTTCTTCATCTTCGTCAACATCGGTGTCCTTGCGGCCATCGCAGCCATCGTGACCACGTCCCGCGCGGGCGCGGCACAGTCCGGCGCGGGGACCTTCTATGAGTTGGACGCGATCGCCGCCGTCTTCATCGGTGGTGCGGCCGTGCAGGGCGGTGTTGGCCGGGTGTCAGGTGCCGTGATCGGCGCGCTCGTGATGGGTGTGCTGAACCAGGGGCTGTCGATCATGGGCATCGACTCCGCGTGGCAGCAGGTCATCAAGGGCCTGGTGCTGCTCGCGGCGGTCGCCTTCGACGTCGTCAACAGGCGCCGCTCCGGCGCCGCCTGACCGCGGTGGGGGTTGCCGTCAGGCGGCCGCTCGCGTGGGGGAGGACGTGGACGCTCGCAAGGTGAGCGAGGTCGGTAGCTCGATCCGGCCTGACGGCTGCTGTCCCTCGTAGGCGATCTGCGCCGCGAGGCGGATCGCCGCGCGTGCCATCTGCTCGAGCGGCTGGCGCACGGTCGTCAGCGGTGGCCTCAGCCACTCCGACAGGATCACGTCGTCGAACCCGACGACGGACAGGTCTTCAGGGACGCGCAGGTGCTTCTCGCGCGCAGCCTCGTATACGCCCGATGCGGTCTGATCCGTCCCCGCGAAAATCGCGGTGGGGCGGCGGGTCATCGCCAGCATGCGACGCGCGGCGGTGAGCCCGGAGGCGGGCATGAAGTCGCCGTACTCCTGCAGCTGCGGATCGAGCGGAATCCCGTGCCGCTGGTGGGCGTCGCGATAGCCGGCGAGCCGGTCCTCCGAGCACCGCACGCCCTGAGGCCCGGTGACAATGCCGATGCGCCGGTGGCCGAGCCTCAACAGGTGCTCGGTCGCCATGCGCCCACCCGCACGGTTGGCGGCGGCGACCATCGGCATGTTGCCGGGAGCGGAGCCGACGGGGTCGACGAGCACCACCGGGGTGTGGAGACGCCCGAGCGCCTCGGCGGCGTCGCATGACAGTTCGGAGACCACGATCACCACCGCGTCGGTGCGCCGGCTCGACAGGTGCTGGATCCAGTGACGGTTGCCGACTGACCGTCCGTGGGTGGAGGTGAGCACGATGCTCGCCCCGACGCGCATTGCCTCCGCCTCCGCCCCCTGGATGAGCGGCATTGCCCAAATCTGGTCGAGGTCGCGCAGCACGAAGTCGATGAGACCTACCCGCTGTCGCGCGGCCGTGCCGCGGCGCTGATAGCCATGCTCGTCGAGCAGAGTTTGGACTGCGGCACGCGTCTCGTTCGAGACGCCCGTGCGGCCGTTGAGCACGCGCGAGACGGTCGGCATGGAGACACCCGCCTGCTGCGCGATCTGAGCGATCGTGACCCGAGGCGATCGACTTCGTTGTCGGTCGGAGGTCATGGCGGCCGCTACTCCAACGCCACGCGGGCGAGCGTCGTCTCGCCCCGGTCGAGATGAACGTCGCCGCTGCCCACCGGGTGGGACACGCGGTAGTCGCCGGCAAATCCGCTGACCTTCACGCGCCCGTCCTGGTCGGTGCGAAGCTCGGTGCGCTGTGTCCACCACTCGTTCTTGATGAGCTTCACCAGAGCGTCGAAGGCTGGCTTGGGACTGCCGTCACGCCTCAGCAGGCCAGCCGGCGCGCCCAGCCAGGCACCCTCGTCGGTGAGACCCCAATAGGTAATCGACTCGACTGCGGGGTGGCCCACAAGGGTGCGGTAGTGGCGCACGATCTCGTCCGCCTGGCGTTCCTCGCCCTCGGGGGTCGAGGGCCAGTCGTCGACGATGTAGTCGTTGAGGTCGACGATGTGCCGCGGCATCAGCTCGCCGGACACCAGCGTGGTCTCGGTCATCTGCAGCGGCAGGCCGAACCGCGCGAACCTCTCGAGGATCGCCCACACATGGTCCTCACCGCGGTAGCCCTGGTGCATGTGCGTCTGGAGGCCGATCGCGTCGATCTGGATGCCCGCCTCGAGGCATTCTTCGATGAGCCGCTCGTAGTCGGGGGAGAGGTCGAAGTCGTTCAGCCCGAGCCGCGCGTGCGGGTTGCCCTCGCGCGCCGACTCGAACGCGAGCCGCACCATCTCGATGCGGCCCTTCGACTGCGCCAGCCGCGTGACGGCGTTGTTCTCGGCGGTGAACACCGGCAGTATGACTGCCTCGTTGATCGCATCCCACAGGTCGACCAGCCCTGCGAACTGGC
>JBKBNW010000235.1:0-2892 GCA_046295115.1 Demequina sp.
CGAGGAGGCCCTTGCGGCGCGTGGCCTCGCGAGCCTTTCGCGCAGCCATCCGCGCCTGCGAGGCGTGGAGCGCCTTCCGGATGATCTCCTTGGCCTCGTTCGGGTGGGCGTCGAACCAGTCGGTCAGCTTCTCGCCGACGACCTTCTGCACGAAGGTCTTGGCCTCGGTGTTGCCGAGCTTGGTCTTGGTCTGTCCCTCGAACTGAGGCTCGCCGAGCTTGACGGAGAGGACGGCGGTGAGCCCCTCGCGCACATCGTCGCCCGTCAAGTTCTCCTCTTTGTCCTTCAGGATCGACTTGTCACGGGCGTAGCGGTTCACCAATGAGGTGAGCGCCGCGCGGAAACCCTCCTCGTGGGCGCCGCCCTCCGTCGTCGCGATCGTGTTCGCGTACGTGAACACGGACTCGGAGTAACCGTTGGTCCACTGCATGGCGAGTTCGAGGGCGATCTTCTTGTCCAGGTCCTCGGCCTCGAGCGAGATGACCTCGTTGTGCACCCGCTCCGACTTCTTGGCGTCGTTGAGGTGCGTCACGTAGTCGACGAGCCCGCCGTCATAGCGGTACGTAACAGTCCGCGACGTCGGGTGCTCCTCAGCATCCGGGTCGGAGTCCGCGGCGATGTGCTCCGCGCGCTCGTCGGTGAGCGTGATCGTCAGGCCCTTGTTCAGGAAGGCCATCTGCTGAAGCCGCGCACGGAGCGTCTCGAAGTCGAAGACCGTGGTCTCGAAAATGCTCGCGTCTGCCCAGAACGTCTGCTGAGTTCCGGTCTCGTCGGTAGCTTCACCCTTCTCGAGGGTGCCCTGCGGCTTGCCCCCATCGGCGAAGACCTGTCGCCAGACGTGACCCTGGCGCTTGACGACCGTCTCGACACGGGAGGACAGTGCGTTCACCACGGAGATGCCCACGCCGTGCAGACCGCCAGAGACGGCATAGCCGCCGCCGCCGAACTTTCCTCCCGCGTGCAGGATCGTCATGACGACCTCGACGGTGGGCTTGTGCTCGGTGGGGTGAATGTCGACCGGGATGCCACGGCCGTTGTCGATGACCCGGACGCCGCCGTCCTGCATCAGCGTGATGGCGATGGTGTCGCAATAGCCGGCGAGGGCCTCGTCCACTGAGTTATCGACGACCTCGTACACGAGGTGGTGCAAGCCGCGCTCGCCGGTCGAACCGATGTACATGCCGGGGCGCTTGCGGACGGCCTCGAGGCCCTCCAGGACGGTGATGTTCTCGGCACCGTACGCAGGCTGCGCCTCGGGCGCGTCGTTCTGGGCCACAGATTTCGCCTTTCAAGCGGTTCACGCGGGCATAGACAGCCCGCGACGTACTGAACTCCATTCTAGACGGTTCTAGGGCCGAAAAATCGCGTGTGGATGCCACTTGTGGGTAAGTCGTGGATGGCACTCACAAACGTCATGGCGCCTGCGCCCTCTCGGGGCGCCCCAGGGCTACCCGTAGGTGTCGCGCGGGCCGCGGCCGCGCACGGTGCGCTGTCCGCGCGTCCACGACCGTGTGGTCGGCCCTGACACCTTGAGTTCACGCACGATGTCACGCCCGAACTCCTCGTTGATACGGTGGCGAATCTGGCCCGACATGATCCCCAGCTGGGTCGCCCACGCCGTGGAACTCGCCTTGACGGTGAGCACGCCCTCCTCGAACGACAGTGGCTCGCAGTGATCCGCGATCTGATCGCCCACCACCTCGCGCCAGCGGGCCGTCACGCCGGATACCTCGATCTGTTCGGTCCATCCCATGCGCCGCAGCAGGGCCTCGACCGCCTCGGACATCGCTGCCGGGTCGCGGCCGGGCGAGAACGGCCGCGAGGACCGTCTCTTTTCTTCGCGCTGTCGCCGGCCGGCCTTGGGTGAACTCCGGTAGGCGCCCCTTTGCCGCGCCGATGCGCGGGCGCGCTCCATCGCTTGCCTCGCCAGATCGTGGGGAGAGCTCGCGGCGGGGTCGGCGCCGTCCGCGTCGGTGCCTTCGGCCGATCCGAAAGGCTCGACGGGGTCCTCTGGGGGTGGTGCGTCAATCATCTCGCGTCACCGTGCCGTCCGCCACGCGCAGTACCTCGCCGCGCAACGCAGCGGGAACGTCCTCCGCGACCGCGGCGGTGATCAGCACCTGGCTGGCCTCCGATAGGCGGTCCGCGAGCGCGGTCCGGCGGCCGGTGTCGAGCTCCGCGAACACATCGTCAAGGATCAGCACCGGCTCGCCGTCCTCGTCCGCGTCTGGGCCATCGTCCCTGGTCAGAAGCTCATACGAGCCGAGCCTCAGCGCCAGTGCACACGACCACGACTCGCCATGACTGGCATACCCCTTGGCCGGCATATCGCCCAACGCCATGTCGAGGTCGTCGCGGTGGGGTCCCGCGATCGTGACTCCTCGCTCGATCTCCTTGGGACGAACCTCCTGAAGCCTCGTCAACAAGACCGCTCCGAGATCCGCCGCCGAGGCATCGGCCGCATAGCCTTCCGCGTCGGAAAGTCCGGTGGCATAGGTGACGCGGCAATCCCCGCCGCCGGGGGCCACGGACTCGTACGCCGCCGCGACGTGAGGGGCGAGCAAGCGCACGGCGCGCAGCCGGGCGGCCATGATGCGACCGCCGAGCTGCGCGAGCTTCTCGTCCCAAATATCCAGCATGGTGAGGTCACCGCGGGCGTGCTTGGCCGTCTTCAGCATTGACGACCGCTGACGAAGAACGCGGTCGTAGTCGGAGTGATCACCCGCGATCGCGGGCTGCAGCGCCACGCACAGTTCATCCATGAAGATGCGGCGGCCCGCCGGATCTCCCTTGACCAGCGCGAGATCTTCGGGTGCGAACACCACTGTGCGCAGCGCTCCGAGTAGGTCCCGCGGCTTGGCCTGAGAACGTCCCAGGCGGGCGGTGTTGGCC
>JBKBNW010000236.1:0-2885 GCA_046295115.1 Demequina sp.
GCGAGCACACGCCGTGCACCGGCACCCCCCACGCGAATCCCAGCGTGCGAGCCGTCACGAGCCCCACCCTGAGACCGGTGAACGGCGCGGGGCCGGTCCCCACCACGATGCCGTCGAGGTCAGCGCCGGCCACCCCCGCCTCCGCCATCGCGTCTCGCACAAAGGAGCTGAGCAGCTCGGCGTGGCCGCGCGGCGCGAACTCGGAGCGCGAGCCGACCACGCGGTCGCCGTCCAGCACGGAGACGGCCACGGCGGCGGAGGTGTCGAGGGCGAGGATCACGCCGTCCAGCCTAAAGGTCTGGGAGGGCGACGCCCTCCCAGCGGTCGCCGTGCGACGTGATGCGCACGGAACGCACGCCGCCCGCGGGATCGGCCATGTCCACCGTCCCGCCTCGCGGCCGCAGGATCGTGAGGTGTAGGCGGTCCTCCGACAGCGCGGCGGCCTCCTCGCCCCATTCGACCACCGTGACGGCGTCCTCCAGCGACGTGTCGAGGTCTAGATCATCCAGTTCGCGCAGCGAGCCCAACCGGTAGGCGTCCACGTGCACCAAATCCGGCCCACCCCCCAGGCTCGGGTGAGTGCGCGCGATGATGAAGGTGGGGCTAGCGACGTCGCCGCGTACCCCCAGCGCGCCGCCAAGCCCTTGCGTGAACGTGGTCTTGCCGGCCCCCAGGTCGCCGGTCAGGATCACCAGGTCGCCCGGCCGCAGCATCGGCGCGATGACCTCCGCGCCCAGCGCACGCATCGCGTCCGCATCGGCCACCTCGACAATCACGTCGATCATGCCGCGCCCTTGTCCCGCAGCGCGCCGAACCTGCACACCACCTCGTAATCGATGGTGTCGATCGCGCGGGCCCAGTCGGTCGCGCTCGGTCCGTTCACGCCGAACAGCGTCACTGGGTCGCCCGCGCACACC
This sequence comes from Demequina sp., assembly GCA_046295115.1. Lineage (GTDB taxonomy): Bacteria > Actinomycetota > Actinomycetes > Actinomycetales > Demequinaceae > Demequina. The sequence goes on from JBKBNW010000236.1 coordinate 918, forward strand.
GGCGAGGCCGGGCCGAGGTCCACCACAAACTGATCCATGCACACCCGGCCGGCGATCCGGTAGCGGCGCCCGCGGATGCTCACCTCGGCCCGGTTCCCGGCCGACCGGAACACCCCATCGGCGTAGCCAGCGCTCACCAGGGCAAGAGTCGTCGGGTAGGGGGCGACGTACTCGTGGCCGTAGCTCACCCCGTGACCCTGAGGCACGTCCTTCACCAGGATCACCTCGGAGCGCACGGTCATCGCTGGCGTGAGGCCAAAGTTCTCGCCGTACGGGTCCGCGACGGGCGGAAGACCGTAGATCGCAATGCCGGGTCGCACAAGGTCGAAGTGCAGGTCGGCCCGGGTCAGGGTGCAGGCCGAGTTCGCGAGGTGGCGCACCTCGAGCCCCACGCGGCGGTCCTGGGCGAGCGACAGCGCCTCCCGGAATACGTCCGCCTGGGCGTCGATGGTGGGGTGGCCAGGGGCGTCCGCCCAAGCCAAATGAGACCAGAAGCCCACGATGCGCACGAGCCCCTCTTGCTGGGCCGCGATCGCGAGGTCCAGGAGCACCGGGAGCTCCGCAGGCATCACGCCTTCGCGCCCCAGGCCCGTGTCGACGCACAGGTGGATGCGGGCCGGGATCGAGTTCTCCCGGGACACCGCGACGATTTCTCCCAACACCTCTGGCGAGGACACGGACAAGTCGACGTCTGCGGCGATCAGCGCCCGAGCGGGCACGACCGGCCCGTACAGCCAGGTGAGGATGCGGCCGGAGTCGCCGGCGGCCCGGAGTGCGAGCGCCTCGCCGGGCTGGGCGACGCCGAGCCACGTAGCCCCGCCGCGCCGCGCGGCCTGAGCGGAGCGCACCAGCCCGTGACCGTACGCATCGGCCTTGACGACGGCCATGACGTCTGCGCCCGCCGCGTGACCGCGCAGGATCTCGACGTTACGGGCGATCGCGCCATAGTCGATCGTTACTTCAATCGCGCTCATGCGTCTCCTTCCGCCACCACGACGGCCGAGGCGATTCCTGCGTCGTGCGACAGCGACAGGTGAAAGCGGTCGATGCCCAGTTCCGCGGCGCGCGCCGCGACGGTGCCTCGCACCTCGAGCGCGGGTCGGCCGCCGTCGCCCCTGCGCACCTCGGCATCTTGCCAGTTCAAGCCCGCCGGCGCACCGAGGGCCTTCGCGAGCGCCTCCTTGGCCGCCCAGCGTGCCGCGAGACTGTGCTTGCCGAGCTCGCGCTCGGCGGGGGTGAACACGCGTTCCAAGAACCCGGGTGAGCGAGCGATCGCCTGCTCAAACCGCTCGATCGCCACCACGTCGATCCCGAGCCCCAGCACCGGCATCGCTACTCGACCGTCACCGACTTGGCAAGGTTACGAGGCTGGTCCACGTCGTACCCCTTCGCGGACGCCAGTTCGTGGGCAAAGATCTGCAGCGGGATCACGCTCAGCAGGGGGGTCAACAGCACGGGCGCGTCGGGCACGTAGAACACCTCGTCGGCGTGCCTTGCCGCCTCCTCGTCTCCCTCGACCGCGATTACGAGTGTGCGGGCGCCGCGGGCGCGCACCTCCTGCACGTTCGACAGCACCTTGGAGTGCAGCGACTCGGGGCCGTGCGGGCTCGGCACGATCACGAACACCGGCTGGTCCTGCTCGACGAGCGCGATGGGGCCGTGCTTGAGCTCGCCGGCGGCGAAGCCCTCGGCGTGGATGTACGCCAGTTCCTTGAGCTTCAGCGCGCCCTCAAGGGCCACGGGGTAGCCGACGTGGCGGCCAAGGAACAGCACCGTGCGCTCGTCCGCCATCGAGCGGGCGACCTCACGGATCGGCTCCGCGGTGTCCAGCACGCGCTGAATCTTCGCCGGCATCGCGTCGAGCTCGCGCAGCAGCGCGGCGATCTCATCGGGGAACTTGTTGCCGCGCAGTTCGGCCAAGAAAATGCCCAGCAGGTACGAGGCGGTGATCTGCGCGAGGAACGCCTT
>JBKBNW010000237.1:0-2879 GCA_046295115.1 Demequina sp.
GCACCGCCCGAGGTGGAGGCGCGGATCAGGCTGATGGTGAGCCGCGCCAGCCGCGAGGATCCCCTCGACAAGGCGGCCGAGTTCTCCTCCGGCGATCTCAATGTCGACGTGGGCGGCTACACGGCCCGCCTCAAGGGTGTGCCGCTCGACCTCACCTACAAGGAGTTCGAGCTCCTGAAGTACCTGATGCAGCACCCGGGGCGCGTGTACACCCGCGACCAGCTGCTGCAGGAGGTGTGGGGTTTCGATTACTACGGCGGTACGCGCACGGTCGACGTTCACGTGCGGAGGCTGCGCGCCAAGCTGGGCCCCGAGCACGAACAGCTGATCGGCACGGTCCGCAACGTGGGCTACCGGTTCGACCCGCCCCAGCCCAAGCCTGCCGCGCCGGGGGCGGAGAGCAAGCAGCCGGCTCGATAGGGAACCGTCGGGCTCACGCCCGGTGAGTGACCGTCAGGTTCGCGCCCGGTTGCCGGGTGCCGTCGGGCAGAGCGCGGCGATCTCGCACGCGCCGCACTCGGGCTTGCGCGCCTTGCACCGCCGCCGCCCGTGAAAGATCACCCGATGTGAAAACAGCGTCCATTCGCGCCGCTCCAGCAGCGCCATGAGATCGCGCTCGACGGCCACGGGATCCTCGTTGACAGTGAGGCCGAGCCGGCGGGCGAGCCTGCCCATGTGGGTGTCTACGGTGATGCCCGGCACTCCGAACGCGTTGCCCAACACCACATTTGCGGTTTTGCGCCCCACGCCGCGCAGTGTCGTCAGGTCACGCAGACGCGCTGGCACTTCACCGTCGTACCGCTCGACGATGTCGCGGCTGAGCCCGAGCAGGGACTCTGCCTTCGCGCGGAAGAACCCCGTCGAGCGAATGAGACCCTCGAGCTCGCCACGGTCGGCCGATGCCATGGAGGCCGGGTCGCCGTAGCGCGCGAACAGCGCAGGCGTCACCTGGTTAACCCGCACGTCGGTGCACTGCGCGCTCAGGACTGTCGCGACCAGAAGCTCGAACGGCGAGCGGTAGTCGAGTTCGCAGTGCGCATCGGGGTAAACGGCGGCGAGACCCCGGTTGATAGCCCGCGCCCGCCGGGTCAGCGCCACGGGAGGCACCGTCATGTCAGCGCTGGCCACGGTGAGAGGGGTGCGAGACGCCATGCGCTCACCCTAGGCGACCCTCAAGACGCCCGTGTCGCGCGCCGATAGAACACCTGTCGGAGCGTGCCAGCGCCGGCCAGAGACCACATGGGAGGTGCGCGTGACGTCTGTTGATGCAGACTCGCAGGTCGCACAGCTGAGGCTTCGGCGCCGCGACATGCGCCGGGAACTCGCCCGCGTGCGCTGGTGGCGCAGGCTCGTGCGGGCCCGAATGGACCTGTCTGTTGCGCGGCTCGCGGAGGTTCAGGAGCTCGACGTCCTCGGGCTGGACGACGCGTGGGAGGCGCTCGCAGCTGACGCGCCGACCCCGCCGGAGCTGTCGGATGCGGTGTGGCCGGAGGCCGCCGCTGCCACACCCAAGAGCGTTGAGTCACTGGCTTCGCTCGATGCCCGGCTAAAGTCGTATGAGGAACGTGTCAGCGAGAACCTGGAGACGGTGACAGCGCAAATGGTGAGAGCACTTGGCGACGCTCATAGCGTCGGCGAACGCACCCGGGGCGGCGCCCATGGGTGAGTCCCCGCGCGAGGAGCAGTTGCTGCGCAGCTCACCGCTGTTCGGCGGGATGGACGGCGCCTCCGCGCGCTCGCTCATCGCGATGATGAAACGCCTCGAGATGTCCAAGGGCGATGTGCTCTTCAACGAGGGTGATGAGGGCCACGCCCTCTATGTCATCGTCAAGGGCAAGGTCAAGATGGCGCGTACTGCGCGCGACGGCCGCGAGAACCTGCTGGGGCTGCTCGGCGTTGGCGACATGCTGGGCGAGCTTTCAGTGTTCGACCCGGGCCCGCGGCTGTCCCGCGCGCACGCCGTCGAGGAGTCCGTGGTGTACGAGCTGCCCAAGGACGTCTTGGACATGTGGCTCGACGATCACCTCGAAATGTCGCGTCACCTGATGCGCGCCCTCGCGCAGCGCATTCGCCGCATCTCGAACACCATGGCGGACCTCGTGTTCTCTGATGTGCCTGGCCGCGTCGCCAAGGCGATCCTCGACTTGGGCCACCGGTTTGGCCGCATGGAGCGGGGGCACGTGACCGTGCGCCACGGGCTCACGCAAGAAGAACTCGCGCAACTGGTGGGCGCCTCGCGCGAAACCGTCAACAAGGCGCTCGCCGACTTCGCGTCGCGCGGCTGGATCGACGTGCACATCGGCTCGGTTGAGGTGTTCGAGCCCGAGCGCCTGCGCGCCCGTTCCCGCTAACGCGGCTTCGCTACAGAGGGCGCAACTGCGCGATCAGTTCGATCTCGACCGGCGCGCCCAGCGGCAGTGCGGCGACTCCCACAGCGGATCGCGCGTGGCGGCCCTGCTCGCCGAACACATCGGCGAGGATTCCGCTCGCCGCGTTGAGGACTGCCGGCTGGCCAGTGAACCCCGGAGCGGATGCCACGAACCCTGTCATCTTCACGATGCCAAGCACCGAATCGATTCCATCGGTCACCGACACCACCGCGGCGAGCGCGTTCAGCACCGCGGCGCGTGCGCACTGTGCGGCGCGCTCGGTGCCCACGTCGCCTGCGCGCTGGCCGACGACGCCGGTGGCGACAAGCTCCCCGTCGACAAGCGGCAGCTGTCCAGACGTGTAGACGAGGTCCCCAATACGGCGGGCGGGCGTGTAGGTGCCCACAGGCGTCGCGACCTGGGGAAGAGTGAGCCCCAGCGCGGCCAGCCGCGCCGATGCGGTCATGGCTTGGGGCGTTTGAGGTAAGCGACTAGCCCGCCAGTGGGGCC
>JBKBNW010000238.1:0-2845 GCA_046295115.1 Demequina sp.
GGCCACGATTGCGGTGACATAGCAGGGCAGGCGCGTGGTCTCGGAGAAGTCCCAGCGGGCCTTGCCGCGGGTCTGGCCCGCGATGACGACCTCGCCGTCGACGGCCGACTTCTTCCCCGGATTGTTGGATATCACGTGCCAGTGCGTCGGGGCGGTCACGGAGAAGGTGAAGGCGGCCTTGAGATCGGGCTGCTCGAACACGGCATAGACGCGGCGCGTGTCTGCGACCTCGAACTGGCTGTAGAGATAGACCTCGCGGTCCTCGGGGTCCACGAACCGGTGCAGGCCCTCGCCGGTGTTCATGTAGTCGCAGTCGGCGACCACGGTCAGTTCATTGCTGTCTTGCAGGTCAGGCAACGCGATGCGGCTGTCGGCGAAGTGCTTCGCCGGATCCAGCTCCACACCGTTGAGAGTGATGCTGTGCACCGTAGGCGCGATGAGGTCGATGAAGGTCGATTCTCCAGGGGTGGCGGAGAAGCGGACGGTGGACGTCGAGCGGAAAGTGTCCTCGGAGGTGGTGAGGTCAAGCTCGACGGCGTAGGTCTCGGTGGAGATTGTGGCGGCGCGGGCCTCGGCCTCTGCGCGCGTGAGGTTCGTACCAGGCATGCGCCGATTCTGTCATGTCTGGACGACACATGAGAGCCGTTCCGGCGTGCGCGGTTCGGCTCGGCGTGAACGGAGCGCCGCGCGCGCCCTTAGCCGGCCGCGACTCCGCGCAGAGGGTGCCCGAGCAGACCCCCGGCGACGTCGGCGCTGACCGCGGGCATGAAGAGGAATCCCTGGCCCGTCGCGCAGCCGAGCTGTTGAAGCAGGGCGAGCTGAGCGTCGGTCTCGACGCCCTCGGCAACGACGGACAGCCCCAGCGACTTTGCCAACGCGACCAGCGACGAGATCAGTGCTGAGCTGTCCTCGGTGACGGTGAGGGAGTGGATAAAGGAGCGGTCGATCTTGACCGCGTCCACGGGGAACCGGTGCAGGGTATCGAGCGATGAGTAGCCCGTCCCGAACTCGTCGAGGTGCAACGTGAGCCCTGCCTCGTGGAGCGAGCTCATGATGCGCAGCGCCAGCTCGGGCCGGCGCATCAGCACACTCTCGGTGATCTCGAGGGTGAGGCGATGAGGGGGAAGGCCGTGCTTCTCGAGCGTTGCGAGCACCCGTGTGAGCAGGTTCTGGCTCCAGAATTCTTTGTCCGAGATGTTGACGCTCACGTTGGCGACCCGCGGCGACCACTCGGCGAGTTGACGGCACACCTCGTCGAGCACCCAATGCCCAAGCTCGATGATGAGGGACGTCTCCTCGATATCGGCGAGGAACTCTCGGGGCTCAATGAGGCCTTGTTCGGGGTGGTTCCACCGCACCAGCGCCTCAAACCGGTCAGTTTGCCCGGTGTCGAGGTTGACGATGGGTTGATAGTGCACCTCGAACTGCTTCTCCTGGAGCGCGTGCAGCACCTGGTCGGCGAGCTTGGCCTGGCGGACTGCGCTCGCGTGCATCGGCGCATCGAAGTAGGCAACGCTTCCTGGCTCCGCAGCCTTGGCGCGGTACATCGCGGCATCGGCATCCCGCAGCACCTCGTCGGACGTGGTGTAGCCGATGGAGCTTGACGCGATGCCGATGCTCGCCCGGGTGACGATCTCGTGGCCATCAAACAGGCGCATGGTGTCGAGTGCTACCTGCAGACGCCGCGCCGCGTCGATTGCTCCAGCTGGACCGGTGTCCGCGAGCAGCACCACGAACTCGTCCCCGCCGAACCGGGCCGCCGTGTCGACGTCTCGGCATGTGCGCGAGATCTCGGAGGCGACCTTGGTGAGCACGCGGTCGCCCATCTGATGGCCGAGAGAGTCGTTGATGAGCTTGAAGCCGTCGAGATCGAGGAACAGCACGGAGAACGGGGTCCCGGAGCGCTGATGAAGAGCGATGGCCTGATCGAGATGCTCGATGAACAGTTGGCGATTGGGCAGGTCCGTCAGGGGATCGAACAGCGCGCTGTGCCGCAGCTTCTCCAAGCGTCGGCGAGACTCGAGGGCCGCGCTTAGCAAGGCTGCCCAGTGGGGGTGGGTGTCGCGTACCGCCGCAGGGTCGATCTCCACGATGACGGACAGCAGTCCCCACTCGTGAACGCCGGTGCCCACGGGCACGACAACGCAGGTCTCACGCTCAGCCGTCGAGGCGCGCGCGATGAGGGCCTGGGGTGGGAAGGTCTCGCTGCGCAACTCAGTACCGATCAAGCCCAGCGGGGCGCCGTCCTTCTCATACTCGCCCACCACAGTCAAGAGCTGGTCGGCAGGGTCGCCCTTCCACAGTCCGAGGGCTGCCGCCCTGACGCGGGTGCCCGCTAGCCACGCGAGATCACGTGGATCCGAGCCCCCGGTCTCCAGCAGTCCCGCATCAACGGCGTATTGCTGGACGGCGGCAACGTGCATTGCCTCGGTCTGGTTCAAGAGCGCGCCCGCTTGTGCTCTCCAGAGTGAAGCTGAAATACGTGGAGACACGGGGGTGCCGCCCGTGGCGTCCGGCCCCACCCAGGTGCCGGCGTGCTGGGCGTACTGACGCATCGCGTCCATGAAGCGGCGTAGCGTGTCCGGACGTAGGTTCAGTCGCAGCAGAGCCCCTGTGAACTCCTTGACCCGCGTGGACAACGCCTCGTCACCTAGGTTGATCAGGCGCACGGCCTCATCGACGAGTGCGTCGATGGTCTCGCGCACTTGCATGTCGGCACCCTTGTCGCCCGACAGTAGTTGACGTTCGAGCGCGCCTCGCAGCGTGCTGCGCAGCAGCAGTGCCCGGGGCCCGGTCGCCTGCCGTTGCGCTGAGCCGGAGCCGTAGGGGGAATCGGGGTTGCAGC
>JBKBNW010000239.1:0-2812 GCA_046295115.1 Demequina sp.
TCCACACCGTCAAGCACCACACTGCCCTGACCTTGCCCGAGGATCGTGACCAGCATTTCGGTCTCATCAGGCAACACCAGATACGGCTCCCCCGCGGGCGTGAACCAGATCGCAGCGGCTGGCACACCCAGGCCCGTCACCTCCGGGATGACGATCTGGCGCGCTGCGTAGACCGCATCCGCCTGGTTGAGCGAGACGTCAGCGCAGCGGTCCGCGCACACTGGGCTTCCATCAGGGCGAGCGAGACTCAGCATCATGTTTCCGGACTGATCTTCTCGCCAGTTCACCACCTCCGCCATCACTGGCTCGTCGCCGAAGATGATCTCGATCGGCAGCGACGAGTCGACGGAGGTGCCGGACGGAATCGTCGCGATGAACTCCGGTTCACCGTTGAGCACGGTCAGCACTGAGTCGCCGGCGCTCAACCGGTCGCCCACCCCAGTTTCGTTGATTACTTGGACCCGCGCGGGTAGTGCCGCCGCAAAGACGACGTCACTGGCGCGCACCACGCCGTCGTCGTCAACGCCCAGGGTCTTCTGCCACTCGCGCACTGCACGCGACGTAGCCGGGCCGAACTCACCGTCGGCTGGCGCGTCCAGAAAGCCCCCGTCGTTAAGCATGCGTTGTATCTGGGCGACATCCTCGCCACTGTCCCCACGCGACAGGTCCCGGAATGCTGGCACAGTGCCCTTTGCTGCCACGACTGGACGCAGGTCCACTGTGTACAAGACGTCACCGGCGGAGACCTCGGTGTTGTCAGCGACGTCGATGGAGGTCAGCACTCCCGATCCGGCACCCACGCCAAACTCACCCGAGTCCCAGACCCCGGAGACAGCCAATGGAACGGACTGGCCGACGGTCATCTGCGTGACGTCCACTGTCGCTGGCGTATCCGTGGCTACGGCCACCTGCGGCGTCCCAAACGCCCACACGCCAAACAAGGCCCCTAGCCCCGCGCTGACCACAAGCGCAAGCGCCCACAGCCAGATGCCTCGCGTAGCACCGCGTGGACGCTGCGACGTGTTCATTCGGTCAGTGGTGTTCGCGCTCACTAATCGCCATCATCCGTTCGCGGAAGGCACTTGCACGTGGAAGTTGGGCCCCGGCTGCGGACACGCGTCGTTGAGAGCTGAGAGCTCGTCATCGGTGATCGGCAGCGCATCTTTGCCCACCAGAACTGCGTACGGGTTCCACGCGTCGTACAGGCTTGAGTCCTTCCAGGTCTCTGCACTCGGAGGTTCTGGAATCTCGTAACCATGCGCAACAATGCACTCGCGTGTGTCGAGCAATCGCGCATATGCGGAATCGTCAAGAGTTTTGTCTTGATCGTATTCGGGAAGAGGAACGCGAGCATTGCAGTCCTCGGCGGCCCTCTCCAGGAGGCCCTCCGATGCAGGGTCATCCGGGTAGTCCGCGATTCCTATCGAGTTACCTCCGATAGTGCGCGTGGTCTGCAGCCCGTGCTCTGAGTAGCAGGACTCCATTGCGGTCATGTACTCCTCGCCCTGCTGACGCACCTGCGCCATCCACCCTGGTTCGTCCCAGCCAGGGACCGCCTCCAAGGACTCGTCCTCGGTGGCACATGCCGACAGCACGCCAAGACTAACGACAAGCGAGAGGATGGAAGTGACAATCGCAGTGGCGGAGCGCCGCCGTGTCATGAGGTGTTCCCCCTGAATGCCGCTCGGCGTACGGGCGACGGACCTGGCGCTGCTGGCAGTAGATAGCCCTTCACTTCAACTCCCTGAAGAAATGAGCCACGTCGCCCACGCCTCGATAATGGCATCGGCGGCGATCTATATCAATAGACCCAACTACCTCAGGTGGGGCCCCACAGGGCAGTACTGAGCCGATTCCATCCGTCGCGACGGGCGGGCCGGGGCAGGGCGCCGTCAGGCGCGCGGCTCGGCCAGCACCGCGGCCACATGCGGGGCCATCGCCCGGAAGGCCGCGCCCCGGTGGGATAACTCGTTCTTGCGCTCAGGGCTCAGCTCGGCATTGGTGACGTCCTGACCGTCGGCGACGAACCCCGGGTCGTAACCGAACCCGCCGTCGCCGCGCGGCTCACGCACGACCGACCCGCGCATGCGGCCCACCTCGACAAACTCGCGCCCGTCCGGCGTCACGAAGGCCGCCGCACACACGAACGATGCGCCGCGGTGCTGGTCCGGAACGTCCGCAATCTGGTCGAGCAACAGCGCAAGGTTCGCGGCATCGTCACCATGCGACCCCGCCCAGCGCGCGGAGAATACGCCGGGCGCTCCGCCGAGCACGTCGACGGCCAACCCCGAGTCGTCAGCGAGCGCCGGCGCCCCGGTCGAGGCCGCGAGCGCACGCGCCTTGATCAGCGCGTTGGCCTCGAACGTCACCCCGTCCTCGACCGGAGCCGGCGCATCGAGGTCCAGGGCCGATGCGACCTCGTCGCGGTGCACGTGCGGCAACAGCGGCGCGAGGATCGCCCATATCTCGTCAACCTTATGCGCGTTGCGGGTAGCGATCGCGAGGCGCGTCACGTCAACTCGCCAACGCCAGCGCCTGCAGGCGCGACAGCTCCGCGTTGCCGGCGGTCGCGAGGGCGAGTAGCTCGTCGAGCTCGGCTTTGCTGAACGTCTTGCCCTCCGCGGTGCCCTGCACCTCGACGAACCCGCCGTCGCCGGTCATCACCACGTTCATGTCCGTCTCGGCGCGCACGTCCTCCTCGTAGGGCAGGTCAAGCATGGGCGTGCCGTCGATGATTCCCACGGAAATCGCTGACACCGAGCCTGACAGCGGCTGGGCGCCGGGCTTGATGGCGCCGTTCGCGCGGCCCCAC
>JBKBNW010000240.1:0-2797 GCA_046295115.1 Demequina sp.
CTGAGGTGCGGGGGTCCTCGTCGGGCAGCGCTTCCCAGACAACTCGCTCACCCTCCCTCGCGAGGGGCGCCGCGGTCGCACGCCGTGACGCGGCAGAGTATTCGGCATTGCTCGCTCGCGGCGCGTCGTCCCAGTCGCGCTTTTCGACGGCCGCGGCTCGCGGGGGCGCCATGAGCCGCAGCACGTCCCACACCGAGCCTCCGTAGCGGCGCGCGATCCGCTCTGCGAGCTTGATTGCCGCCGGGGTGTAGCTGGGGATGGCGCTTGCGCTGCGGATCGGGCTGAGGTCACCGCCAAACGACGAGGTGCGCGGGAGGCGTGTCACCACCCCGTTGACCAGCCGGCCGGCGAACGGTACTCGCACCCGCGATCCGACCTCGATGGCGTCGACGAGCGCGGCGGGCACCGAGTAGTCGAAGGGCCGGTCCAGGTGCGGCAGCGGGCTGTCGAGGCGCACCGACGCGACGGGAGGTCGCCGTGACTCCGCAGCGGACTTGACGGCACCAGGGGCTCGGGCCGCAGCGGTCGACTTGGCGCCGCCGGTCCCGTCGCCAGCTGCGCGAACCGGGCCGGGCCGATTCATGCTCACTCGCACGCGGCGGCGAGAGCCTCGGCCCTGTCGGTGCGCTCCCACGTGAAGTCGGCGAGCTCGCGGCCAAAGTGGCCGTAGGCGGCCGTCTGCCTATAGATGGGGCGACGCAGGTCAAGCGCGTCGATGATGGCGGTGGGCCGCAAGTCAAATACCTCGCGGATGGCGTCAGCGATGCGCCCGGGCGCCACCGTCTCGGTGCCAAAGGTCTCCACATAGAGACCCACGGGCCGTGCGGTGCCGATCGCATAGGCGACCTGGACCTCGCAGCGATCTGCCAGGCCGGCGGCGACCACGTTCTTCGCGACCCAGCGCATCGCGTAGGTCGCGGAACGGTCTACCTTCGACGGATCCTTGCCGGAGAAGGCACCCCCGCCGTGGCGCGCCATGCCGCCGTACGTGTCCACGATCACCTTGCGCCCGGTGAGCCCGGCGTCTCCCTTGGGACCGCCGATCTCGAACTTGCCGGTGGGGTTGATAAGCGACCGGTGAGCCTGGGTGTCGAGATCGAAGCCTGCGAGCACCGGGGCGATCACCTCCGCCTGGACCGCGGCACGCAGGTCGTCCATCGACATGCCTTCGGCGTGCTGCGTCGACACCACGACCGTGTCGACGGTCCGCGCAACGTCGCCGTCGTAACCGATGGTCGCCTGCGCCTTGCCGTCGGGCCGAAGCCCCTCGATGATGTTCTCCTTGCGCACCTGCGCGAGACGCTGGGCAAGCCGGTGGGCGATCGCGATCGGAAGCGGCATCAGTTCCGGCGTGTCCCGGCACGCGTAGCCGAACATCAGTCCTTGGTCGCCTGCGCCGAGCTCCGCGCCGTCCGAGTCAGTGGCGCTGCCCACACCCTGCCAAATGTCGGGGCTCTGCTCGCCGATAGACACCGACACGCCGCACGAGTCTCCGTCGAAGCCCGACTTCGACGACGTGTAACCAATGCCGGTCACGACCTCACGAATGGTTCCGGGGATATCCACGTAGGCCTCGGTGGTCACCTCGCCGGCGACGTGCACGAGCCCCGTGGTCACCATCGTCTCGACCGCCACCCGCGACAGCGGGTCCTGTCGCAGCATCTCGTCGAGGATGGCGTCCGAGACCTGGTCGCAGATCTTGTCGGGGTGCCCCTCGGTCACGGACTCGGAGGTGAACAGTCGCAGATTTGTCACGCGAGCCAGCCTAGCCGCGCGAGGGACGGGTCGCGGGCCTCGGTGGCGTCCGCGTCACCGCACACGCTGTCTGCGAGCCAGGGGTGCTGCGACAGCGACCAGACCTGGTCCTGCGCCGGGACCTCACGGGAGGCGAGCACACGCGACACCGCGTTCACCCGCTCTACGTCCGTTGCCCCAAGCACAGCCACTTCATCAGCCACCTCATCAGCCATGACCCAACTCAAACACCAGGGTCCGACATCGGCGCTAGAAGCTAATTAGCAGGGGTGATCTGCCATCAGTGGCGGGACGGCATGCGCTCCGCTACCGCGTCCCACACCACGTGCGCGATCGCGAGTTTGGAGCCGCTCGCCTCGCCGACCACAGCGCCGGCAGAGTCGAGCACAGTCACGGAGTTCTCCGGCTGACCGAACCCAAGGTGCGGGCCCACCTCGTTGACGACCAACAAGTCTGCGCCCTTGCGTCGCGCCTTGGCCGCGCCGTGCTCGAGCACAGAGCCCGCATCGTCGCCGGTCTCGGCCGCAAAACCCACGATGACCTGTCCCGGCACGCGACCGCGCACGAGCCCCGCCAACACATCGGGCGTCTGCACCAACTCGAGCGTCAACCCGGCGGAGCCATCCTTCTTGAGCTTGGTGGCGGAAGCCGATGCCGGACGGAAGTCCGCGACCGCCGCCGCCATCACCACCGCATCGGCCGCCCGGGCGAGCTCACCGACGGCGCGCTCTAACTCCGCGGTGGTCGTCACGTCGACCCGCGAGATCCCCTCCCCCAAGGGAAGCGTCACGTTCGCGGCCACCACGGTCACCGCGGCACCGCGCTCACGCGCGGCCTCCGCCAGCGCAAATCCCTGCATGCCGGATGAGTGGTTTCCCAGGTAGCGCACCGCGTCGATGGGCTCGCGCGTGCCGCCAGCGGTGATCACCACGCGGCGGCCGGCCAGGTCGCCCCACGGCAGCGAGGCCTCCGCGAGAGACAACCCCTCACCCCGCGCCACCGCGTACACGGCCTCGACGATTTCCGTGGGTTCGGGTAGCCG
>JBKBNW010000241.1:0-2792 GCA_046295115.1 Demequina sp.
GCATCTGGCGAATGCGCTGCACCAGTGGACGCCTTGTCACAGGGGCGCCCGGCGCACCGCGCGGGTTGGACAGCGGATCAGCCGCTGGGGGCAACACCGCGGCGAGGTATCTGTATGTCAGTTGACGCTCGCCGCGACCGTAGGCGTAGGCCTGGCGGAAGAGCCCGTGCACGCTCGCCGGCCGTCGCACGTGAACAACCGCGTCGGGTGCCTCGCCGAGTACCGACCCGGCGCGCTGGGCGCGCCAGCACAGGTCGATGTCCTCGCCGATGCGCAGTGCCTCCTCGAAGCCATCAAGAGCCGCAAAGACGGCAGCGGCCACACCGAGGTTCCCGCCGCCTGCGGCACGCAGCCCGATCAACGGGGCGACAGCGAACGTCGCTGGGGTGGTGGCACCGGGGCCGTACATGGCGTTGAGCCGGGACAGTTCCCAGGGACCGGCCACGATGTCGTGGTGGACGAGCGCCGCAAGCATCGCGGTGACCCAGCCGTCGGCGACGATGTCGTCGGCGTCGCAAAACAGCAGCGCCTCACCCTCAGCGTGCTGGGCACCGATGTTCCGTGCGGCCGCAGGTCCCCGCCGAGCCGACGCGTCAATCACCCGCACAGGCAACCGCCCCGCAAACGACCTCGCCACCTCGACGGTGCCATCACGGGACCCGTTGTCGCACACCAACACCTCCCACCGGCCCTCCACCCGCTGAGAACTCAACGCCTCCAACTGCTCACCAAGAGTCGACTCTGCATCAAAGGCCGCAATCACCACCGACGCCCGCATCACAGCCCCCTCATCCGCTGCCGCGCCATACTGCGGACCGGCTGGAACTCACGCATCGCCTGGGACACCGTCGCGAATCGGTAGCCGTCCGCGATGAGCCCGTCGAGAATGGCGGAGGTCACCTCGGCACGGTCGAACGTCGGCAGTGACTGGCCAGGCTGCAGCGTCTCGGGGTCGCCGCGGTTGTCGTGCAGGAGCAGCATGCAGCCCGGGAACGCGGCGTCGCGTCCGAGACGGGAGATCTCCGCAGGGTCGCCGTCGACCCAGTCCTGAGCATCACCCGACCACAGCACGACCCGCAGTCCCATGCCGGACAGTAGCAACGCCTGCGCCGTGCTGTGGTGCCCGTACGGCGGACGGTAGACCCGCACTCGGGTGCCCGCGATGCGTTCCACATCCCGGCGTGCGGCGCGCACCATTCGGGCGGCGCCGGCCGCGCTCATGGTGAGCAACGAACGGTGCTCCTCCCCATGCAGCGCCACCTCGTGACCCTCCGCTTCCATGCGACGGACGATCCCGGGATGTGCGCGGGCCTCTCGCGCGAGGACAAAGAAGGTGGCAGGCGCGCGGAAGTCGGCCAGCACGTCGAGGATGGCGGGGGTGTCCCGCGGATGGGGCCCGTCGTCGTAGGTGACCATCACCACCTTCTGCGACGTGTTGACGCAGTAGGCCCCGAACGCGCCGACGAGGGCATCGGGCAGGGCGACCGGAACCAGCGGTCGTTCGCCGAACGTGCCCCCGATCGGGCGTGGATAGGCGTCAATCTCTCGCCGTCGAACCACCAATGTCCCGCGCTGACGTCTCATCGCGTCCCCCTCGCTCACCGTCGCCAGACAAATGGAACTTATCGCGCTCGATATCGCTAGACAATGGCTCACTGCACTCAAGCCCTCCTTGGCGGCGGGGGGAGGGCTCCTGACTGAGGGCTCCGCACTACGGGCGGCGGCCTTCCGCAGGCCCGCTGGGGCTAGGGTGTCGACAACGGGCCCGGGGGGGGTGTACGAGGTGGCAATCCACACCAGCGCGCCGCTCGTGAGCGTCGTGCTCGCGACCAACCGCGTAGGACCATTCATGCGCGAGGCCGTGCAATCGGTGGCAGCGCAGTCGCATCGCCCACTGGAACTGATTCTTGTCGACGATGGCGTCCCGGACCGGGCCGAACTCCTCGCCGTCGCCTCGATCGCCAAGAACGCGCGGGTGATCCAGCACGCGACGTCAGGAGTCTCAGGCGCGCGCAACGCGGGCGCGGCGCAAGCCGCCGGGGCGTATCTAGCGTTTATCGACGACGACGACCGCTGGGATCCGGAGCGCGTTCGCCGACAGGTCAGGGATCTTGAGGCGGCGCCCACGGCACCCGCCGGGTACTGCCTGCTTCGCACCATCGACGAGCACGGCGCGGTGCTGGTCGAACCGGATCGCGTGGCGGTCGCCAGCATCGACGACCTGGTGACCCGCCGCACCGGCATCGTCGCGCCGAACCTCATGGTGCGCACGGCCGCGTTCAGGGACGCGGGCGGCTTCGACGAGCGGTTGCGCATGGCGGAGGACTACGACCTGATACTGCGCTTGGGCAGGCGGGGCCAGATCCTGTTCAGCGCCGATGCGCTCGTGGACTACCGGCACCACCCAGGCAACACCACGGGACGCCACCGTGAACTCGCCCTAGCAATCGCGGGGGTGGTCGCGGCCGATCGCATTCGCCAGGACGGGGAGCGTCCTTCCGAACGCGCGTACCGCGAAGCCCGACGGGCGAACGACAGGTATGCGTGGTGGGCATCGTTGCGAGCCGCACGCGCTCGCCGGTCGCGGGGAGACGTGCGCGGCGCTGTCGCGGAGATCGCATGGGCCGTGCTTTTCGCGCCGTGGGCGCCGGCGCACCCGGTCGCCCGCAGGGTCAGGCGGCGCGCGACGTGAGCCTGGGGTTCGCGAGCGCGACGGTGACAGTGACGGCAGCGGCGCCCGCGCATGCGAGCGCGATCCCCGCGCACGCCGCGGCCTGCGCATGCGGAGGGTA
>JBKBNW010000242.1:0-2781 GCA_046295115.1 Demequina sp.
ATCGCAAGCACCGCGGCGTCGGCGATGAGCTCGAGCGCGGGCTCCTCCTCCGTGAGCGGCATGTCGCCGATGCCGGGCATGTCGAACGTGATGAGGTCGCCGTGTACGCGATCCCCGAGCACGGAGATCAGCGGCTCCCACTGCTGACGATCCAGCGGGAACGCGTTGAGGAGGACTACAGGGGCGGCGTCGGGGATCAGGCTCACGGAGTCTCCCTCGTGACGGGCGGCGGGCTGTCTCCCCTATTGCACCATGTTTGTCTACTGCACCGTGTCCTCTTACTCCACAGTGTCTGCGGGCACCTCGGTGGGGAGGGGCGCGCGGTCAGGGGCGAGCCGCTCGACGATGGCGTCGAGCACGATCCTCACGTAGTTCTCCCCGACCCACAGGTGCTTGGCGCCCTCGACGGGGACGAGGTCGAGCTGTGTCAGCGGCGCGAACCTCTCGCGCGCCTCCTCCGGCTTCAAGAAGTCGTCGTGCTCGGGCACGAGCGCGGTGACCGGCTTGCCGGACTCCGCCCAGCGCTCGAGATCCTCGTCCTTCGCCCGGTGCAGCGGCGGCGACAACAGGATCGCCCCTTCGATGTCCAGCTCTGCGCCGTGCATGAGAGTGAGCTCCGTGCCAAAACTCCAGCCGAGCAGCCACCGGTGCGGGAGCCCGCGCGCGACGGCGAATTCCACCGCGGCACGCACATCGGCCGCCTCTGCGTCGCCCTCGTCGAACGCGCCCTCACTCGTGCCCCGGGGCGAGGAGGTGCCGCGCGTGTTGAAGCGAATCACCGCGACGTCCGCCAGGTAAGGCAGTCGCCACGCGGCCTTACGCAACACATGCGAGTCCATGAATCCACCGTGAGTGGGCAGCGGGTGCAACGTGATCAGCGTGGCGCGGACCACTCCCCCGGCGGGCAGCGCGAGCTCGCCCACGAGCTCTAGCCCGTCCTCGGTGCGCAGCACGATGTCCTCGCGGATGGCCGGCAGCACCGTCATCGACCGGATCTCTGCGCTCTCTCCTGCGGCCTCAGCCACGGTTCCTCCCAAAGGTGTTCCAGCAGTGAGTGTGCCAATGCCGCCGCTGCGCCGCGGCCTGCTCGGGGCCGAACAGCCCGTCTGCGGCCCACGCCACGATGTGGGCGGTCCGGGGCGGAATGTCCTGGCGGCACGCGGGGCACACGTAGGTCTTGTCGGTGGGTCGCGGAGTCACGACGATGAACTCCTCGCCGCCGGGGCCCGGTTCACGCCGCCCGCCCGTCGCGTTGGCGACCCGGTCGACGTCGAGCTCGGGGTGCGGCTCTCCATACGGGCGCTTGGACGAGCGGCGCTTGGAGGGCATGCCCACCAGTCTAGGCGGCGACAAAAAAGCGCCCGGCCCATGCGCACATCGGCCGGGCGGTCCTGCTGGCTTGTCAAATCAGAAAGTGCGTGGCGGCGTGGATGCCAGCGCATCGGCCTGATCGACCGGAACCACGGAGCGCTTGCGCAGCACCTCCTGGTACCAGTACGCCGAGTCCTTCCAGCGGCGCTCGAGGGAGTCGTAGTCGACGTGCACGATCCCAAACCGCTTGGCGTAGCCCTGGGCCCATTCGAAGTTGTCCATCAGCGACCACGCCATGTACCCGCGCACGTCGGCGCCCTCGCCGATCGCCTTCAATACAGCGCCGATGTGGCCGTGGAAGTACTCCACGCGGTCGGTGTCCCGCACGCGGCCGTCCTCGTCGATCGAGTCGTCCCACGCGGAGCCGTTCTCGGTCACGTAGATGGGCTTGCCGGTCTCGCGGTGGATCTTCAGCAGGTGAGCGTGAAAGGCGGAGGGATCCACGTTCCAGCCCATCGCCGTCACCTTGCCCGTGGGCGGCATGAACTCGATCTCCTCGTCGCCCGGCCACGCGGTGTTCGCGCCGGCCTTGTGGCCGTCCGCGAGGGTGGAGAGCGTGGAGACTTCCTTGCCCTTGTTCGGGTTGTGGCGCACCACGTGCGAGGCGTAGTAGTTGACGCCAAACCAGTCGACCTGGCCGTGCATCTCTTCGACGTCGCCTTCCTGGAGGAACGCCCAGTCGGTCAAGTGCGCGGTGTTCGGCAGCAGCACCGCGGGGTAGTCGCCGGTGATGAAGGGGTCATGGAACATCGTGTTCGCGAGGGCGTCGATGTGGTCCGCGGCGGCGCGGTCGGCATCGCTCGAGGGGTCCCACGGACGCGGCGTGTGGCAGTTGTTCACCAAGCCGATGCGCAGGTCGCCACGGACCTCCTTCATCGCCCGGTACGCGCGTGCGTGGGCGAGGTTGAGGTGGTGGGCGGCCGTCAAGGCCTCCGCGTCGTCTGCGTGGCCAGGGGCGTGCGCGCCGGCACCGTAGCCGACGAACGCGGCGACCCACGGCTCGTTGATCGTGGCCCACATGTCGACGTCCGCGCCGAACTCCTCGGCCATGCGGCGGGCGTAGACGGCGAACGCGTCCACGGTGTCGCGAGACAGCCAGCCGCCCTTGTCGTCGAGGGCCTGCGGCAGGTCCCAGTGATACAGCGTCACCATGGGGGTGATGCCCTTGGACTTGAGGCGGTCGATGATCCCCCGATAGAACGCGATCCCCTCCTCGTTGAACTCGCCGGTGCCGAGCGGCTGGACCCGTGGCCACGCGATGGAGAAGCGGTACGCCTGCAGGCCGAGCTCGGACATCATGTCGATGTCCTCTTCCCAACGGTGGAAGTGGTCACACGCGACGTCGCCGTTGTCGCCGCCCACGACCTTGCCAGGGGTGGCGCAGAAGGTGTCCCAGATCGAGGGGCCACG
>JBKBNW010000243.1:0-2756 GCA_046295115.1 Demequina sp.
GGCGGACGTCTCGCTGATCTTCGCCGATGCGATCGCCCTGCTCGACTCTGGGTTGCCACCGGCGCGCGCGTGGGCGCTCGCGGGCGTGGCCGTCGACGAGCGGGGGATCCCGCTGGCGGAGGCCGAGGTGTGGCGCGGCGAGTCGACCGCCGCGCTCTCCGTGGTCGCCGCGTGCACGCTCGCACGGGACACGGGCATGCCATTGGTACGCGTGCTTGTCCGCGTCGACGACGCCGTGGCGAGGGACCGCGACGCCCGGGACGCGGCCGAGGCGCAGCTTGCCGGCCCGCGCATGAGCGCGCGGATCCTGCGTTGGCTCCCGCTCGTGGGCGTGGGGCTCGCGGCGGCGGTCGATCCCGGCGCGCTGGCGCTGCTGGTGTCTTCCCCGCTCGGGTGGGCGCTGCTGGGCGGCGCGGGGTTGCTCACCTGGCTGGGTTCGTGGTGGATGTCGAGGCTCGTAGCCGCCGCGACGGCGTCAGGGGCGGACGGGCTGCCGGTTCCAGTGGTGCTCGCGCTGGTGGACGCCGCGCTCGCGGCGGGCCTGGACGTCGCGGCCGCGCTCGCCCGCACGGCCGATGCGGCGGACGGGCACGCCGGTGCGCAACTGCGGGCGTTGGCGGCGGCGCACGCGTACGGGGGCGCGGCACCCGACCTGGACGGGCCGCTCGCGCGTGCGCTGGCCCGCCCGCTGGCGCTGGCACAGAGCGCGGGCGCGCCGGCCGGCCACGGACTCCGGGCGGCGATGGTGCGGCTGGACCGGGAGGCTCGGCGCGAGGCCGCCCGCTCCGCCGGCGAGTTGGGCGTGCGGCTCGCGCTGCCCCTCGCGCTGTGCCTGCTGCCCGCGTTCGCGCTCGCCGGAGTGATGCCGCTGATCATCGCGGTCGTGGTCGGCGCGGACCTCGGATCGGTTGAGGTGCCAAGCCTTGACGCGCCTGCGCCGTGATGCCGCTCTGACGCTGCGTCCCCAGGCCGCGCAGCCCTGGGTTGTTCCACGGTTCGGCCTAAGCCCCGGTGCGCATTCGGTGCGGGCCCCACAGCGTGGTGGCAGGGCCGCGAGGGTCGCGGCCCGGAAGGGATGACCATGAAGAAGTGGATCGATGACCGCGCGGGCGGCGGGTGGGACCCCTGTGACGACGACGGCATGGCCACCACCGAGTACGCGTTGGTGACCGTGGCGGCCGCAGCGTTTGCGGGAGTGCTGATCGCGCTGGTGCGCTCCCAGGAGGTGCGGGAGCTGCTGGCGGGGATTCTGCGCTCGGCCTTCGGGTGAGCGTGGCGCCGCGTCGGCGCGCGTGGTGGACCGGAAGGTCGCGTGATCGCTGGTGTGGGCGCGTGGGCACGGGCGGTGATGCGGGGTCGGTCACGGTGGAGCTCGCGGCGGCTTTGCCCGCCGTGGTCATCGTGCTCGGGATGGTGCTCGGCGCGGTGAGCTGGGCGCGCACCGGCGTGGCGGTGACCGAGGCGGCGGCGGTGGGCGCCCGGATCGCGGCGGTGGAGGGGGCCGATGCGGCACGCGCCGAGATTGCGCGGGCCCTGCCCGGCGCGGCGGTGGGGGTGGGCCTCACCCACGAGCGGGTCGAGGTCACGGTGCGGCTCGACGGGCCGGGGTGGCTGCCCGCCGCCTCGGCCACGTCGGTGGCGCGGGTCTGGCCGTGAGCGGTGCGGGTCTGGCCGTGAGTGGCGCGCGGGGCATGAGGCACCGCGGGGATGGAGGCGGTGCTAGCATCCTGGCGCTGTCGGTCGTGGTGGTGGTGCTGATGCTAGGGGCGGCCGTCGTCGCGGGCGCGGCGGCGTCGGCGACGCGGGTCGCGGCTCAGCACGCCGCAGACGAGGCCGCGCTGGCGGGGGCGCACGCGGCGCGCGGTGAGGTCGCGCTTGGCCACCACCCGGAGTCGCGTGCGTGTGCAGTCGCGGCTTCCGCGGCGGGGGACAACGGCGCGCGAGCCACCCGGTGCGCGGTCGTGGGTGCGGTGGTCACGGTGGAGGTCTCCCTACGCCGCGGCCGGGTCGAGGCGTTCGCCATCGCCGTCGCGGGACCGGCTCACGCGGCACCGCCCTGATCGGTGCCGCGTGAGCGCGGATGGCCCTCGGCTACGAGACCGTGATGGTGCCGAGCGACGTCCATCCCTGCAGTTCAAGCCAGTCGGTCTGGCTAGGCATGGGGTAGATGGAGACATCGGGTTCGGCGCCGTCCACGACGGCCGGCTCCGGCACGCCCGCGCTGCCCATGTCCAGTCCCCCCAACCCTGTGCGCCCAAGGTCAAGGCTCTTCGACGGCGACTCGCCAGTGAGCAGGTCGCCGCCCATCGCCTGGCCATCGACGAGGGACTGTTGCCGCTCGATCAGCGGCTCCACACCGTAATACAGCGGCGAGTACGCGTCAGAGAGGCTGAGCGAGTGCAGGCTCAGCACCGTGTAGGTGCCGGGAGACACCGTTCCGGGCCCGGCCTCGTTGTAGCAACCGTTGACGTCACGCCACAGGTACCGGCCGTCGACGGACTGGCCGGGAGCCAGCGCGCCGTTGTCGACCGGGGCGATCGACAGTTCAGACGTCATGTCGCCTTCGACGGCCCCGCGCGCGAGGCCCATGCCTTGCTGGTCGATGCTCACCGGGAATCCCTCGGCCACCACGCGACCGTCCTGCACCAGGAACAGCTGCGGCTGAGCGGTCCAGTAACCGGGGATTGTGTACTCCGAGGCGTTGGAGAGCTTGGACGTCACCATGGGGTTGCCGTCCACCACGAACCCGTAGCTCA
>JBKBNW010000244.1:0-2744 GCA_046295115.1 Demequina sp.
TGCGGCAACCAGCTCGACCCGGTCGACCTCAAGAACCCCGTGAGCCGCATCAACGGCGAGACCCCCAAGTTCGTCGAGACCGAGCACTTCTTCCTCGACCTGCCCGCCGTCTCCGAGCAGCTGTCGGAGTGGCTGGGCGCGCGCCACGGCTGGCGCCCCAATGTGCTGAACTTCTCCAAGAACCTGCTGGCGGACGTGCGCCCGCGCGCCATGACGCGCGACATCGACTGGGGCATCCCGGTGCCGCTCGACGGCTGGAGCGACAACCCCAACAAGCGCCTCTACGTGTGGTTCGACGCCGTCATCGGCTACCTCAGCGCCTCGATCGAGTGGGCGCGCCGCGAGGGCGAGCCCGACGCGTGGCGTCAGTGGTGGAACGACCCCGAGGCGCTGTCCTATTACTTCATGGGCAAGGACAACATCACCTTCCACTCGCAGATCTGGCCCGGCGAGTTGCTCGCCGCCAACGGCCGCGGGTCCAAGGGCGGGTCGCTGTCGGAGTTCGGTGACCTGCAGCTGCCCACCGAGGTGGTGTCGAGCGAGTTCCTGACGATGGAGTCGTCCAAGTTCTCCTCCTCGCGCGGCCACGTGATCTACGTGCGGGACATGCTGTCGCGCTACCAGCCCGATGCGCTGCGCTACTTCATCGCGATCGCCGGCCCCGAGAGCTCGGACGCCGACTTCACGTGGGCCGAGTTCAAGCGCCGCACCAACGACGAGCTGGTGGCCGGGTGGGGCAACCTCGTCAACCGCACCGCGACGCTGCTGCACAAGAACGTGGGCTCGATCCCGGCCCTGGACAACCTGCAGGACATCGACCGCTCCGCGCTCGCGGCGTCGGAGGCGGCGTTCGGCCCCATCGGCGACCTGGTCCGCGGCCACCGTCAGCGTGCCGCCGTGTCCGAGGCGATGCGCGTGGTGGGCGACGCCAACAAGTACCTCGCGGACACCGCCCCGTGGAAGCTCAAGACGGAGGACCCGGAGCGCATGAAGACCGTGCTCGGCGTCGCCGCGCAACTGGTGGCGGACGCAAACACCATGCTCGCGCCCTTCCTGCCGCACAGCTCACAGCAGGTCCACGAGGCGCTGGGCGGCGACGGCGTGATCGCGCCCATGCCTCAGCTCAACGAGGTCGAGGACCTCGACCTGCCGGGCAGGCACTACCCCGTCATCCAGGGCGACTACTCCGCCCAGCAAGGTACGTGGCGGCGCCCCATCGTCGCTCCCGGCACCCCCGTCCCCGCCCCCTCGCCCATCTTCACCAAGCTGGATGATGACATCGTCGAGGCGGAGCTGGAGCGCATGCGCTCCGACGACGCGTGACTCGCGCAGGGGAGTGGCCGGCGGCCCCTGAGCCGCTGCCCGCGCCCATCGTCGACAACCACTGTCACCTGGACTACCCGGCCGGGGACGAGGCCCGCTCGGTCGCGGACCGCCTCGCGGAGGCGGAGGCGGCGGGCGTCACTCGCGTGGTGCAGATCGGTTGCGACCTTGAGTCGGCCAGGTGGACGGCCGATGCGGTCGCGACGTTCCCTCAGATGCTCGGCGGGGTGGCGCTTCACCCCAACGATGCGGCGGTACTCGCCGCCCGGGGGGAGTACGACGACGCCTTCGCCGAGATCTCCCAGCTCGCGCGCGGCGAGCGCATCCGGGTGGTGGGGGAGACCGGGCTGGACTACTTCCGCACCGGGCCGGAGGGCCGGGATGCGCAGTTGCGCGCGTTCCGCGATCACATTGCGCTGGCCAAGGAGCTCGGCAAGCCTCTGCAGATCCACGACCGCGATGCGCACGCGGACGTGATCGACGTCTTGATGAGCGACGGCGCACCCGAGGTCACCGTGTTCCATTGTTATTCGGGCGACGCCGCGATGGCGCGCCTGTGCGCGGACCGGGGCTGGTACCTCAGTTTCGCCGGGACTGTCACGTTCAAGAACGCGAAGACGCTGCATGCGGCCGCAGCGGTGACCCCGCTGTCGCAGCTGCTCATTGAGACCGACGCGCCGTTTCTCACGCCGCACCCGCACCGGGGTGCGCCCAACTCGCCGGCGCTCGCGGCGCATACCGCCCGCGCACTCGCGCGACTGCACGAGCACCCGGTGGAGGAGATCTGCGCCGCCGTGTGGGACACGTCGCACTCCCTGTATGGCCCCTGGTAGACATCGTTTTGCAGGGCGCCTGTGCGGAAGCCGCGCGAGGAGCCGGTTGGCGCCTGAGCGGTCAGGTGTGAGATAACAGTCTGGTAACGCACGCCACGCGCGCGTATGAAAGGACCTTTTCTCTAGTGAGCTATCGACGCACGACGCCCGCCGAGGGCGGCCGCCGCAACCGCCGCGAGCGCACCGCAGTCCGCATGCGCCGCACCCACGCCGCAGCAGCCACCCTCGCCATCGGATCCTTCGCGGTCGGCTCCTTCGCCTCCGCCGGCATGAGCGTGTGGTCCGATCACGAGGACCGCGAGGTCGTCCACGCAGTCGCGAGCGAAGCCGTGGCCCCCGTCTCCGCGGCGGCCGCCGACCTCGAGGTCGTGGTGCGCACCGAAGAGATCGCGCTCGACCACGGCCGGGTCGAGGAGAAGGACTTCAGCGAATTCGAAGGCACCACGAAGGTCGTGACCGAGGGCAAGGAAGGCACCGCGCTCGTCAGCTACACCGTAACCATCAAGGATGGTGTCGAGGTGGAGCGCGACGAAGACATGCGCGTGGTCGTGGCCGAGCCGGTCGACCAGGTGGTGGCGGTGGGCGCGC
>JBKBNW010000245.1:0-2722 GCA_046295115.1 Demequina sp.
GCACGAGGAGGGGTTCCGGGCGGCGATGACCTCGCTGATCAACCGGTACGCACGTGAGAAGTCGTTGCTGAAGGACAGGGACGAGAACCTCACTGGCGACGACGTCCGCGAGGGTCTCACCGCAGTGATCTCGATCAAATTGGGCGAACCCCAGTTCGAGGGCCAGACCAAGACCAAGCTGGGCAACACGGAGGCCAAGACCTTCGTCCAGCGCGTGGTCACCGAGAGGCTCACCGACTGGTTCGACTCTCACCCCAACGAGGCCAAGGAGATCGCAAGGCGATGCAGGCCTCGCAGGCCCGACTCGCCGCGCGCAAGGCGCGAGAGGCCACTCGCCGCAAGGGCCTCCTCGAGTCCGGCGGCATGCCGGGCAAGCTGCGGGACTGCTCGTCGAAGGATCCGAGCATCTCTGAGATCTTCCTGGTCGAGGGTGACTCCGCCGGCGGCTCCGCCGTGCGCGGGCGCAACCCCGCCACCCAGGCCATCCTGCCGCTGCGAGGAAAGGTTCTGAACGTCGAGCGGGCCCGCCTCGACAAGGCACTCGCCAACGCCGAGATCCAGGCGCTGTTCACGGCCTTCGGTTCCGGAATCGGGGACGAGTTCGACCTCGACAAGTCGAGGTATCACAAGATTGTGCTGATGGCCGATGCCGACGTGGATGGCCAGCACATCCGCACCCTGCTGCTGACGGTGCTGTTCCGCTACATGCGGCCGCTGATCGAGGCCGGCTACGTCTACCTTGCGCAGCCCCCGCTGTACAAGATCAAGTGGTCCAACTCCGATCACGAGTACGTGTTCACGGACCGGGAGCGGGACGCACTGCTCAAGGATGGCCTTGGCTCGGGCAAGAAGGTCCCCAAGGACAACGGCATCCAGCGATACAAGGGTCTGGGCGAGATGGACTACTCGGAGTTGTGGGAGACCACGATGAATCCCGAGACCCGCACCCTGCTCCAGATCACCATGGACGACGCCGCGCTTGCGGACGAGACCTTCTCCATCTTGATGGGCGAAGACGTCGAGTCCCGACGCAACTTCATCCAGCGCAACGCGAAGGACGTGAGGTTCCTTGACATCTGAAGTCCACAACCATGGCCGCATCGACAAGGTCGACCTCAATGTGGAGATGCAGCAGTCGTACCTCGACTACGCGATGTCCGTCATCGTGGGCCGCGCACTCCCGGACGTCCGCGATGGGATGAAGCCCGTCCACCGCCGCGTCATCTACGCGATGTACGACGGCGGCTACCGGCCCGACCGCGCGTTCTCCAAGTGCACCCGCATCATCGGCGAGGTGATGGGTAACTATCACCCCCACGGTGACAGCGCTGTCTACGACACCTTGGTGCGTATGGTGCAGGACTGGTCGCTGCGCTACCCGCTCGCCGACGGCCAGGGCAACTTCGGTTCTCCCGGCAACGACCCCGCCGCCGCCCACCGTTACACCGAGTCCCGCATGGCGCCCATCGCCATGGAGATGGTGCGCGATATCGACGAGGACACCGTCGACTTCCAGGACAACTACGACGGTCGTACCCAGGAGCCCGCGGTGCTGCCGGCGCGGTTCCCCAACCTGATGGTGAACGGCTCTGCCGGCATCGCGGTCGGCATGGCCACCAACATCCCGCCGCACAACCTGCGCGAGGTCGCGGCTGGCGTGCAGTGGCACCTGGATAACCCGGACGCCACCAAGGAGCAGCTCCAGGACGCGTTGATCGCGCGCATCCAGGGCCCCGACTTCCCCACGGGCGCCGTCATCCTTGGCCGCCGCGGCATCGAAGAGGCCTACCGCACGGGCCGCGGCTCGATCACGATGCGCTCGGTGGTCACGGTCGAGGAGCTGCAGGGCCGCCAGTGCCTGGTGGTCACCGAACTGCCGTACCAGGTGAACCCCGACAACCTGGCCCTCAAGATCGCCGAGCTGGTCAAGGAGGGCAAGGTCGGCGGTATTGCGGACATCCGCGACGAGACGTCGGGCCGCACCGGCCAGCGACTCGTGGTCGTGCTCAAGCGCGACGCGGTCGCCAAGGTGGTGCTGAACAACCTCTACAAGCACACTCAGTTGCAGGACACCTTCGGTGCCAACATGGTGGCGCTCGTGGACGGCGTGCCCCGCACGCTCAGCATCGACGCCTTCGTGCGCCACTGGGTGACGCACCAGATCGAGGTTATCCAGCGTCGCACCGCCTACAGGTTGGCGAAGGCCGAGCGCGAGGCCCACGTGTTGCGTGGCTACGTCAAGGCGCTCGACGCGCTCGACGAGGTCATCGCGCTCATCCGTCGCTCTCCGTCAGTCGACGAGGCCCGTTCGGGTCTGATGACGTTGCTTGACGTGGACGAGGTGCAGGCCAACGCGATCCTGAACCTTCAGCTTCGCCGCCTGGCCGCCCTCGAGCGCCAGAAGATCGAGGCAGAGTACGACGGCCTGATGGCGCAGATCCGCGACCTGACCGACATCCTCGGCTCCGAGCCCCGTCAGCGCACCATCATCTCGGACGAACTCGCCGAGGTCGTGCGCAAGTACGGCGACGAGCGTCGCACCGAGATCAGCCCGTTCGACGGCTCCGTGGATATCGAGGACCTGATCGCCGAGGAGGAGGTGGTCGTCACGATCACCCGCAGCGGCTACGCCAAGCGCACGCGCTCCGACCAGTACCGGGCGCAGAAGCGTGGCGGCAAGGGCGTGCGCGGCGCGACGCTGCGCACCGACGACATGGTCGAC
>JBKBNW010000246.1:0-2711 GCA_046295115.1 Demequina sp.
AGCGCTGAACTCGTGCAGACAGCCGTAGCGTCCGATCCCGACCCTGACGCCGGGGCCCCAGACCCCCAGGCCGGATCCGGCGAGGCCGACTCTGCCCCCGGGGAGCTTGCCCTCACCGGTTGGTCTCACGGCGGCGCTCTCAGTTTCGCCGTCGCCGTCATCATGATCGGCTTCGCGCTCATGAGGGGACGTCGCCGCACTACTGCCTGAGGCTCTGTGCTCGCATAGACAGGCTCCTACCACCGCGCCAAGATGAGCGTATGGAGTGGTGGCGCTCTCGCGCGGACCTCATGCTCTTCGTCGTATCGACGGGACTGTTGACTCTTGGTGCCTTCTTCTGGATCAACGGGCCCCGCACATGGGGCGAAACTGTTCTCGTTGCCGGGACCGTGCTGGGGCTCGCTTTCTCGGGATGGTGGATAGCGGTCGCAATCCTCAGACGCGAGTTCACCGTCGATGTGATCGCATTCCTGGCGCTGGCGGGTGCGCTGTGGGTGGGTGAGCCCCTCGCCGGAGCCGTCATTACGGTCATGCTCGCTACCGGCCAGCTTCTCGAAAGCCGGGCAGCGGCCCGCGCCAGGCGAGAACTCAGCATGCTCATCGAGAGAGCGCCGCGCACCGCCCGCCGGCTCGCTGGGGAGAACTTGGAAGAAGTGCCGGTGGATGACGTTGCCGTGGGCGACCGGATCCTGGTGCGCACGGGCGAGGTGGTTCCCGTCAACGGCAGGCTTGCCGCAAGCGGGGTGCTCGACGAATCTGCGCTGACCGGCGAGCCGATGCCGGTCGAGAGGCCGTTGGGAGACCAGGTGCGCAGCGGCGTGGTCAACGCGGGTTCGCCGTTGGAGATCCGGGCCACGGCGAGCGCCGCAGAGTCCACATACGCCGGAGTCGTGCGCCTCGTCGAGCAGGCGCAAGCATCGTCCGCTCCGTTTGTGCGCGTGGCGGACAGGGTCGCGATCGTCTTCGTGCCGCTGACGCTCCTGATCGCGGGGGCGGCGTGGGCGGCCTCCGGCGACTCCGTGCGGGCCGTCGCGGTGCTCGTCGTCGCGACGCCGTGTCCCCTCCTGCTTGCAGCGCCGATAGCCATCATGTCCGGGCTGTCGCGCGCGGCGCGGATCGGGGTGGTGATCAAGGGCGGCGGCGCGCTCGAGCGGCTGGCCGATGGCCGAGTGATGCTCTTCGACAAGACCGGCACGCTGACACAGGGGCAACCAGCGGTGTCTGACGTCATCACGGCAAGCTCCGACGTGAACTCGACCGAGATGCTGCGACTGGCCGCCTCTCTCGATCAGGTCTCCACTCACGTGCTCGCCAGTGCGATCGTCACCGCGGCCGTCGTGCGCGACCTCGACTTGGATCTGCCTACCGATGTCCGCGAGGAGCACGGGTACGGCGTGAGCGGACGGGTCGGGGCGCACGAGGTCAGGTTGGGCAAGGCCGCCTGGATCGTGGGAGACACCCAGCCTGCGTGGGCGCGTCAGGTGCGCAGGCGTGCCGACCTCGACGGATCGCTGTCGGTGTTCGTGGCCCTCGACGGCGAGCCCGCCGGCGCGTTCCTGCTCGAGGATCCGATCCGTCCCGACGCACCCCGGATGGTCCGTGCGCTGCGCAATGCCGGGATCTCCAAGGTCGTGCTCGTCACGGGAGATAGGGCTGACGCCGCGGGAACCGTGGGCCGCATCGTGGGGGTCGACACCGTGCTCGCGGACCGCGATCCTGCAGACAAGCTCGCGGCAATCACCATCGAGTCCCACAGTGCGCCCACCATCATGGTCGGCGACGGCGTCAATGACGCCCCCGCGCTTGCCGCAGCCGGGGTCGGAGTGGCACTGGCTTCACACGGCGCGACCGCCTCGTCCGAAGCCGCCGACGTCGTGCTCACCGTGGATCGCATCGACGCCCTCGCGGACGCCATCTTGATTTCCCACCGTTCACGACGCGTCGCACTCCAGGCCGTGACGATCGGGATGGGGCTGTCGCTCATCGCTATGGTCGTCGCCGCCCTCGGATACCTGCCACCCACCGCCGGCGCGCTCCTCCAAGAGGTCATCGACGTCCTCGCGATCGCGATTGCGTTGCGTGCGCTGCTGCCCGGGAGGACGCACACCGTGGCAATGCCGCCGTTGGACGTCGCCACCGCGCGCCAGCTCCGGGCCGAGCACGACGCGACGCTCGCCGTCGTCGAGCAGATCCGGTCGGTGGCAGATGCGCTCACGACCGACCACTGCGACGTTGCGCCCGTCACGGCGCTTCACGAGCGGCTCGAGACCGAGCTACTCCCCCACGAGCGGGCTGACGAAGCCCTGCTGCTGCCGTTGGTGAGCCGCGCGCTTGGAGGCGCGGAGACCACGGCGACGCTGAGCCGAACCCACGCCGAGATCGAACACCAGGTGGGGCGGCTGGGGCGGCTGCTCGCCGGGATCGAGGGTGCTGTAGTGGAGCCGGAGGACGTCGTTGAATTGCGACGACTCCTCTACGGCCTCTACGCGATCCTGCGCCTGCACAATGCGCAAGAGGAGGAGGGGGCGTTCAGCCTCGTCCCCCCTCACTAAACCCCGTCCCGGTGCGCTTCGACCCACGCAACGTCGGCTACCGCACCAACTCGCCCACCTCGACGCGGGTCTCGAGCCTGTTCCCCGGCCCCGGCAGCGGGCACACCCAGTCGCTCGAATACGCGCACGAGGGCTGGAACGCGAAGTTCAGGTCGACCA
>JBKBNW010000247.1:0-2689 GCA_046295115.1 Demequina sp.
CGAGGGCACGGTGGTGGTCCCCGAGCCCCACATCGTGAAGGAGACGGCGAAGATCTACGACCTCCAGGAGCCCGCCAAGAAGATGTCGAAGTCGGCGGTAAGCCCCAAGGGCACCATCGAGATCCTCGACGACCCAAAGAAGGTGGCGAAGAACATCAGGTCCGCCGTCACGGACACGGGCGACGTGATCGCGTTCGACCGCGAGGCGAAGCCAGGCGTTTCGAACCTGTTGACCATCTACTCGGCGATCGACGGCCGCAGCGTGGAGCAGCTGGTCGCGGACTATGCAGGCAAGATGTACGGCCACCTCAAGTCTGACCTGGCGGACGTGGTCGTGGAGTTCCTCACGCCGTTCCACGACGCCGCGATGGAATGGATCGAGTCCCCCGACCGGTTGGACTCAGTGCTGGCGGAGGGCGCCGCGCGGGCCTCGGCCATCGCGCGCCCCACGCTCGAACGGCTATACGACAAGGTGGGCCTGCTGGCCCCGATGCATGGGAGGTAGGCGGATGGCGGAGCACGAGAACAGTGGTGTTCAGACGGCAGGCGAGGTTCCGACTGCCGACGACCCTCACCGCCGCTCCGCCGACTCCGCTTTCCAAGACACCTCGGCATACCGGCGCGAGCAGGAGCGGCTCGAGGCCGAGGACCGGAACATGGCCGATAAAGGCAAGTTGGCGGTCACGAGAGCCAAATCCCTCAAGGCCCGGTTTGACCGTTCTCACGGCGGGCGCACGCTGGACCGGGTGACGGACGGCAACGGCATGATCCTCGCCGGGGGCATCGCCTATTTCTCGCTCACGTCCCTCGCGGCCGCACTCGTGATTGCGGTGACGCTCGCGAGCTTCTTCGTAGCGCGCAACTCCGCATGGAATGACGCCTTCTACTCGTTCCTCGATGAGTCGATCCCGGGCCTCCTGGGCAGTGAGGCCGGTGACCTCGTCGACCCCGCGTCGATCGAGCCGCGAGGTATCTCCGGCGTGGTGGGCGCCGTGAGCTTCTTGATCCTGTTCAACACCGCCACCCGGTACCTGCGGGGCATGCGCGTGGGCGTGCGCACCATGCTCGGCAAGGAGGCCGCCGCGCCCGCGAAGGGCAAGATCCGCGACTTCATTGCGCTGGTGTCGTTGGGGGTCATCGTCGTGCTCGGGATTGCGCTCCAGGTGATCGCCTCGCAGTTCGCCGAGGTGATGGCCGGCTGGTTCACGGTCGACTGGGTATCCGAGGGCATCATTCGCACCCCCGCGATCGTGGTGGGCGTGCTCCTTGACATGGCGTTCGCAGCCATCGCGATTGTGGTGCTGGGCCGGTACAAGGGACCACGTCGCCCGCTGGTGTGGGCGTTGCTCGGCGTCGCCGTCGCGATCGGCCTGCTCCGCCAGGCGGTTTCGCTTGTGGTGGCCTCGGTCGCCACCAACCCAGTGCTGGGTTCGGTGGCGGCGGTCATCACCATCCTGATCTTCGTGGACCTCATCGCGCGGATCGTGCTCATGAGTGCGGCATGGCTGGGCACCAACCGCGATGTGCAGCGGGAGGATGCGGAGATCGAGGATGACCGCGCCGAGTCGCAGCCACGGCAGGGGAAGGGCGTCACGACCCGCAAGTCCACGGTTCGGCCGGGTTAGCGCCGGTGGCGAGCGGCCGATGCGCGGTGGCGCACAGAGGTCTTCCTGTGGTGCTGTCGGTGCGCTAATCTCCGCCTTGAAGCCCGTGCCGACGTGGGCCTCCGCCCTCGCACATTGACGATAGGACCAGCCCGTGAGCACTCGCGACCCGTTCGAGACGCCCGCCTCCCCGCAGCACGTATGGCAGCCCGACGGGGCGGACATTAACCCCAAGACGTGGGCGGGCGCTGGCGAGGCAGAATCGGTCCCTCCTGCCGTGGGCGCGCCGAGCGACGGCTACGCGCATCCGGGCTACACGGCACCCGGGTATGCGCCGCCGCAGGGGGCCGCGCCGGGGTTCGTGGGCCATGCACCTGACTCCCCGCCGCCGTCCTACGGGTACGCAGACGGGGGGAGTGCGCCCGAGGGTCCGAGCGGCACCGACGGCCCGTCGATCGCGGCGCTGGTGACCGGATTCCTCGGACTCGGTGTGGTCGCCGTGGTGCTCGGAGCGATCGGCCTGCGGCGCACCGCGGGTGGACAGCGCAAGGGCACGTGGTTGGCCGTCACGGGCATCGTGCTTGGCGTGGTGGGCACCATCGTGGCGACCGCCGTGATCACGTGGTCGATCACCGCTGCGTCAGAGTTGTTCGAGGACGGGGCGTGGACCGACGGGGACGGCAACGTGATATTCGACGACAGCAGCTATGGCGATGACCCGTTCCTCGACGCGCTGTGGGAGGCATGTGACAGCGGCGACGACACCGCGTGCGACGAACTCTTCCTCGAAGCGCCGTTCGGGTCCGGTTACGCAGACTTCGGCGACTCGTGCGGGCAACGGGGGCGTCCGCTGCTGCAGACGTGGTGCGAAGAGGGCCGCACCTGGTAGACGGCTAGACCTCGCCGGAGGTCAGCGCCTTCTTCACCTCGGAGATGGCCTTGGTGACCTCGATGCCGCGGGGGCACGCCTCGGTGCAGTTGAACGCAGTGCGGCACTTCCACACTCCGGCCTTGTCGTTGAGGATCTCCAGCCGGTCCCACTCGCCCTCATCGCGAGAGTCGAAGATGAACCGGTGCGCGCCGAC
>JBKBNW010000248.1:0-2668 GCA_046295115.1 Demequina sp.
GCCTTGGATGACCCCTGGATACGCGCGGCAGCCGTCGCGGACGAACACGCCTGGGCGGAGTGCTTCTCGGTGGGTCACGACCCCACCGGTCTGGACTGTGAGGCGAACGTGCTGAGGTACCTGCCGACCGCCGCGGCGATCCGGTGGGACGGCATCGACCCTGGTGCGCTCGCGCGCGTGTGCGCAGCGATGATGCGAGCCGGCGGTCCCGGCCGCGTCAGTTCGCCCGTTGCCCTCCCGGCCGCGCTCGCCGAGGCGCTGGGCGCCGGGGGAGTGGCCGTGTACGTCGAGACGAGCGAGGACGCTGTCGCCTGCATGCGGGCCGAGGGGTTGTCGCGGGTGCGCTACGTAGGGGAGGTAGGCCCGCAGTGGCGAGGTCATGCGGACATCGCGGTCTTCGATGGCCCGGTCACCGCCGCGCCGGAGCTAGAGATGCTGCCGTTCCTGCGGGAGCAGGCTGTGTCGCTCACCGCCCACCGCTATGGCACGCCCTTTGAGCCGGCGCAAAGAATCGCGCGAGACCTGCGGCGCGCACGGTGAACTAGGCCCGTGCGCGCTCCGAAGACTCCGAGCATGGTTCGCGGTGGTCCACCGAGGACGCCTCAACGGGCGACGCGGGTGCTGCGATCCCACTCCGGCTCTCAGGGCCGCACCGAGGACCAGTGGTACCCCGAGCCAATACGCACGGGGCTCAAGGGCCGGTCTGCCACGAAGTGGGAGCAGCTCGAGCAGTCGCTGGGCCGCTGACCTGGCGTCGGTCCCCAGGGCGACCTAGGCTAGGAGGGCAGTCCCCGCCAGTGTTCTTCGTCAAGGAGAGGCCCATGTCGGAACAGAAGTCCACCGAGACCCGTCACTACCGCTTTCAGCAGATCCGAGCACGCGAGTTGGCTCGCGGCGCCTCGGAGGACGAGGCGAACCGCATCGCCTCGGAGACCGTCGACAAGGTCATCGCGGCGAAGGACCAGTCCAAGTAGACTCCCGGGCGTGGAGGAGCCGCGCAATCACCAGAGCACGCCGCACGCGAACCCGGCCGCGGAGGGTGGGCCTGAGCCGGTAGGCACCGCAATCTGGACCGTGCCGAACGTGATCTCGATGCTACGCATCGGTCTCATCGGAGTCTTTGGCTGGTTGCTTGTCGCCGGCTACGACCTGTGGGCCGTCGCCGCCCTCGCTGCGGCTGGCATCAGCGACTTCCTGGACGGGTTCCTCGCTCGGCGCTGGCATCAGGTGACGGCGTTGGGCCGGGTGCTCGACCCCGCGGCAGACAGGCTGCTCACCGTCGTGGTGGTCATCGGACTCGCGATCCGCGGGGCGGTCCCGTGGTGGCTGGTCGCCGTGCTTCTCGCGCGCGACCTCGTGGTGGGCATCGCGTTGCTCGTGGGCCGCAGCCACCGCGTGTCGACGCCGCAGGTGACCTTCACTGGCAAGGCCGCGACCGCCGCGTTGTACGTTTTCCTGCCGCTGGCCTTCCTCGCTCACGATCGTTGGGATGGCGTGCACGTGGCCGCGATCGTCGGCGCCCTCGCCGCCGCGGGACTGTACTGGATCTCCGGTATCGCGTACGTTCGTGATGTCGCGCAGCGTGCACGCTCAAGTGCCCCCGGCGCGTCCGTCCAGGGGACGCAAGAGCGCCTAGGATGATGGAGACATTCAACGTGAGAAAGGTGGCGTCATGACGTATGACGAGAGCCCCGTCGAGCGGACGATGTCGCTCGACGCACAGATGCCGGTCGATGAGCACGCTCCTCACCGGCTATCGCCTCAGGACCAGACCGCAGTCGACGCACTCGATGAGGATTGCGCACTCCTGATCGTGCACCACGGACCCAACCAGGGAGCCCGCTTTCTGCTCGACGTGGATGTCACCACTGCGGGACGTTCCGTATCGGGTGACATTTTCTTGGACGACGTCACGGTCAGCCGCGAGCACGTGCAGTTCATTCGCGACGGCAAGAAGTTCTTCGTCAAGGACGCGGGATCGCTCAACGGCACCTATGTCAACCGCGAGCCGGTCACCGAGGTGGAGTTGCGCGATGGCGATGAGGTGCAGATCGGCAAGTACCGCATGAGCTTCTACCCCGGATCGGCCAGCTGACCACAGATGACCGCGCTTAGGGCCGTGCAAGCCGCGTCCCGCGGTGAAGAGTCGGCCAACCTCGCGGGAGAAGTCTCTACCGCCCAAGCCCCCGTCGGTCGTTGGCCTCACGCACTGTCGCACGAGCCGATGCTGCGGGTCAGCGACGTGCTCCAGCAGTTGGGAAACGAGTTCCCCGCGCTCACACCATCCAAGCTTCGCTATCTCGACAACAACGGCCTGGTGTCGCCCGACCGGACCGCCGCTGGCTACCGCCAGTACTCGCCGGCGGACCTCGAGCGGCTGCGGTTCGTCCTACGCGAGCAGCGGGACCACTTCAGGCCACTGAGCGTGATCGCGGACAACCTCGACGCGCTTGACTCCGGCCGGATGCACCTGGCCGTGACGCCCCACGCGGTCGAGGACACCGCCACCTATGTGACTCACGCCGAGCTGGCGCTGGCGGCTGGCGTGCCGGAGTCTGTCGTCACCGTCCTCGAGGCGGAGGACGTCGTCCAACACCGCCTTCCCGGCCGGTTCGAGCGCGCGTGCGTCCCGCTCGTCGTCGCCGGGGGAGCGTACCTGGCCGCAGGC
>JBKBNW010000249.1:0-2636 GCA_046295115.1 Demequina sp.
GGGCCCTGCGAGGAGCGGAGAGTGCGGGATTCGAACCCGCGGAGGCGGGTTACGCCTCAACAGTTTTCAAGACTGTCACCTTCGGCCGCTCGGTCAACTCTCCTAGGCGCGGGTTACGCGCCAGCCGTGCCATTGTGCCAGCCTTGCGGCAGTCCCGGTGATACCACGGCCAGTTCGTACAGTTCCGCCGCCTGCGCGAACTCGGCGTCGTAGGTGGCGACGGTGTCGATCGCCGGGTGTGCAACCGCCGCGCCCAGGTGGAGGGCCGCGAAGGGCTTCAACACGGCTGCCGCGTGGGTGGAGACGGAGACGTTCTCATCGGAGAACCGGATCACCGGGATGGTGCGACGCACCTGGTCGACGATGTCGTACGCCCGACCCTTGGTGTCACGCGGGAACAGTTCGGCCGCCTGCCGCAGTTCGGTGAGCCCCAACTGGGTCATCGCGACGTCGTCAATACGCGGCACCACCCACGCGTTCCATTCGTCGAAGAACTTCACGCCCGGCAGGAACCTGCAGAGCGCGGAGCCGTCGAGGTAGATCACGCGGTCCAGACTAACGCCGCTGGGCCCGCGCGTACTGCTAGCCGAGCGCCACGCGCCGTTGCGTGGCCCTCGGCCGTCTGAGAGGCGCTAGGTCGTGAGCTGGCGCATGGCGAGCTGAACCACCGCGATGAGCGCCTGCTTGGTCGCCGCCTTCTCGCGCGCGTCGGTGTACATCACCGGCACCTGGGCCGGAATGCCGAGCGCCTCGCGCACGTCCTCGAGCGTGTGGCGCGCCACGCCGTCGAAGCAGTTCACGCACACCACGAACGGCACACCGCGGCCTTCGAAGTAGTCGACGGCCGGGAAGCACTGGTCGAGCCGCTCGGTGTCGACCAGCACCACGGCGCCGATCGCGCCGCGCACCAGGTCGTCCCACATGAACAGGAACCGGTCCTGACCGGGGGTTCCGAACAGGTACAGCCACAGGGACCCCGGCAACGCGATGCGCCCAAAGTCCATCGCGACGGTCGTGGTGGTCTTGCGGTCAGTCACGCCCCCGGCGTCGTCGATGCCGATGGACTTCTCCGTCATCGCCGCCTCGGTGTTCAGCGGGTCGATATCGGAAATCGAGCCGATGAAGGTGGTCTTGCCCACCGCGAAGCCACCCGCAATGACGATCTTGACGACGGTGGGCGCGGTGTGCGGCGCGGGGGACGCGACCGCCCCGTCAGAGGGCTGCGATGCCATCGAGGACACTCTCCAGAAGGCTCAGGGATAGGCTGCCGGACTCGTCATGGGTGGACATGTCCTCGGCCGTTCCGCCGGTGTAAATCGTGAGGTGATTATCTTCAGCAAGGTCCGTCACCAGCACTCGCACCACACCCAGCGGGAGCCGGGTGTGGGCCGAGAGCTCGGCGATGGATTGAAATTGGCCCGCAGCGAGCTGCAGGATCTTCTTCTTCTCCGGGGTCAGACCCCTCAAAGACTGGGCGTCGGAGCGCGCCTCCACGAGGGCCTCCATGGGGAGGGTCTTGCTCGCCGCGCTCACGCGCCCGCCCGTGACGGCGTACGGACGGACGGCATAAGTCTCGTCGTCGCCCGGTGGCGTCATCGTGTCTGTCATCGCGGCCGCACCTACCTAGAAGCGGGTGTGTCCGTCGGTGGGAAGGTGCTGGCGCATCTCGGTGATGAGCTGCGGAGTCAGCGCATTCTCAGTGCGCGACACGAGCAGCGTCATCTCGTAGCCCACCAGGCCCACGTCGCAGGTCGAGTCGGCGGCGACCGCGAGCACCGAGCCGTTCGAGACGCTCATCAGGAACAAGAACAGCTCGTCCATCTCGATGATCGACTGGCGCACCTCGCCGGCGTTGAGCTGACGGGCAGCTCCCCGCGTCAGGCTCGCCATCCCTGACACCACTGCGGCAAGAGTGTCCCCTCCGGTGCGGTCGAGGTTCTTGGACATCGCCATGAGCAGCCCGTCAGCACTCACCACCAGCGTGTGTCGCGTCCCCGGGACTGTCTGGACGAAGTTGTCCAGCAACCATCCGAAGTTCGTGGCCTCGGTACTGAGCTCGGTCACAGCGTCTCCTCGTCTTTGCAGCTCCCGGAAGGGAGCGAATTCTTACCGGTGGGGATACTACGTGCGAAGGCGGTCATGAGTCGGACGCCTCCGCGGGCTGGGTCTGGCGCTCGAACTCGGCGACATCGTCGCGCGCGCGCTGGGTGCCGGAGTAGAACGCACTGAACCGGCTGCGCACCGCGTCCGCGTTGCGCTCGGCCGGGGCCAGCGATGCGTCCTCCGCGAGTGGCGTGACCTGGACAGGCTCCGCGTCCGCGGGCCGGCGGCGCTGCAGGCCGGCGCGGGTCTTCTCGACCTTGGGCCGCCGCTGCGCCAACGAGCTCAACTCGGAGAAGACTGCGCTCGTGAGGTCTGCTCCTCCGTACTCATCGTTGGCCATGTCTGGCTGGAGCACCGGCTGGTACGTGGTGGCACCCTCGGGCTCGGCGGCTTCAAGGGCGCTCGCGCCCGCTGTCTCCCAGCCGGCCGGGCTCGCGAGTTGGTCCGGGGTGAACGCCGATGCGCTGGAGACGATCGCCGGCTCCGGCGCGGGCTCGGCAGCGACGTCCCCCGAGGGCTCGTCCGGCAACGCC
>JBKBNW010000250.1:0-2633 GCA_046295115.1 Demequina sp.
GACCCAGGTGGCCTCGGTGGAGCAGGGCGAGGAGGACCTCGACGACGCGCATGAGGCCGCAACGCAGGAGTGGGACGAGGCCAAGGCCGCGCTGACCGACCTCAAGGACCGCCTCAACGTCGCGATGCGTGAGCGCGACACGTGGGCCGCGAAGGTCGAGGCGCTCGACCTGTCGCTGGCGCGAAAGGACGGCGCCGGGGCGCTGCTGGCCTCGGGATCGCGGTCGGTGCGCGGTACGGTCGCCGCGCTGATCGAGGTCAGCGCGGATGCGGAAGACGCGATCGCGGCAGCCCTCGGCCCGCTCGCGGACGCCCTCGCGGTCGACTCCGTCGAGGACGCCGTGGACGCGATCCGGTGGCTGCGGGACGAAGACGCAGGCCGCTCGCGGTTCCTGGTCGCCGACCCGTCGGCCCGCGTCCACAACCCGAATGTGGACCTCCCCGCGGGTGCGGCGTGGGCGTCCGACCTCGTCGCCGGGCCAGGCGGCATCGTCGACACCGTGCGCTCCCACCTGGGCGGAGTCGCCGTGGTCGACGACCTGGCCGCTGCCCGCGCGGTGGTGACCGCCCACCGCGACGTCGTGGCTGTGACCCGCCGCGGCGACCTGCTGGGAGCGCAGCACGCCTCCGGCGGCGCCGGCGACGCGCCGAGCGTGCTGCACATGCAGGCGGCGCTCGACGAGGCGAGGCTCAAGCGCGATGCCGCCGCCGCCGTGGTCGAGGCCACCACCTTCGAGATCCGGGGGGCGGAGGAGCGCGAATCCCAGGCCCGTACCCGCCACGAGATCACCTTGGAGCGGCTCAACGACTCCGACGCGCGCATGGCCGCGGTCGCGGAGCAGCTGGGCCACCTCAACGCCTCGGCCAGGGCCGCCCGCGCGGACGGCGAGAGGCTCGACACCCAGATCGCCGCCGCGCAGGAGCGCATGGCCGAGCAGTCCAAGGAACTCGCGAGCCTGACGGAGCGGCTCGCCGCGGCGCAGGCCGAGCCCGAACAGACCGAGTC
Organism: Demequina sp.; assembly: GCA_046295115.1. Taxonomy (GTDB): domain Bacteria; phylum Actinomycetota; class Actinomycetes; order Actinomycetales; family Demequinaceae; genus Demequina. The sequence continues at coordinate 1,006 of JBKBNW010000250.1, forward strand.
CGACACCGCCGGCGCGCAGGTCCAGCGAGACGAGCACGCGCAAGCCGCCGTGGCGGCCCGTGCCCGCGAGACGGAGGCGCGGCTGTCGCTGCGCACGTCCGAGGAACGCGCACGTGCTCTTGCCGCGCGTGCCGAGAGCCTTGAGCGGGCGGCGGTCGCCGAGCGCGACGCCCGCGCGCGAGCCGAGCAGGCCGCGCTGCGTCGCGAACGGCAGGCGGGCGCCGCACGCGAGGTCCTCGCCGGTGCGGCCGATGCGCTGGCGGCGATTGACATCGCCGTCGCCTCAGCGGATGACGCGAGGGCGGCGGCCGAGGCCGCGCGTGCCGAGCGCACCTCGGACCTTTCCGGCGTGCGCCGCGACGTCGAGGGGCTCGCGGACGAGCTGCGCCGCCTCACGGACGAGTCTCACCGCGACGAGGTCGCCAAGGCCCAGCTGAAGGTGCGCCTCGAACAGCTCGAGCAGCGCGCGGTCGACGAGCTGGGGGTCGACCCCGCCAAGCTGGTCGAGGAGTACGGTCCGCACCTGCCCGTGCCCGTAGCGGGCGCGGAGCAGGGCGAGGACGGCGAGCCGCGCACCCAGCCCTACGTGCGCGAGGCTCAAGAGAAGCGCCTGCGCACCGCCGAGCGGGCCATGAAGCAGCTGGGGCAGGTCAATCCGCTGGCGCTCGAGGAGTTCGCTGCGCTCGAGGAGCGTCACAAGTTCTTGCAGGACCAGCTGAGCGACATCAAGAAGTCCCGCGAGGACCTCATGGAGATCGTGCGGGAGATCGACGAGCGCGTCGAGCAGATCTTCACCTCGGCATTCGAGGACACCCAACGCGAGTTCGACGCCATCTTCCCGCGGCTGTTCCCCGGCGGCGAGGGCAAGCTGGTGCTCACCGACCCCAAGAACATGCTGGAGACCGGCATCGAGGTCGAGGCCAGGCCGGCAGGCAAGAAGGTCAAGCGGCTGTCGCTGCTATCAGGAGGCGAGCGGTCGCTCACGGCCGTCGCCATGCTGGTGGCGATCTTCAAGGCGCGTCCCAGCCCGTTCTACGTGATGGACGAGGTCGAGGCCGCACTCGATGACGCCAACCTGGGCCGACTGCTCGATATCTTCAGAGAGCTCAAGGAAGACTCTCAGCTGATCGTCATCACGCACCAGAAGCGGACGATGGAGATCGCCGATTCGCTCTACGGCGTCACGATGCGCGGCGACGGCGTGACGACGGTCATCAGCCAGCGCCTCACCGACGAGGGCGCGGCGTAAGTCAGGCGCCGCCGCCGGCGACGATCCGCAGGTCGTAGTCCGCGGCCGTACCCGTGAAATAGGTGGTCACCGCCACCACCCACCGGCCCTCGGGCACCGTCTGATCCAGCAGCGGGTCGAAGTCGGCGAGCACGTCGGAGTACGGGTTGCCGTCGGCCCACGCGAGACGGTACGGGCCGTCGTCGACGCCCAGCACCTCGAGCACCAGGTCCTGATCCGTCAGGGTGGCCGCCTGGATCGTCAGCCGTTGCGTCCGGTCGTTGTCGAGGCACACGTACGTGCGCTCCCCGTCGACCGTCAGGGTGTCGCCGGGGAAGGCCATCGGCGCCTCGTCGCACACCGCCCCGGTGACGTCTGCGTGCATGCTGGTCGCCTCGCC
>JBKBNW010000251.1:0-2632 GCA_046295115.1 Demequina sp.
AGGGAGAAGTACATGAACAAGTGGAGCATCCTTCAGAACAGCAAGGTTGTGCGCGTGACGGCGAGCGCGAGCACGCTCGTGGCAGTTGCCGCAATCGTCGGCGCTGGGTTTAAGTGGGCCTGATCCCACACTCAGGCGGGGGCGGTGCCAAGGCTCGAGCCGTGGCGCCGCCCTCGCCGCTCACCATTTACCTGGCGGCGGTAAGCGTCGCGGGGATTGGTGGCGCGGTCACGGCGATCGTCCTGAGCCCGTGGAACGCGTTTGTTGTGACCCTTCCCCTGCTCTCCATTGCGTTTCTCGCCGTTGCGGCGATCGCCGGCGAGGTCAAGCCGATCACGTTGGTGCTCGCGGACGCCGAGACGAGGACGCTGTCCACCTCCGCGCCGTTCGTGCTCGCCCTCATCGCCGTCGGGGGCCTTGGCGCAGCCATCGCGGTACAGATAGTCTCGAGCCTCGCCGACGACATCCTCAATCGTCGAGGGTTTAAGAAGTCGCTCTTCAACACCGCGCAGTACACGCTGAGCGTGCTCACCGCGGGCGTCGTTTATGGCCTTTTAACCGGTCAGCCCACCTTCGGTGTGCGCATGGAAGTGACGGCCGGACACGTAGGAGCCCTCGTTATCGCTGGCGTCGCCATGGTCGCCGTCAACTGGCTACTCGTGGCCGTGGTCGTCTCTCTCGCGTCCGGCCAGGCCTTGATCCTCGTACTGCGCACCGACGCCCGCAGCCTGTTCCTCACCCACGTGGTGCTGTTGAGCGTGGGCGGCATCGCGGCGGACGTCGCCGGCGACGGCGTGGGCGTGCTGGCGCTGATTGGCGCTCCGGTGGTCGCCGCACACCTCTTCGCTATGGTGGTCGCGCGTCACGCGCACGAGGCCGCTCACGACTCGCTGACGGGACTCGGCAATCGCGGCCAGCTCAACCAAGAGTTGACGAGGGCGTTACGCGGCGCGCAGCACAATCCAGCCCAAGGCCCTGGCCTCGTCCTGCTGGACCTGGACCACTTCAAGGACTTTAACGACACGCTCGGCCACCCGGTCGGGGACACGATCCTCCGCGAGGTGGCGCAGCGCCTCCGCGCGGCGGCTCCCGCGGACGGGTCGGTGCACCGGCTCGGCGGGGACGAGTTCGCCGTGGTCGTCCCCGGCGGGCTCGCGGACTCCCGGCGCGCCGGGCGCGACCTGCTCGCGGCGCTGGACGCACCGGTGCGGGTGGAAAGCCTCGAACTGTTGGTGCGCGCGAGCGCGGGCGTGGCCGTCGCCCCCATGCATGGCACGGACGGCGAAACTCTCATGAAGAACGCCGACATCGCCCTCTACCACGCCAAGCTCGAGCGCGACCGGCTCAGCACGTACGCACCGGAGTACGACGTCAACACCGTCGAGCGGCTCCAGCTCCTGGCGGACCTGCGCGCGGCGCTCGACACCCAACAGTTGCGCGTGGTCTACCAGCCCCAGGTGGATCTCAACTCGCGCCGCACCGTGGGGGTCGAGGCACTGGTGCGGTGGGACCACCCCGTCCGCGGCACGGTCGCGCCCGACGACTTCATCCCCCTCGCCGAGAACTCGGGACTCATCTTCCCGGTCACCGCCTTCGTGCTGGAGACCGCGCTGGCGCACCTCGCGACCTGGCGCGAGGCAGGGCACGAGGTCCGCGTGGCCGTCAACCTGTCCGCCCGCCACCTGTCCGATGTGGGCCTCGCGCAGCAGGTCTACGAGGCTCTGGCTCGGCACGACGTGCCGCCCTCCGCGCTGGTTCTCGAGGTGACGGAGACGGGGATCCTGTCGGACACCGTGCGGGCCGACATGGTCATCCGCGCGGTGCGCGGCATCGGCGTCGAGATGGCGATCGACGACTACGGCACTGGCAACGCCTCGCTGAGCTACCTCAAGCGCCTGCAGATCGACGAACTCAAGGTTGACCGTTCCTTTGTCAGCAATATCGGCTCGGACCATCACGACCTGATCATTGTGCGGTCCACCATCGCCCTGGCCCTCGCGCTCGACCTGCGCGTGATCGCGGAGGGCATCGAGGACGCCGCCACTGCGGAGGCGCTCGCACAGCTGGGCGGGGTCATCGGTCAGGGTTACCACCTGGGCCGCCCCGCGGCACCCGACGTCATCACCGAACGGCTCAACCTCGAGCGCCGGGTCGCGCCCACCGGAAGACTGGCGGACCACTGACCATGCTCCTGCTCGCTGTCTGTGTGCTCGTGGTGCTGTCTCCGCTAGTGATCGGGCGTTGGCCGGCGGGCCTGCTCCTGCACCAATGGAAGTGGCCTTGGTTGGTGTGGGCGGCGCTGTTATTGCAGATCATCATCATGCAGGTCCCCGCGTTTCACGGCGTTGCGCCGGTGGTTCACATCGCGACCTACGTGGTCGCCGGGACATTCCTGTGGATGAACCGCCGCATGCCAGGGGCCCTGATCGTGGGCTTGGGCGCGCTGTCGAACGGCGGCACCATCGTGCTCAACGGCGGCACGCTGCCTGCCACACCAGAAGCAGTGGCGGCGGCGGGGCTCGACATCGATAGGGAGTTCGCCAACTCCGCTGTGGTCCAGGACCCGGTGATGCCGTGGCTAGGCGACGTATTCGCATGGCCCGCGCCGTTGCCGCTGGCCAACACCTTCAGC
>JBKBNW010000252.1:0-2630 GCA_046295115.1 Demequina sp.
CCCGGCGACACGACGTTCCTCGAGAACGACCTCGTCGACCGCCTCGTGCTCGAGCGGGCCAACAACGAGCTCTACGACGCGTTCGTGGTCGTCAACCCGGGCGAGAGCAAGCTGCGCATCGGCGAGACCGTCACGCGCCGGCGGCTGCGCGAGGTCAACTCGGAGCTCAAGCGGCAGGCGCTGCAGGAGGTCGAGGTGCGCGAGGCGGAGCCGGCCGTGGCCGAGCCGGTGCTGCTCGGCATCACGCAGGCGGCGCTCGCGACGGAGAGCTTCATCTCGGCCGCCTCGTTCCAGGAGACGACCAAGGTGCTCACCGACGCGGCCATCGCGGCCAAGACCGACGAGCTGCTCGGCCTCAAGGAGAACGTCATCATCGGCCACCTCGTGCCGGCCGGCACGGGCCTGCGCAAGTACCGCGACATCGTCGTGGGCAGCCGCGCCGAGCTCGAGGCGCTGCAGGCCACGCAGGACCGTCTCGACAGCGCGCTCGCGCGCACGCCGGACGTGGAGGGGCTCTTCGGGGCGACGACCACGCCGGCCGAGGACGAGGCCCTGGCCGACATCAACCGCCGCCTCGGCAGCTGACCGGTTTGGCCGCCGATCCGCTCGGCCGCCAATCCGCTCTGCAGGTGTAAACCGCCGCGCCCCGGTCGCCCTCACGGGTGGCCGGGGCGCGTGGCGTCTAGGGCAAGCGCGTGGCGCTCAGGGCAAGCGCGTGGGGCGCGCTAGCCGCGGCTGCGCATCGCCTCCTCGCGCGCCTCGATCCGGCGCTGGAGGTCTTCATCGGCCCAGCCGCGCGAGATCACGATCACGGCCACGGCTACGAGCACGGCGATGGCGGCCACGATGAACAGCACGAGGCGCCGCGAGGCGCGGCCGGAGAGCGGACGATCAGCGTTCATGGGGGGTGGGTGAAGCGGGAGGGGGCGTGCCCCAGGCACGCACGAGCGCGTGCGTGTAGGCGAGCGCGCGCTCGAGGTTCTGCACCGTGTTCCACTCGGCGCGGCTGTGGAAGTCGTACCCGCCAGTGAACACGTTGGGGGTCGGCAGGCCGCGCTCGGAGAGGCGCGCGCCATCGGTGCCGCCGCGCACGGGCTCGAGCGTCATCTCGAACCCCATCGCGCGCGCCGCGGCAAGCGCGACCGAGACCGCGCGCGGATCGGTCGCGTCGATGTGGCGGCGCATGTTACGGTAGCCCGGCACGACCTCGACGGCGACGCGCGCCCGGGGGTGCGCCGCGGCGAGCGCCTCGGCCTCGGCGCGGAGCACGCCCTCGAGCGCCGCCATGCCCTCGTCCGAGAAGTCGCGCAGGAGCAGGCGGATCTCGGCGCGCTCGGCCGTGCCCGTGAGCGTGTGCGGGTGGAGGTAGCCCTCGCGCCCCTCGGTCGTCTCGGGCGCACGCTCGGGCGGCAGCGCGGCGACGAAGGCTGCGGCGAGGCGGAGGGCATTGACCATCACACCCTTGGCATAGCCCGGATGCACGCCCACGCCCTCGATCGTCACGGTCGCCTCGGCGGCGTTGAACGTCTCGGCGTTGAGGCGGTCGGTGCCCGAGCCGTCGAGGGTGTAGGCGACGTCCGCGCCTAGCCGCTCGAGGTCTACGCCGTCGGTCCCGCGGCCGATCTCCTCGTCGGGGGTGAAGAGCAGGCGGAGCGTGGGGCGGGGGAGGGGCGCGGCTCCGGGCTGAGCCGTGCGGCGGCGGTCGTCGGCGAGCAGGTCGGCGGCCAGCTGCACGATCACGGCCACGCCGGCCTTGTCGTCCGAGCCGAGCAGCGTCGTGCCGTCGGACGTGAGCAGGTCGTGCCCGACGTGTTCGGCGAGCGCGGGGCTGCGGGCGGGGTCCAGTACCACGCGCGGGTCGCCCGGCAGCGGCACGGCCGAGCCGTCGTAGGCCGGCACAACGTGCGGGCGGACGCCTGCGCCCGGCGCGTCGGGCGACGTGTCGAGGTGCGCGCAGAGCGCGACGACCGGGAGGGCGGGCGCATCCGGCGGGGCGTGCCCGGGGACGGTCGCGTAGACGACGCCCGTCGCCTCGTCGAGCGCGGCATCTGCGACGCCGGCCTCGCGGAGATCGGCGACAACGATCCGGGCGAGGGCGAGTTGCCCGGGCGTGCTCGGCGTCGAGGCCGATCCGGGATCGGCGGTCGTGTCGGTCTGCACGTAGCGGCAGAACCGGCGCACGACGGACGGGAGGTCGAGGGTGTCGGCGGGAACGGGCGTCATGGGCGCGGGCGGAAGAGGGGCGCCGAGTCTACGCCGCCCCTCAGCGCACTCGCGACAGCCGCACCGTCGCCGAGGCCCCGCCCACATCCGCGCGCACGACGTACACGCCCGCCGGGAGGCCGCCCGGCACGGAGAAGCGGTGTGACCCGGCCGCGAGCGGCCCCACGTGCAGCACGGCCACCGTGCGCCCGAGCGCGTCGAGCACGGCCACGCGCGCCGGGCCCGCCGTGCCGGCCAAGAGCCGCACGTCGGACGGACCGCGCGCCGGGTTCGGCGTCGCCGTGAGGACGAGCGCCGCCGTGGGCTCCGGCGGCGGCGCGGCGTCGACGGGCAGGTAGCCCGAGAGGTCGAAGGCGTGCAGCGCGCCCGCCTCGGCTCCGAAGCGGGTGTCGTACTCGTTTCCGATC
>JBKBNW010000253.1:0-2625 GCA_046295115.1 Demequina sp.
GTCGACGCGCTTGACCGGTTCGGAGTCGAGGCGCTCGGGCTGTCCGCGCTGTCCGTTGTCCAAATCACCGTCTACGCGTCGCTGCAGCTGCCGGCGGGGGCGTTGCTGGACCGGCTGGGCCCCAAACGCATGCTCGTGGTGGGCTCGCTCGTCATGGGCGTCGGCCAGCTATTGCTCGCGTTCACCGACCAGCTCGGCTGGGCCCTTGTCGCGCGGGTACTGATCGGTGCGGGCGACGCCCCCGTCTTCGTCGCCGCGACCCGCCTGGTGTCTGAGTGGTTCCCACCCCAGCGTGCACCGCTGATGGTGCAGGTCACCGGCACGCTCGGCCAGGTCGGCCAGCTCGCCAGCGCCATCCCCGTGGCGTGGGTGCTGCACGAGTACGGCTGGACCCCGACCTTCGCTGCCCTCGCCGTGCTCGGCTTGTTCGCGGGTGCGATGTCGCTGTGGCAAGTGCGCATGCCTCCCGACGACCACATCCATCGCTCCGTTCCCAGCGCTACCGGCGCCTCGGGCGAGGTCTCCCCCGCCGCGCACGCGCATCGGCCGGACGACGGGGCCGGCACCGCCCCGCCGCTGCGCATGCGCGACGCCATCCGCCCCCCGGGCGTGAAGCTCGGATTCTGGACGCACTGGACCGGGTTGTTTTCCGCGAACACGGTGGCGCTGCTGTGGGGCGTGCCCTTCTTTGTCCAGGGCCAGGGGCTGTCGGCCGCCCAGGCGAGCGGGCTGCTGACGGTGCTGGTGATCACCAACATCGCGGCCGCGCCGGTGATCGGCACCCTGACGGCTCGGCACCCCCTGCGCCGTTCGTGGCTGATTCTCGGTGGCGCGACCGCGATCGCCATCGCATGGGCGGCGATCCTGCTGCCGTCGACGCCGCGGCCGCTGTGGCAGCTAGCGGGGTTGATCGTGGTGCTGGGCCTCGGCGGCCCGACATCGCTGGTGGGCATGGACTACGCGCGCACCTTCGGCATCCGAGGGCGGCTGGGCACCGCGACCGGGTTCGTCAACATCGGCGGCTTCGCGGCCACAGTGCTCGCCGTCGCGCTGGTGGGCGCCGCACTGCAGATCGTCGCCCCCGGCACCTCCGAGTACTCCCTGGACAACTACCGGATCGCGCTCGCCACCATGGTGGTGCCCTGGGTGATCGGAGTGGCGGGCATTGTGCACTCGCGCCGTCGCACGCGCGCGCACATGGCCGATGCGGGGGTCACCGTCCCGCCCATTCGCAAGGCTCTGCGCGATGGGCGAAGGCTCTAGCGAGACCGCGCGATCCGCGACGGCGAGGAGCGCCCGTCAGCCGACCGGGCCGAGGTCGACGCTCAGTTCGCCCCCGGCCGACCGTGCGAGTGCGGCGGTAAAGTCGCGGCCGCCGATGCTGACCGCGCCGCTCCAAGACTCGCCGTCCTCGGTCCACACGCGCGTGAACTCTCCCGGCCGCACCAGCCCATCGGAGCCCACGAGGTCCTCGCCGCATAGGCCTCCGTCACAGGTCACGCGGCTGGCCTGCCGCGCATCGGCGAAATCCAGCTGCAAAGAGACCAGTTGGTCCTCCGGCACGGCGGGGCCGAGGTCCCAGGTAAGAGGCTCATCGCCCGGAAGGACGGCGTTGGTCGCGAGGCTGTAGTCCATCACCCCGGTCGGGTCGACCACCGTCGCGACGTAGGAGTCCGGGAACGCATGCAGGCGCATCAGGCCGTCCTCCGCGCGCACCGAGCAGACGTCGTGAGAGGGGTCGGACAGTTCGACGCGAGTGGGGGGATCGACACGCAGTTCCGCGACCGCGGGCTCCGCGAAGGCGGCCTCGAGCCGGTAGCCGTCCGGCCACGTGACGCGCCACTGGCCGTCTCCCCCGACAAGCCCGAGGGAGGTCACAATCTCCGCTCCGCCACGGCTGTAGGACACGTCGACGGTCACCTCGCCGTCAGCCGAACTCTCCGCACTGGACGGGACCGCCGGGGAGACCAGGCTGCCGTCGCGGACCTCCGACACGAGCCACGAGCACTCGAGCGTGTCACGGCTCGCCGTGCTGAGGTCCACGGCGTCTCCGTAGCGGCCGTCCGCCTGAGCCTCGAGGAACGCCAGCGCGGTCGACTGTGCCGTCGCCTGCGCGCTGGGACCGGGGCTGTCAGTACCGGTGCAGCCGGCCGCCAGAGTCGCGACGGCTGCCAGCCCGACCGCGGTCGTGGCCCGCCCCGCGCGCCTCATCCAGCGAGGTTCGTGGGGGTCGGCCACGCGCCTGCGACGGAGCCCGAGAAGTCGGCGAAGTCGCTGTCGAGGTCGTACATGGCGCTCTTGGTCTGCGACCACTGGTCCTTGATGAGCACCAGGATGCCCTGCACAAAGTCGATCACTGCGCTGACGGTCTGGACGATCTCGTCGACGATGTTGAGCCACTTGGTGGGGTCTGCCGAGATGAACCTGGCCACTGACTCGCCTGCCAACTGGATGTAATCGATGAACGTCATGCCCAGCTCGAACCACAGGTCGATGATCTGCATGCCGTGGCCCTGAAGGTGATCTGCCAGCGCCCCCGCGTTGTCCGCGGCGCCGCCGAGCGCCGAGTTCTGGGCACCCGGCATCGCCTTGTACACCCTCGCGTCGGGAGAGTCCCATGTTTGC
>JBKBNW010000254.1:0-2614 GCA_046295115.1 Demequina sp.
CTCCCGACAGCGACGCTGGTGCTCGGTCTGCGACCGGGGCGAGGCCCAGCCGGGCGAGCCAACTCGCGGCCTGCGCCCGCGCATCGGCGCCGCGCACGCCCTGAGAACGGGGGCCGAAGGACACGTTGTCGAGCACGCTCATGGTGGGAAACAGGTCCGCGCCCTGCGTCACGAGCGCGACTCGACGCTCGCGAGGGCTGAGCCACACCGGCCGGGGCGCGTCGAGGTCATGCAGCACCCGACCGCCGGAGGTGACGGCGCCGGCCGTCGGGCGGATGATGCCGGCGATCGCGGCGAGCATGGTCGACTTGCCCGACCCGTTGTGCCCGAGCAGGGCGAGCGTGCGCCCCGCCTCAACCGAGATGGTGGCCTCCACGCCGCGTGCGGGGGCGACCACGTGCGCGGTCAGCATCAGGCGGCCGACCGTTCTGCAGGGCGGTACGCGATCGCCACCACCACCACCGCCACTGTCACAAGCAGCATGGCGAGAGCCACGGCGGCATCCGCGTCCGTCTCCCTCCGCAGGTAGATCTCCAGCGGGAGCGTACGCGTCACCCCTGGCAGGCTGCCCGCGAACGTCAGTGTCGCGCCGAACTCGCCGAGCGCCCTGGCGAACGTCAGCACCGTTCCGGTGACGAGCGCGGGCCGTAGCGCGGGCAAGGTGACGCGCCGTAGCGTCGTCGACCGGCTGGCGCCGAGCGTCGCGGCGAGCGACTCGTGATGGCCGGACCGTGCCGCCACGGAGGATTCGACGGTGAGCACCATGAACGGCATCGCGACGAACGTCTGCGCGAGCACGACCGCGGCGGTGGAAAACGCAAGGTCCAGCCCCGCATCCGAGAGCGGCCCGCCGATGAGCCCGCGCCGGCCAAAGGCGTACAGCAGCGCGAGCCCGCCCACGACGGGAGGGAGCACCAGCGGTACCAGCACGAGCGCACGCACCGCGGGGCGCGACCGGGAACGCCACGTCGCCAGCGCGTAGCCCAGTGGCACGCCGAGCAAGAGGCACAGCACCGTCGACATCGCAGCGGTCCGCAGGCTGAGCGACAAGGCCTCGAGCGCGGCGGGCGCGGTGAGCAACTCCGGCAGTCGCGCCCAGTCCAGCCGTAGGGTCGTCGCCAGCAGGGGCAGCGCCACCACGCCGGAGGCGACGATCGCGATCGGCAGCATCCACCGCGGAATGGCCCCGGTCATGGGGCGCCGAATCCTGCCGTCGTCAAGACTGCCTGGCCTTTCACGCCGACAACGTACCTCACGTACGCCTCGGCGACTCCTAAGTTCCGTGCATGGGCGAGAGCGGTAATGGGGTAGGCGTTGGCAACCGCGTGTGCCCCGGGGATCGGCACCTGCTCGATGCCGGCCGCCCGGGCGATGTCGGTGACGTAGACCACCCCTGCATCGGCCTGTCCCGAGCCGACTTTGCCGAGCACGTCCGTGACCGAACTTTCGTGGGAAGACGGGGCCAACGTCAGTCCCTGGACCGCGGCGAGTTCGACCGCGGCACTCCCGCATGGCACCTGAGGCGCGCAGGTCACGCTCGTGACGTCGGGGTCTGCGAGGTCCGCAAGGCCCGTGACCCCCGCTGGGTTGCCGGTGGGCACCGCGATGGTGAGCGTGTTGGTCGCGAACACCAGTGGGGGATGGGCCCACTCGCTCTCGACCGCGTCCATCGTGGCGAGGTGAGCGGAGGCGAACACGTCGGCCGGGGCGCCCTGCGCGATCTGCGCCGCGAGCTCCGCCGACCCGCCGAACACCGTCGTGACGTCGACGCCGGGATGCGCGGCCTCGAACCCGGACTCAATGGTGGCGAACACGTCGGTGAGGGACGCCGCCGCGTAGACGGTGAGGGTATCCGCGGGCGCCACCGTGGCGCTGCAACCCGCGGCGCAGGCGGCGACGGCCACCCCGAACACGGCGGCCGATGCGCGCCTCACCTGCGCTCCGCTCGCGCGGCCGGCACTCGTGCGGGCATGCGAGGCTCAGCCGCCGATCGCACTCATGGGTCGCTGTGGCTGCAGAAAGCCCGGGTCGTCGATGTCGTGGCCCGGTTGCTTGAGGCGCAGGCAGGCGGCGATGGCGGTGGCGAGGGCCGCATCGTCCGCCCCCGCGCGCACGAGGGAACGCAAGTCCGACTCGCGCCGCGCGAACAGACACGCACGGAGCTGCCCGTCCGCGGTGAGCCGCACCCGGTCACAGGCGCCGCAGAACGGCCTCGTCACGGAGGCGATCACCCCTACTGACGCGGGCCCTCCATCGATGTCCCACACCTGTGCGGGTGCCACCCCACGCCGCGCGCGCTCGGTGAGTGTCCAGCGTGCGGAAAGAGCGGCAAGGATCTCCTCGCCTGTGACCATCTCTGTGCGATTCCAGGTATGGCCCGCGTCCAGCGGCATCTGCTCGATGAAGCGCATCTGGTAGCCCCGGTCAACGCAGAACTGGGTGAGGTCGACAATCTCGTCGTCGTTGACACCGCGCATCGCCACCGCGTTGATCTTGAGGGGCGACAGGCCGGCGGCGTCCGCGGCGGCGATTCCCGCGAGAGTCTCCGCAAGCTTGTCCCGACGGGTGAGATCGAGGAACCGGTCGCGCCGCAGCGTGTCGAGCGAGATGTTGA
>JBKBNW010000255.1:0-2610 GCA_046295115.1 Demequina sp.
GTCTTCTACTGGATGTTCCCCGACCTGTCGTGGCCGTGGGCCTTCGCGCTGGGCGCCATCGTCAGCCCCACCGATGCCGTGGCCACGGCGATCGTGAAGCGGCAAGGCGTCTCGGCGCGCCTCGTGGCGCTGCTCGAGGGCGAGAGCCTGTTCAACGACGCGGCCGCGCTGGTGCTGCTGCGCGCGGCCATCGCCGCCACCGCATCGGCCGTCAGCCTGTGGACGGTCGCCGTCGAGTTCGTGATCTCAATGGTGCTTGCCGTGGTGATCGGGTGGATCGTCGGCAAGATCAGCCTGTGGGTGCGTGCCCACATGACCGACGTGACGGCCGCGACGGTGTTCTCCTTCGCCGTGCCGTTCCTGGCCTCGCTGCCGGCCGATGCGATCGGCGCCTCGGGGCTGATCGCGGCGGTGGTGGCGGGTCTCGTCAGTGGCAACGGCGCCGCGCGCCGGCTGTCCCCTCAGGTGCGCCGCGCCCACCAGCAGAACTGGCACACCGCTGAGCTCGTGCTCGAGGGCGCCATCTACCTAATCCTGGGACTCGAACTCCTCAGAACCATTGAGGACGTGAGCCAAGAGGACCTCGGCGTGCTGTTCGCCTTCGGGGCGGCATCGGTCGTGCTCGTGGCAGTGCTCGCGACCCGCGCGGCCTTCGTCGCTCCGCTGCTGGCTTTCCAACGCTATGCCACGCGGCGCTCGCAGCGGGTGAGACCGCGGCTGCGCCAGGCCGTCGAGGAGTCCCAGGCGGCGGCGCGGGCGGCACGGCAGGTGTCGCGGCTGTGGCGCTGGCACAAGCCCGCCAGCACGCACCATTCTCGTGTGGAGGCGGTGAAGCAGCGGCTCGCCCGGACGGACGCGGACCTCGGCTACCTGCTGCGTGCGCCGCTCGGACCGCGGGAGGGCGGCGTCATGGTGTGGGCTGGCATGCGCGGCGTCGTCACCGTGGCGGCCGCTCAGACCCTGCCGAGCGACACTCCGAGCCGGTCCCTGCTGGTGCTGATCGCCTACCTCGTCGCCATCGGCTCGCTGGTGCTCCAAGGTGGAACCGTGACCTGGATGCTGCGCCTGCTCAAACCCGCCCGCGCCGCGACGCCAGAGGAACTCGCGGCCGAGTCCGTGGGGCTCGTGGAGGTGTTGGACGCCGCCGTCGAGGACGAGCGTCAGCGACTGCGAGAAGAGCGTGAGAAGTCGAGAGATCGGCGAGCGGCCGAGAGCGACCGTGACGGGGACGAACTCCTCGACGCCGCGGGATTCCCGGTCTCTCCCGAGGCCTCGGTCGACGAGGAGGACCTCGCTCACCGCATCGCGATCATCGAGGCCGAGCGCGAGGCGCTACTCGACGTGCGCGAGCTCGGCACGTTCAGCTCGGCGGCGCTCGCGGCGGCCTTGGCTCAGCTGGATGCCGAGCAGATTCGGCTCGAACTGTGAGCCGCCGCGCGACAGGGGTGTGGGCGGGCGCTGCGCTGATGGCTGCTCCCGTGCTCGCCGCGTGTGCCGCGGTCGATGCTCCCGCGCCGCCGCGAGTCACCGTCACCGCGAGCCCCGACGCGTCCGCCACCCAACCGGCGCCCGAGCCGACCGGGGCACCCGGGCCGGCGAGCGCATCGGCCGTCGATGCCGACGTGATTCCGCACGCGGGCCGCAACTACCTCGTGGTCACGTTGCCGCTGGACGAGTGGGAGGTGCGCGTGGACTGGGAGGCGGGCGGCACCATGCTGGCCGACGTGGTCGAGTCGGATCCGGACATCGCAATGGCGACCAATGCGGGCATTTTCACGACCGAGGGCGTGCCAGGGGGCCTGCTGGTGAGCGACGGCGAGGAGCTCGTGGGGCTGAACCTTGCGGAGGGCGGGGGCAACTTCCACCTGATGCCCAACGCGGTCTTCGCGGTCCTTGACGACGGCACGGCCACGGTCGTGGACAGCACACAGTACGAGGCGGACGGCGTGCTCCACGCGACCCAGTCGGGGCCCGCCCTGGTGCTCGACGGCGATGTCCACCCGGAGTTCCGCGAGGGCTCCGACAACCTGGCGCTGCGCTCGGGGGTGGGGGTGAGTCCCGACGGCGGCACCGTGACCGTGGCGATGTCGTGGGGCGTCACGAATCTGTGGGACTTCGCCACCCTGTTCCGTGATGAGCTCGGCGTCGACGATGCCCTGTACCTGGACGGCCAGATCTCAGACGTGTGGGTCACCGGCATGGGAACGCCAGGGGCGCTATCGGGCCCGTATGCCGGGATCATCACGGCGCGGGCTGCGCCCTAACCGGAAGGCCGGGCCTGCAACCGCGGGCGATCCAGGCGAGACTAGAAGGCATGACTGAGCTCTCTGTCCTTCGTGACGACATCACCACGCTCGCCGTGGACGCGATCGTCAACGCCGCCAATGAAAGCCTGCTGGGCGGCGGGGGAGTCGACGGTGCCATTCACCGCGTCGCGGGGCGCGGGCTTCACGACGAGTGCCGCGAGCTCGGTGGGTGCGAGCCGGGGGAGGCAAAGATGACCGGCGGGTACCAGCTTCCCGCCACGCACGTGATTCACACGGTCGGTCCGGTGTGGCGCGGCGGCGGGCACGGTGAGGAAGAGGTACTCGCCGCTTGCTACCGCAACTC
>JBKBNW010000256.1:0-2589 GCA_046295115.1 Demequina sp.
ACGCGATGGCCGCGGCGTCAAGTACCTGGCACTGCATGTCTTCCTTCGACGTGAAGTGCGCATAGAGGCCGGACTTGCTAAGACCGGAGCGGTCGGCGAGGGTACCGATGGTCAGCGACTCGAGGCCCCACTCACTCGCGAGGTCAATGCCCTGCGCGAGCACGCGCGCACGCGTGTCGGAGCCTTTGGTCATGCGGGCGAGCCTAGTGGCGGCTGCGCTGCAGCTCTGGCGAGACGTCGGCCGATTCGAACTGCTGGTCCACGTCGTACAGGTCGAGCGTCCACCGCCGAGTGGCTCGCTCGGCGAGGCGCCGACCCCGGCCCACGCGCGCCTCGTGGCGCACATTATGCCTGGTAAATGCGGTCCGCCGGGCTCCCCTGTGGTGCCGCAGGCTAGTGCCGTCAACAGTCATGATGGTCCCCCAAGTCACGATGGTGCGATCAAATTAGCACGACCGTTCGGTTGCGATGGGGGACGTTGGTCACACGTGGACTAGACGCTTGCGGCGTCCTGTTCTGCCTCCATCTGGGCCACGAACTCGCGCTTGCTCGACTGCCAGCCGTCCTCGTTCATGCCGGTGCGCCAGTAGCCAGAGATCGACACGCGCTCCTTCGGCACTCCCAGTTCGTGGAACAGGTAGCGACGCAACGGTTTGATCATGTCGGCGTTGCCGTGCACGAACGCCTCGACGTCGCCCTCGGGCCACGGCGCGGACTGCACGGCGTACGTGAGCGCCTCTCCGTAGCCCATGCCCAGCTCGTCGCGGTGGACCCACGTCACCTCCGTGCGGTCGGTCACCGGCAGCGCCTGACGATCCGCGGCCGATGCGACCTCGAGGAACACGCGCACGTCCGCCTCAGCGGGCATCGCCTCGAGCGCCGCGGCGATCGCGGGCAGTGCGGCCTCGTCGCCGACCAGCACGTGCGCATCCGCGCCGGGCCTTGGGGACCAGCCCCCGCCGGGACCGACGAACCGCAGCTCGTCTCCCGGTTCGGCGCGCGCGGCCCAGGGCCCCGCCAGCCCTTCATCGCCGTGGATGACAAAGTCGATCGCCATCTCGAGCCCCACTGGGTCAAGAGAGCGGATCGTGTAGGTGCGCTTGGCCTCGCCGAACTGGAGCTTCACGTAGTGGTCGGTGAACTCAAGCGGGGGCAACTCCGCGAGGTCCGGACCTCCCACGACCACGCGCACCATCGACGGGGACAGGCGCTCGGTGCGGACTACCTCGACGGTGCGAACTGGCCTGGGGCTTCCCATGCACTCATCGTAAGCACGCGCGGCGGCGACTCCGTCCGGCCGATGCGCGGGCGGGGCTTCAGGAGCGCTGGCCGAGCCGCGAAGGGCCCAGAGCGTCGGCAGCGACCATCGTGAACAGCCGCGCGCCTGTGGGTCAGTCGTCTTGGCCGATGCCCCAGTTCTCAATCACGTAGTCCATGTCCTTGTCGCCGCGACCGCTGAGGTTCACCAGCACGGTGCCGGTGCCCATCTCACGGGCGGTCTCCAGGGCGTGCGCGACAGCGTGTGCGCTCTCGAGCGCTGGGATGATGCCTTCCTTACGGCTGAGCGCGAAGAACGCGTCGCGGCAGTCCTCGTCGCTCGCGGTGACGTAGCGCACCCTGCCGGTGTCCTTGAGGTGGCTGTGCTCGGGGCCGACGCCCGGGTAATCCAGCCCGCTCGCGCACGAGTACACGGGCGACGGGTTCCCCTCGGAGTCCTGCAGCAGGTAGCAGTTGAAGCCGTGGATGACGCCGGGGGTGCCGTAGGTCATCGTCGCGGCGTTCTCGCCAATCTCCGTACCGCGGCCCATCGGCTCCACACCGAAGAGTTCGACCGGGTCGTCCAGGAACGCTGAGAACATGCCGATCGCGTTGGATCCGCCGCCTACGCAGGCCTCCACGACGTCGGGAAGGTTGCCCGTCATATCGTGGAACTGCTCGCGCGCCTCGATGCCCACGATCTTCTGGAAGTCGCGCACCATCATCGGGAAGGGGTGCGGGCCCACCACGGAGCCGATGCAGTAGATGGAGTTCTCGTAATCAGCCAGGTACGCCTCGAAAGCCGAGTCCACGGCTTCCTTGAGCGTGCGCAACCCGTGCGTGACGGGGACCACCGTCGCGCCTAGCAGCTGCATGCGGCTGACGTTGGGGGCCTGCTTCTCAATGTCAACCTGGCCCATATGGATCTCGCACTCGAGGCCAAAGTGGGCTGCGGCCGTCGCGAGCGCGACCCCGTGCTGCCCGGCACCCGTCTCAGCAATGAGCTTCTTCTTGCCCATGTACTTGGCGAGCAGGCCCTCACCCATGCAGTGGTTGAGCTTGTGCGCACCGGTGTGGTTGAGGTCCTCACGTTTGAGGTAGATCTGTGCACCGCCGTTCTCCATGGAGAGCGTGCGGGCGTGGTAGACCGGTGTCGGGCGGCCTTGGAAGTGCGTGCGGATGTAGCGCAGTTCGTTGATGAACGCGGCGTCGTTCTCGATCTCGTGATACGCCCGCGTGATCTCAGCGAAAGGCCCCTCGAGTTGCGGCGGGAGGAACTGCCCGCCATAGGGGCCAAAGAAGCCTTTGTCGTCAGGGACTATCGCGCGGCGG
>JBKBNW010000257.1:0-2540 GCA_046295115.1 Demequina sp.
GATGTTCGCCGCCTTCCCCGAGTGGTACGCGACGCTGTTCTCCGGCTTCTACCTGCCGCTGCTGCTCATCTTGCTGGCGCTGATCGTGCGCGCTGTCGCAATCGAGTACCGCGGCAAGATCAACGACGACGCG
This sequence comes from Demequina sp., assembly GCA_046295115.1. GTDB lineage: Bacteria > Actinomycetota > Actinomycetes > Actinomycetales > Demequinaceae > Demequina. The sequence goes on from JBKBNW010000257.1 coordinate 134, forward strand.
TGGCGACGCCGGTGGGACTGGGTCATCATGGGCTCGGCCTGGGTGCCCTCCATCCTGTGGGGCGTGGCGTTCGCGAACATCGTCCGCGGCGTCCCGATCAACGAGGACTTCACGTACACGGGCGGGTTCTTCAACCTCCTCAACCCGTACGCGCTGCTGGGAGGCGCCACGACCCTGGCACTGTTCCTCAGCCACGGCGCGATCTTCTTGGCCCTCAAGACCAACGGCGAGGTACGCGAGCGCGCCGAGGCCGTCGCGCGCCAGCTTGCGCCAATCGCGCTGGCGATCGCCGCAGCCTTCGCCATCTGGACGCAGGTGGCCTACGGGGTGGCGTGGACGTGGGTGGCGGTGGTGGTTGCCGCCGGCGGGCTCTTCGTGGCTCTTGTCGCGGGCCGGCTCGGGCGGTTCGGGTATGCCTTCACCGGCAACGCGGTCGCGATCGCGTTCGCGGTGGTGCTGCTCTACGGCTCGCTGTACCCGAACGTGATGCCGTCCAGCACCGACCCCGCGTTCTCCCTCACCATCGAGAACGCCTCGTCGACCGACTACACGCTCACCGTGATGACCTGGGTCGCCGTGATCCTCACCCCCGTGGTGTTGCTGTACCAGGGGTGGACCTACTGGGTGTTCCGGCGCCGGCTGTCTTCCGAGAACATCCCCGAGCACAGCTCGCTGACGTTCCTCAAGAAGTAGGGCAGTGCGCCCCGTCGACCCGCGCCTGATCGCCCGCATCGGCCCGGCGCGCCGGTACGTCATCACCACGGCCGTGCTCGGGCTGCTCACCGCGCTCGTCATCGGCGTCCAGGCGCTCGTCATCGCCCGTCTGCTCGCGCCCGTGCTGGCGCCGTCGCCACTCATGGAGGACGGGCTCGGGTGGATTGGCGCGGTAGTGCCGGTGAGCGCTCGGGAGCTCGAGACCGGCCTGGTGTGGTTGGCCGTCCTCGTGGCGGTGAGGGTGGTGCTGGTCGGCATCCAGGAGCGCCTCGCCCACCGCGCGGGGGTCGCGGTGATCGCGGACCTGCGCGGGCGCGTGGTCGCCCACGCCGCGCGATTGGGGCCCCGCTGGGCCGCCTCGGGCGAGGGCGCGAACGTCACCACCACGGTGACCCGCGGCCTCGACGGGCTGCTCCCCTATTTTGTGCGCTACCTCCCCCAGCTCATGCTCGCGGCCACCGTCACGCCACTGATGCTGCTCGTCGTGCTCGACCAGGATTGGATCTCCGCGGCGATCATTGCGGTCACCCTCCCGCTGGTCCCCATCTTCATGGTGCTGATTGGCCTTGTCACTCGCCAGCACTCCGCGAAGCACCTCGAGGCCATGCAGCGCCTGTCGTCGCGCACCCTCGACCTGATCGCGGGCCTTCCCACCCTGCGCGCGCTCGGCCGTCACCGTGGGCCTGCCGGACGAGTGCGCGAGCTCGGCGACGCCCAGCGGCGGGCCACCATGGGCTCGCTACGGGTCGCGTTCCTGTCCGGCATGGTGCTGGAGCTGCTGACGACGCTCGCGGTGGCGCTGGTCGCGGTCACGCTCGGGTTCCGGCTCGTCTACGGGGAGGTCAGCATCGAGACGGCCCTGGCGGTGCTGGTGCTCGCCCCCGAGGTCTACCTGCCGGTGCGCAACGTCGGCACCCACTTTCACGCCTCGGCCGATGGCCTCGCGGCTGCCGATGCGGCCTTCGAGGTGCTCGACACTCCGCTCGCACTCGTGGGGGGCGCGGGGCAGGCACCTTCCCTGGCCGGCGCCACGCTCCGGGTACGCGGCCTCGCGGTCGCGACCCCTGATGGGCGCAGGCTCGCCCCCGAGTCGCTGTCCCTCGACGCGGCGCCCGGGACCATCACCGCGCTGGTCGGGCCCAACGGCGATGGTAAGTCGACCGCGCTGCTCGCGCTGATGGGACTACTGAGGCCAGACTCCGGCGATGTGACGGCGCTGCTCCCGGACGGCGAATCGGTCGCCCTGCGGGATGTCGACGCCGACGGCTGGTCGCGCCAGTTCGCGTGGGTGCCGCAGCGCCCCGACCTCGGCGTCGCGGGGCGCACCATGAGCCTCGGCCAGCGCGAGCGGGCGGCGCTGGCCCGCGCGTTCGAGTCGGGCCGCCCGGTGGTCGTGCTCGACGAGCCGACGGCTCACCTCGACATCGAAGCGCGCTCCGAGGTGGTGTCGCGCATTCGCGCGGCCGCAGCCGCGGGGGCGGTCGTGGTGGTGGCCACGCACGTGGCGGACCGGTTTGTCGCCGCCGACCAGGCGGTCGAGGTCGAGTCCTCCCGAGCGGCGACGCCATGACCCCCGTGCGTCCCAAGGGCGTGCGCAAGCCAGCGCTGCGGCGCGTGCTTTCCGACGCCGGCCTGCGCCCCGCTCGCACGGCGCTGGCGGTACTCACGGGCTCCGCCGCACTGGGTTCCGCTG
>JBKBNW010000258.1:0-2511 GCA_046295115.1 Demequina sp.
ACGCCGTACGCGAACACCAGCGCGCCGACTGCCACCAACACGGCGGCCCAGGTCAGGCAGCGCTTGGCGACGGGATGCATGGTCGACACAGTAGCGCGCGACACTGAGTCACCGCCAGGGTTAGGGCGAGCGCCAAAACCGACACTGGTCGCCCACTGGGACGCTAAGGCGGGGAAGGGGGCGGAGGTTTGGGGACTAGTCGAGCGGCGGGGTGACGACCTGCTGGCCCTGGACGTAGACGGCGGCGATCGCGGGCTGGCGCAGGCCCATCAGCAGGGTGAACAGCTCCTCGAGGGTCGCCTCGGCCTCGTCGTCCGAGCGGATGCCCATGGTGAGCATCCCGTCCAGCGGCTCCCAGCGGGACTTCTCGATGAGCAAGAAGTCCGCCTCCTTGCCCACGTCGAGGTTGCCGAAGGCGTGCTCCATGTCGAGCGCGCGGGCGCCGGCGAGGGTCGCGGCGAACAGGAGCTCTGCGGGGTGCAGCGCGGTACCGGCGTCCCCCTCCTCCGAGATGTGGACCTTGTAGCAGTCGCCCGCGACGCGAGAGATGAGCCACTCGTCGCCGGCGCCGATGTCCGTGCCCAACGCCACGTTGACGCCGGCGTCCATGGTCGCCTGCCACGGCATGGTGCCGGAGCCTAGAAAGAGCTGAGATGTGGGGCAGTGCGCGATCGACGTGCCTGTCTCGGCCATCCGCGCCAACTCGCGCGGCTGCGAGTGGACCGCGTGCGCAAGCGACGAGCGGCGTCCCAGCAGGGTGTGCCCGCCCTCACGGGAACGCTTGAGGAACCGCCCGTCGTACGTGTCCAAATATGTCTCGACGCCATACGTCCCCAGCACCGCAGCGATCTCGCCGTCGCCCTTGCGGTTGTTCTCGTTGAGGTGGCTGTGGAAGTACACGCCGCGCATGCGGGCCTCGTCGTACAGCTCGCCGAGCGCCGCAAGGGTGCGACCTGTGACCGAAAGGGAGAAGCGCGGCACGATCGCGACCTGCACGCGGGCCGTCCGCGGGTCGCCCGTGTCCACGGCGTGCCAGCGGTTGATCTCGCTCGCCACCAGGTCGATGGCCGTTTTTTCGTCAGTGATGAGGGCCGATGCGGCGGCGGGCCCGACGGTTTGGATGCCGCGACCCGAAACCACGCGCAAGCCCGAGGCGAGCGTCTCGCGGTAAAGCGCGTCCTGCGCGACGGGGAAGGCGCTGCCGAACACCATCGCGGCGGTGGTGCCCGCGGCTATACGGCGGCGCGTGAAGTACCGGGCCGCGCGGCCGGCGAAGTCCGGGTCCGCGTACTGGGTCTCGGTGGGGAAGATGCAGTGGTCGAGCCATTCGAGCAGCTGACCGCCGCCGTGGGCGGCCGTGGCGTATGACTGCGGAAAGTGCACGTGCGAGTCGACGAACCCGGGAATCAGGTAGTCGGCCCGGGTCACCGGGGCACCGGCGTGTTCGGCGGGCAGGTCCACCCAGGGTCCAATCCACGAGATCTCGCCGTGGTCGCCTCCTACCACGATCGCGCCGTCAGGAATCGACACCAGCGCCTCGGTGACGTCCTGCTGCGCGGGCGCGCCCGCGATGTGGAAGATGTGCGCGCGGAACACGCGCTTGTCAGGGGTGTGAGTCACGCCGCCGCTCACACAAGCCCGGTGTACTGGACCCAGGCCGGGCCGGCATGGGGCGCATCGTCCCTGATCGCGCTGGCCTGAATCAGCCCGTACGGGCGGTCGTCGGCGTGGAAGACCTCGCCACCGTTGTCGATGCCGAACCGCCCCAGGTCGTACTCGAAGTGGTGCTTGTTCGGTGCGGACATGCGCACCTCGACCACCTCGGGGACCGCCTCGAGCACGGCGGTGCCCATCGCGTACAGCGTCTGCTGGAGCGCGAGGGAGTGGTGCTCGGCGAAGGTGGCCGTCAAGGCGTTCTTGATGGTCCTATACGCCGCGTTCCAGTCCACGTCCATGCCCTGGAACCGCCACTTGGCGTTCAGCGCGGTCGCCATCACCCGGTCGTGAGTGGGCTCGAGCACCGTGAACTCGTCTTCCAGGAAGCCGTGGAACTCGCTGCCGGTGGATTTGAGGATGACCAGGTCCTTGAGGCCGCCGGTGACCCAGGTGCGGCGCGCATCGGCCGTCCCGGACACGGTGACCGCCGCGGTCCTCACCTCCTGGCCCGAGCGCACCCAGGTGTGGTCGTGGCCCGCTCCCGTGCCGTCCGCGTCCACCCGCGCCCACTCGTACTGCTCGACCTCGACGCGCGCCTCCCGCACCGGTTCAACATCGTCGACGAAGTGGCCCGCGAGGGCGAGCGCATACGCCTCGATCGACTCCAGCCCTACGGTCTTGGCGAATGCGTAGGCGGTCTGCTTCTGGGTGTCCGTGGGCAGCACCGTGCCTTGGTCGCCGGTGAGGTGCGCCGCGTCGAAGTCGCCGCGCAGGCACGTCGACACGTTCACGTCCGCGATCTGGTGCCGGGACGTGTCCCGCACAATGCGGACGATGCGGTTTTCTGCTTTGCCG
>JBKBNW010000259.1:0-2473 GCA_046295115.1 Demequina sp.
GGCGCACGCGCCGTGCACACGAGCGCACCCAGCTCCATCGCACCCGCATTCCACAGCGCCGATGCGCGCGCACCCTCCGGCACCAGCGCGGCGGCATGCTCGCGCTCGGGCCTGGTGAGGTGCGGGGCCGGCAGCGGTCGGGAGTGCCACGCCCGGCCAATCACCCTGCGCACGTTGGTGTCGAGCACGACGTCGCGCTCGCCGAAGGCGAAGGCCCTGACGGCCGCCGCGGTGTATTCGCCCACGCCGGGCAGCGCCCGCAGCAGCTCGCCCTCCCGCGGCACCTCGCCACCGTGCCGTGCGACCAGCGCCCTGGCGCACTCCTGCAGCCGCAGCGCCCGGCGGGGGTACCCAAGCCTGCCCCACGCGCGGATCGCCTCGGACTGCGGGGCGGCGGCGAGATCGGCCGGGGTGGGCCAGCGAGTCATCCACGCCTCCCACACGGGGGTCACGCGAGCGACGGGGGTCTGCTGGAGCATCACCTCGGACACCAGGACGCCCCACGGCGAACAGTCATCAGCCCGCCACGGGAGTTCACGAGCCTCACGTGCGAACCACTCGCTCACCGCGCCCACCATGGCGGTATCAGACAGACGCGGCATGGCTCCATTGTTCCAGCGCGAGCCGGGGTTATCGTGACTCACAGAGAGGAGCCTCACGTGGACGGACTGCGCAAACCCGTCGGTGATCAGCCACCCACGGTGTACTGGCGGAGACGACTAGTCGTCCTCGTCGGACTCATCGCGGTCGCGCTGGTGCTGTGGTTCCTCATCTCCGCGACGCTCGCCGACGGCGGGGACGATCCCGGCACGGCCCCGGCCACGACAAACTCCCCCGCGGCGCAGGCGGTCGACCCCAATGACCCGGGCCGCGAGTGCACCGCGGACGATTTGACGCTCACGTTGGCGGCTTCCCCCCCAGACGTGACCGTCGGGTCCATGCCGGCCTTCGACCTAGGAATCGAGCACACGGGGTCCACGGCTTGCATGCTGTCGACTGCGACAGCGGGCACCGACGTGAGCGTCCGTTCCGGGGACCAGATCTACTACTCGACCACCTGGTGCACCGACTCACCACCGTTCGCCGCCGCAGAGTGGATCCTCCAGCCCGGGGACCGCGAGGCCTTGCAGGCGACGTGGACCGGCCAGCGCGTGGACAACAGCTGCGAAATCATCCAGGAGCAATCAGCCGCCGGCTACTACTGGGCCTCCGTCGCGATCGGCGGAGTGCCGGCCCCCGAGGTGCAGTTCCAGCTCGTCGAGGGTTGACGCTCAGCGGTCACCGCCGCACTATCAACGCAGCACTATCAACGCAGCACTATCAACGCAGCAGTATCAACACAGCGCCGTCACCCCTGCGCGACCCGTACGACCGCCAACTCCACGGCGTCCCGCAGGCTCGCCACGGCGTGAACCGTCACCCCGGCAGGCGCCTCCACGGCCGATGCGCTCGCTGGCACGATCACCTCCGTGAAACCCAGCCGCGCGGCCTCCGCGACACGCTGCCCAATGCCGTGCACCGGTCGCACCGCGCCGGACAGCGCGACCTCCCCAATCGCCACGAGGCCCTCACGCACGGGAGAGTCGGCGCGCGCGGAGGCCAGCGCGAGCGCGAGCGCCACGTCTGCCGCGGGCTCCGTCACGCGCGCCCCGCCGATGGTTGAGACGTACACATCGTCGGCCGCCACTGCCACGCCTACGCGCCGCTGCAATACGGCAAGAATCATCGCCACCCGCGAGGAATCGATGCCGGACGTCGCCCGCCTGGGATTACTCAAGGCACTGGGCGCCACCAGTGCCTGAATCTCCGCCGGCAGCGGACGCTTGCCGTCGATGGTGATCGTGGCGCATGTGCCCGCGACGTGAGCGCCCTCCCGCGACAGGAACAACCCGGAGGGGTCAGCGACGCCCTCAATGCCGGTGTCCACGAGCTGGAAGCAGCCCACCTCGTCGACGGAGCCGTAACGGTTCTTGATGGCGCGCAGCAGGCGGAGCTGCGAATGCTGCTCGCCCTCGAACTGGCACACCACGTCGACCAGGTGCTCGACGAGCCGGGGCCCGGCCACTGTACCTTCGCGGGTGACGTGACCCACGAGCACCATGGGGAACCCGCGCAGTTTCGCCGCTTGGATAAGCGAGGACGCGACTTCGCGCACCTGCCCCACGCCGCCGGGCGTGCCGTCGATGGAGGACGACGCAATGGTTTGAATCGAGTCGACCATCAACAGTTGCGGCTGCACCTGGTCGATGTGTGCGAGCACGGCGCCAAGGTCCGTCTCCGCCGCGAGCAGCATGCCGGTGTCGAGGGCGCCAATGCGCTCGGCCCGGAGCCGCACCTGCCCCGCGGACTCTTCGCCCGTCACGTAGAGCACTCGGGAGCCGGACCTGGCGGCCCGCGCGGCGACATCGAGCAGCAGGGTGGACTTGCCGACTCCCGGTTCGCCGGCGAGCAGCACCACGGCACCCGGCACCAG
>JBKBNW010000260.1:0-2449 GCA_046295115.1 Demequina sp.
TGCTGGGCGGTGCGATCGCGGGCCTGGGCGGCGCGTTCTTCACGGTGGCATCAGGGCTAGCGTTCGGCAAGGAGATGACGGCGGGCAAGGGATACATCGCTCTCGCGGCGATGATCCTGGGACGCTGGAACCCCAAGGGCGCGTTGGCGGCCGCGTTGCTGTTCGGGTTCGCCGACGCCCTGCGCGTGCAGCTGGGCATCATAGGCTCCGACATCCCGTCTCAGTTCCTCGCGATGACGCCTTATCTCGCGACCATCCTCGCCGTCGCCGGCCTTGTGGGCCACGCGCGCCCGCCGGCCGCCGAGGGCACTCCATACAAGAAGTAGGAGGGGCCATGCCCCACATCGACTGGGAGGCTCTGCGTGCCGCTGCCCGCGACGTCTCCACCCGCGCGTACGTGCCGTACTCGAAGTTCCCCGTCGGCGCCGCCGCACTGACTGACTCCGGTCAGACCGTGGTGGGGGCCAACGTGGAGAACGCCAGCTACGGACTCACGCTGTGCGCCGAGTGCGCGCTGGTGTCCAAGCTCCACACCGACCACGGCGGCGGCACGCTGGTCGCCTTCACTTGCGTGGACGCGAACGGCAACCTGCTTGCTCCCTGCGGCCGATGCCGTCAGCTGCTCTTCGAGCACGGCGGCCGCACCCTGTTGGTCGACACCGCGGACGGCGTGATGACGATGGATGACTTTCTGCCCGGAGCGTTCGGGCCCGATGACCTGGGAAGGGTGTCATGACTGAGCGGCACGACACAGTGGATGTGATCCGCGTCAAGCGTGACGGAGGCACCCTGAGCGACGACCAGATCGACTGGGTCGTCGACGCCTACACGCGAGGCTTTGTGGCGGACGAGCAGATGAGTTCGCTCGCCATGGCCATCCTGCAGCGCGGCATGAGCCGCCAGGAGATCTCGCGCTGGACCGCTGCGATGATCGCGACGGGGGAGCGGCTCGACTTCTCTCGTCTAGGCAAGCCGACGGCCGACAAGCACTCGACCGGCGGCGTCGGAGACAAGATCACGCTGCCCCTGGCCCCGCTGGTCGCCGCGTACGGCGTCGCGGTGCCGCAGCTGTCCGGGAGGGGGCTCGGCCACACCGGCGGAACCCTCGACAAGCTCGAGGCGATCCCGGGCTGGAGGGCGGCACTGTCCAACGAAGAGATGCACGCCCAGTTGCGTGACGTGGGCGCCGTGATCTGCGCCGCCGGCTCCGGCCTCGCGCCTGCGGACAAGAAGCTCTACGCCCTGCGCGACGTCACCGGCACCGTCGAGGCGATTCCGTTGATCGCCACGTCCATCATGTCCAAGAAGATCGCCGAGGGCACCGGCACCCTGGTGCTCGACGTGAAGGTGGGCTCCGGCGCCTTCATGAAGGACATCGACCAGGCGCGCGAGCTCGCGCGAACCATGGTCGAGCTCGGGACGGACGCCGGAGTCTTCACCTCCGCGCTGATCACCGACATGTCGACCCCTCTCGGCCTCACCATCGGCAACGGTCTCGAGGTGACCGAGTCCGTCGAGGTCCTGGCGGGCGGCGGCCCGGCCGACGTCGTCGAGCTGACGGTTGAGCTCGCGCGCGAGATGCTCGCCGGCGCAGGCGTCACCGGCGTAGACCCGGCCGATGCGCTCAAGGACGGCCGCGCCATGGACGCCTGGCGTCGCATGATCTCCGCCCAGGGTGGAGACCCCGACGCGGTCATGCCGACCGCGCCTCACATCGAAGAGGTGCGCGCCGACGCCGACGGCGTCATCTCGCGGCTGGACGCCCTCGGAGTCGGAGTCGCTGCATGGCGCCTCGGCGCTGGCCGGGCGCGCAAGGAGGACGTCGTGCAGGCCTCGGCGGGGGTCACTCTGCACCGCACACTGGGGGACCGGGTCTCCAAGGGCGATCTGATCATGACCCTCCACACCGAGACCGAGTCACGCATGCCGCGCGGGCTGGCGGCCCTCGACGAGGCGTGCGACGGCGCGGGAACGGTCGAGATCTCGGACCGCTCGGTGGAGCGGACGATCGTGCTCGACCGCGTGGGCACGGCCACCTGAGCGTGGGTTGGACGGCGACATCCGTGGCTGCGTCGCTCGCGGCCACGGTCGGACTACGTGGGCGCTGGTCCACGCCGTATGCTGCGGCGCACGCCGCAGGCCGTGCGCAGCGCGGCGGGCCCGAGGGTGACACCGTGTTTGCGCGCGCATTCGCGCGCACGCGAGCCCGCGCATCGGCCGCAGATGCGAAGGCGCTGGATACCGCCCGCGTGACGCTCGGCGACGACTCCGGGCTCATCGAGCGCGCGGTGGCCTCGGGGGCACCGGTGACTGCGATCGCGGGCTTCGCCGCTGCCTGGGAGACCTTCCCGCGCACGGCCCAGGAGGTGATTCGGCGACCTGCGGGTGCCGGGCTAGGGCACGTCCGGTTCGGCAACGTGCGCGGGTCACAGGTCGACGAAACCACGTG
>JBKBNW010000261.1:0-2448 GCA_046295115.1 Demequina sp.
TACAGCACCCAGGTGACGTCGCGCATCGGCCGCTCGAGCGCAGCGGCGAGCGACAGCATGACCGCCACGCCCGCCTTCATGTCCACCGAACCGCGGCCCCACAGGGTCGCGCCGTCGTCGCGCCACTGCGCCGGGACGTTGTCCTTGATCGGCACCGTGTCGAGGTGGCCGGCGATGATCACGCGCTCTGCGGCGCCGGTCTCGGTGCGCGCGATCAGCGCGTCACCGTCACGGACCACACTCAGGTGCGGCAGTGCGGCGAGTGCGGCCTCGACCGCATCGGCGATTGCGTGCTCTCCCCCGCTGACCGACGGAATGTCGACGAGCAGGCGCGCGAGCTCCTCGACGGGGAGGTGCAGGTCGAGATCGGGCATGCCGCCAGCCTAACCGGCGCCTCGCCGGCCCCTTCCAACGCGCCGATGCGCCACCACCGCTCCCCGCCCCCTGCCCCCTGCCCCCGCGTCACCCCTCTCCGCGCGCCCTGGCAGTCACTCACGGCTCAGAATCGCTCGCTTTGGACACTCAGCGACTGCCGGAGCGCGGAGAAAGGGGGCGGGGAGGGCGGCCAGCGGGTCTCAACTACCCTGGAACCATGACTCGTTCAGCGCACGGATTCGGCCTGGCCACCATCGACGCGAGCGGCACGGTGCTCGATACCTGGTACCCCGCCCCCGCCCTCGGGGTCGCCCCCGCGGGCGAATCGGCGCCACAATCGCTGGCCGACGCGGAGCGCGAGGACACCCTGCGAAATGTCATCGTGCGCACCGTCAGCACCGAGATCGACCTGGATTCCGCGCCCGCCAGCGTGCCAGACGCCTACCTGCGCCTGCACCTGCTGTCCCACCGCCTGGTGCAGCCGCACGGCATCAACCTCGACGGACTGTTCGGCGTGCTCACCAATGTGGTGTGGACCTCGGCCGGCCCGTGCGCGATCGACGGGCTCGAGGACGTCCGGCTGCGGTTCCGCGCAGCCGGGCAGGCACTCACCGTCTATGGCGTGGACAAGTTCCCGCGCATGGTCGACTACGTGATTCCCAGCGGTGTACGCATCGCCGATGCTGACCGGGTTCGCCTCGGCGCGCACCTCGCCGAGGGCACCACCGTGATGCACGAGGGGTTTGTGAACTTCAACGCCGGCACGCTTGGCGTATCGATGGTGGAGGGCCGCATCTCTGCCGGCGTCACCGTGGGAGACGGCTCGGACGTGGGCGGCGGCGCATCGATCATGGGGACCCTGTCCGGCGGCGGCAAGGAGGTCATCGCGATCGGGGAACGCTCGCTGCTCGGCGCGAACTCGGGTCTGGGCATCCCGCTGGGTGACGACTGCATCGTCGAGGCCGGGCTCTATGTCACCGCCGGCTCGAAGGTGGTGCTCGTGGGCCAGACCACTGAGGACGGGGAGCCCCGCGTCGCGAAGGCTCGCGAGCTCGCCGGCCAGAACGGGCTGCTGCTGCGCCGCAACTCCGTCACCGGCGCGATCGAGGCAGTCGCACGCCAGGGCGAAGGCATCGCGCTCAACTCAGCGCTGCACGATAACTGACGTGGCGAAACGGGGGCGCGGCGGCGGCGTGGCCGCGCTCGCGGTGTTGGTGATCGCCGGCGGCGCGGCGATCGTCTGGGGGCCAGGGCTGTGGGATCGCTACGGCGACCGGGTGTTGCCGTCCGGGCAGTGCACCGTGACTCTTGGCGACCGGACCGACACCAAGACCGCGGAGCAGGCCAACAACATCGGCATCATCGTCGCCGGGTCCATCCGGCACGGGCTGCCGGCCCGCGCTGCGACCATCGCCGTCGCGACCGCGATCCAGGAGTCCTCGCTGCGCAACATCGACTACGGCGACCGTGACTCAGTGGGGCTGTTCCAGCAACGGCCTTCGCAAGGGTGGGGCAGCGTCGAGGAGATCATGGACCCGTACTACTCCACCGACCGGTTCTACGACGCCCTCGAGCGGATCCCGGACTGGGGCGCGCTCGAGATCACGGTGGCAGCCCAAGCGGTGCAGCGCTCGGCCTTTCCCGATGCGTACGCGGACCATGAGGAGGAGGGCAGGCTATGGGCCTCGGCCCTCACCGGGCACGGCGGCGCGGTGTGGTGCGACCTCGGGGGCGCCGAGACGACGACTGCGCGCGCATTCACCGCCCGGCTTGCCGCCGACTTCGGCGCCGACGCGGTGGCGGTGCAGGTGGCGGACGTGAATTCCGAGTCGACCGTGCTCGCGGTGACCGGCGCAAGCCCGACCGTGACTGGCGCGGTTCAGCAGTGGGCGGTCGCCGTTGCGGCCGTCGAAGGGGTCACTGCGTCGGGCAGCGCAGACCAGGTGTGGCTGCGAAACGACGATGGGACGGCGCCTACCGGTGACGGCGTGCTCGTCGAGATGCGCACCGACTGACCGCGGACGTTCCCCAGGACGCGCGCACACGGCGACCCGGGTACAGCACCGCCCTCCA
>JBKBNW010000262.1:0-2447 GCA_046295115.1 Demequina sp.
AAGTCGACGTCGCCGTCGATGACGTCCCAGTAGTCCCACCCGGCGCACATGCGTGGTTGGGTGACCTCGCCCACATCGTTGGCCAGGTCGGCGAGTCCGCTCGCCGCATCGTCGGAGGCGAACTTCACGACCGCCATGCCGCGCAGCTGGGACACCGGCCGCGCCGCCTCGCCCGCCACGGAGGCCACGGTGCGCACAAAGCCATCGTCGTCCGTGACGGTCACCGGCGCATCGACGCCGCCCGCCAGCAGGTTCCCGGTCTCGGGGTACAGGATCCAGCCCGTGTGAGCTTCGCCGCGGTCCACGTGCCCCACCATCACCGCGTAGTCGATGGACCCGTGCGCAAAGTTCCACGTCCCGTCCACGGGGTCGACGGTCCATCCGGCCGATGCGGTCCCGAGTATGTCCGGCAACGAGGGGTCCGCTTCGGAGGCCTCTTCTCCCACCACGGGCTGGTCCACAATGGCGGCCAGCAACGGGGTGAGCGCCCGTTCCGCCTCGACGTCCGCGATCGTCACGAGGTCACCGGGCCCCGACTTGGTGTCGATGTCGCCGTCCGCGAGAGTGCGGAACCGCGGCCGGATGATGTCGTCCGCAACGTCTCGCATTGCCTGTCCCACTGCGTCACTGTTCACTCCCACATAGTGACAGAGAGGGGTGGCGAAGGGGTGAACAGAGGCCGACGGTGCATGGCCATCCGTTCGACAGGCTCGAGTCCGTATGTATTCTGTGAGCGTCTCTCGCCCGTTGTGCTCGAGACGACCCCACCCCGAAAGAGGAACAGATGACCCACAAGCTCGTGATCGTCGAGTCGCCCACCAAGTCGCGCACCATTGGCGGCTACTTGGGTGCCGACTACGAGGTGGTGTCGTCGGTGGGACACATCCGCGACCTGCCGCAGCCCAGCGAGATGCCCGCCGACAAGAAGACGGGCTCGCTCGGCAAGTTCGCGGTCGACGTCGAGAACGGTTTCGCGCCGTTCTACGTGGTGAGCCCCGAGAAGAAGAAGCTGGTCGCCGACCTCAAGCGCGCGCTCAAGGGCGCCGACGAGCTCTACCTCGCGACCGATGAGGACCGCGAGGGGGAGGCCATCGCGTGGCACCTGCTCGAGGTGCTCAAGCCCAAGGTCCCCGTCAAGCGCCTGGCATTCCACGAGATCACCCGCGAGGGCATCGAACGGGCGCTCGCGAACCCGCGCGACATCGACATGGAGCTCGTGGAGGCCCAGGAGGCGCGCCGCGTGCTCGACCGGCTGTACGGCTACGAGGTCTCGCCCGTGCTGTGGCGCAAGATCCAGCAGGGCCTGAGCGCCGGCCGCGTCCAGTCCGTCGCGCTGCGCCTAGTGGTGGACCGCGAGAAGGAGCGCATGGCGTTCCAGTCCGCCGAGTACTGGGACCTGAGCGCGACCTTCACCGCCTCCGAGGGGGCCGATGCGGGCAAGGGCTTCACTGCCCGCCTCACCACGGTCGACGGCAAGCGCGTCGCCACGGGCAAGGACTTCGACGACCGCGGCGTGCTGAAGAACTCCAAAGTGCACCACGTGACGGCCGGGGAGGCCGGAGCCCTCGCATCGGGCCTTGCGCACTCCGCCTTCTCCGTGGCCAGCGTCGAGTCCAAGCCCTACAAGCGTCGCCCCGCCGCGCCGTTCATCACCTCGAGCCTGATCCAGGAGGCCAGCCGCAAGATGCGGCTCGGTGCCCGCCAGGCGATGGGCGTCGCGCAGGGCCTGTACCAGCGCGGTTACATCACATATATGAGGTCGGACTCTCCCGCGCTGTCGGGTGAGGCCATCCGTGCCGCCCGCGCCCAGGCCGCGGAGCTCTACGGCTCCGACTCGGTCGCATCGTCCCCGCGCATCTACGCCAGCAACGACACCAACGCGCAAGAGGCACACGAGGCGATCCGCCCCGCCGGCGACAAGTTCCGCACCCCCGCCTCGGTGCGCGGGGAGCTGTCGGGCGACGAGTTCCGCATGTACGAGATGATCTGGAAGCGCACCGTCGCCTCGCAGATGGCCGATGCGGTGGGCAGCACCTCGACCGTGCGCATCGGCTCGAAGACGTCCGGCGGGCACGCGGTGGAGTTCTCCGCCTCCGGCACCATCATCACGGCGCCTGGCTTTTTGGCGGCCTACGAGGAGTCCAAGGAGCGCTCGCGCTACGAAGACGACGCCAAGGATGTGACGCAGGACAAGGACAAGCGCCTGCCGCAGCTCACCGAGGGCCAGCAGGTCGAGGCCGAGGGTCTCGAGCCGATCACCCACGCGACCACCCCGCCGCCGCGCTTCACCCAGGGCGGCATGATCCAGGAGCTCGAGGACCGTAAGCTGGGCCGCCCGTCGACCTACGCCTCGACCGTGGACGTCTTGGTGGCGCGCGAGTATGTGCGCATCGACAAGCAGGCGCTGGTGCCCACGTGGATCGCGTTCGCGATTGTGCGCCTGCTCG
>JBKBNW010000263.1:0-2432 GCA_046295115.1 Demequina sp.
GGCGACACGGCAGAAGCGGGCTCCACGGGGCTAGCGGCCTCGGGGCTGGGGCTCGCGGGGCTGGCGCTCTCGGCGGTGGGTGCCGGCGAGTGAGGCGGCACCGGCTCAGGCGCCGCGGCCTTGGTCGTCGCCGGAGTGGGCGTGGGGGGCGCGGGAGGAGCGGGAGGAGCGGGCACCCCGGCGCTGGTGGTCGCGGGGCTCGGTAGCGCCGGATCATGTGGCGCAGGAGTGCGTGGCGCCGGACTGGACGCCCTTGGACTCGGAGCTGCGTTGCTGTGATCCGCTGGGCTGGGCACCGCAGCACTGGGCACCGCAGCACTGGGCACCGCAGCATCGGCCGCCGTGCGGTTGCCGGGCTGGAGGCCCACGCGATCGACAACCGGCCAGTCGTCGCCCGTCACCTCGGGGCCATTCGGCGATCCGCCTGGCGAGCCGTCCGCGATGGACCTGTCCCGGCTTGCCGCCGCGCTGGCCACGTCACGCTCATCAGCAGGACCAGGGGCCTTGGCCGCAAAGCCGTGCGGTCCGCCGGCAGAGTCGCCCGCGTCAGCGCCAAAGCCCGCCCACCGCTGCGCCACCGTCACTCCACCGTCGCCGGTGACCCAGGGTGGCTGCTGCTTTGCCGGCGGGGGCGCCACGGGGGCCTTCGCCGTGTCGCGGGCGGGCCCTGCAACGGCGTCCGTCGGCGGCGCGGTCTCGGCGGACCTCGCCCCATCGTCACCTGGGGCAGACGCGGGCACTTTCGACTCGGGAACTTTAGACTCGGCTGCGCTCGACTCGGATCCGCGAGGCACGGGCGACGCCTCTTCGGCCTCCGAAGCCCCCGCGGGGCGTTCGCGCAGTGCGGCACCGGCCGCCGCAGCGTTCGCCGTGACGCCATGTCCAGTGGCCTGGTAGGAGCCCCACCCCAGGACCGACGCCCAGATGGCGGGCGCGATGGCCGCGATCCAGGTCATCGCCCGCGGCGCGCGCAGCCTCAGTTCGATGGTGCCCGCGCCGTAGATCCACATGACCCAGCCGACCAGCGCTCCCATCAGCCACACCGTGATTCCAGCAATCAACGCGACTCGGACGCCGGCCGGGACGGTGCCAGACACCAGGATCATCACCAGCGCCGTCACCGCCACCAGCGCCGCCGCGAACTCTATCGACCGCGCCGCAGCGACGGGCGCGGTCGGGACTCGACCCTCCCGGGCCGCGGCCACCCACCGCAGCACCGGTATCCACGCGTGAACGGAGTTGCCCCCGAACTTGCGCAGCAGCGCGCCGAGCGCGAGACCCATCCACACCAGGTCGATCGCTGCGACAACGCCGAGCGTCCCCAGCGCCGCCATCCCGAGCGCCGTGTTCATTCTCGCGGTTCCTTCCCGTCAGCCATCTGGACGCGGCGTTCAGCCACCGCCCGGGTCCGGGGTGCTCGTGGCACAGCCGTCCCCCCAGCACTCTCCCACGGGCACGGCGGCGAGTCCCGCCCCTCCCCCGCGCGCCGCCAGGAGGGCGCGTCGTCACGACCGCCGCCTTGAGACGTGCACCGCATGGCTAAGCAGGTGACCCGGTGCGTCAGTTCGACGGTTCCTCGTACGCCTCGACCGGGGGGCACGAGCAGATGAGGTGGCGATCGCCATGCGCGTTGTTGATGCGCGACACCGGCGGCCAGTACTTGTCCTGGCGGAGTTCCGGCACTGGGAACGCCGCCTGCTCGCGCGGGTAGGCGCGATCCCAGCGGTCGGCGACCACCGCATCGGCCGTATGGGGAGCGTGACGCAGGGGCGAGTCCGCCGCGGCGATATCCCCCCGCTCGACGGCCGCGATCTCCTCACGAATGGTGAGCATCGCGGCGATGAACCGGTCGATCTCCGCCAGATCCTCGGACTCGGTGGGTTCGACCATGAGCGTGCCTGGCACGGGGAAGGACATCGTGGGCGCGTGGATTCCGAAGTCGATGAGCCGCTTCGCCACATCCTCATTGGTGATGCCCGTGGCCTTGGTGAGCGGCCGGATATCGAGAATGCACTCGTGCGCCACGAGGCCACCGGGACCGCGGTACAGCACCGGATAGGCGTCCGCCAGGCGCGTCGCGACGTAGTTCGCGGCGAGCACGGCGGTCTCGGTCGCGCGCTTGAGACCCTCATGCCCCATGAGCGCGATGTAGGCCCAGGTAATGGGCAGGATTCCGGCGGATCCGTATGGCGCGGCGCTCACCGGCGCGCCCAGGCGCCGCAGTTCGGCCGGGCGCTGAATGGTCTGCCGGAGCGCCGGCAAGTACGGCACCAGGTGCTCGGCGACCGCGACGGGACCCACGCCGGGGCCACCCCCGCCGTGGGGGATGCAGAACGTCTTGTGCAGGTTCAGGTGAGACACGTCGCCACCGAAGTGACCCGGCTTCGCCAGCCCCACGAGCGCGTTGAGGTTGGCGCCGTCGATGAACACCT
>JBKBNW010000264.1:0-2429 GCA_046295115.1 Demequina sp.
GTGGACACGCACTCGATGAGACCCAGGGAGACGCATGGAGCAGCGCAAGCTCGGACACCGTACCGTCAGCGCGATCGGCCTGGGCGCCATGCCCATGTCGATCGAGGGGCGACCAGACGAGGCACGGGCCATCGCGACCATCCACGCCGCCCTCGACGCGGGAATTACGCTGATCGACACGGCGGACGCCTATCACCTGAACCCCGGCGAGGCGGGCCACAACGAGTCGCTCATCGCGCGGGCGTTGATGGCGTACTCGGGCTCCGCCAACAAGGCGGACCTGCTCGTGGCCACCAAGTCCGGGTCGCTGCGGCCGGGGGACGGCTCGTGGTACCAGAACGGCGATCCTGAGTACCTCAAGGCCGCGGCGAAGGCCTCCGCGCAGCGCCTGGGCGTCGAGGCCATTGGCCTGCATCAGTTCCACCGCCCCGACCCGCGAGTGCCGTTCGCCGATTCTGTCGGAGCGTTCGCCGAACTCCATGACGAGGGCGTGGTGCAGATGGTGGGCATCTCAAACGTCAACGTCGCGCAGATCCGGGAGGCGCACCAGATTCTCGGAGAACGGTTGGTGAGTGTTCAGAACCAGTTCTCGCCGCGGTTCGTGTCCAGCTACCCGGAACTCGAACTCTGCGCAGAACTCGGGATCGCCTTCCTGCCGTGGAGCCCGCTGGGTGGCATGGGCCGCGCCGGCGACGTGGGAACCGAGAATGTGCCCTTCCAGGAGGTCGCGGACGCGCGGGGCATCTCGCCGCAGCAGGCGGTGCTCGCGTGGGAGCTTGCGCTGTTCGACGTGGTGATCCCGATTCCAGGGGCTTCGCGTCCGAGCTCGATTTTGGACTCCGCGGGAGCCGCGGAGATCGAACTGACCGACGACGAGATGGCCGCGCTCGCGGTCGTGCTAGGCGACTGACACGCACGACGACTGGAGGACAGGATGAGCCGCAGCATCGCAGTCAGGCTAGGGGAGACAGTCGGGGTCGGCCTCATCGGCGACGGGGTGATCGGGCTGTTGCAGCCCGAGCAGCACATCGCGCGCTGGGAGTCCGGGCCAGCGTGGTGGCAGCGGGCGCTCAAGCCGCTGGTGGGCGACGCTCGCAACACCCGCACCTTCGCCGTGGCGGAGATCGCAGCCGGGATCGCGCTAGTGTGGCTCCTGCCTCCGGGCCGTAAGTAGGGCCTGGGCGCGCGGCACGGCTGCTCACGCGCCGGTCGCCAGCATCACCGCGAGGGCGAGCATGATGACCGCGATCGCGCCGTCGAGCACGCGCCACGCGCCCGGCCTTGCCAGCCAACCGCTGAGTAGCCGCGCGCCGTAGCCGAGGGCCGTGAACCACGCGAGCGAACTCACGATGGCGCCGGCCCCGAAGGCCCACCGTGCGTCGCCATGCGAGGACGCGATGGTGCCGAGTAGCAGCACCGTGTCGAGGTACACGTGGGGGTTGAGCCAGGTGAGGGCGAGGCAGGTGAGCGCGGTTGCCCGGACCGATGCGGCCGCGCCAAGCGCGGCAGGGCCAGCCACATCGAGGGCGGTTCCGCGCGGCCGCCACGCCCGGCGGGCCGCCAGTAAGGCGTAGCCGAACAGGAACAGCGCGCCGCCCCAACGAATCGCGGTCACGAGCGACGGCACCGACGACAGTGCCGCGCCCACACCCGCGACGCCGAGGGCGATCAGCAGGGCGTCGGACACCGCGCAGATCGCCACCACCAGGCCCACGTGCTCTTTGCGGAGGCCTTGGCGCAGAACGAAGACGTTCTGAGCGCCGATGGCGATGATGAGCGACAGGCCCAAGGCCATGCCGGACAGGAAGGTCACGCCGTTACGTTAGGGCGTGCCCACGAGAAGCGCCACCAAGGAACATCCACGGAGCATTAGTGTCGTCGGCGCAAAGCTGGCGGAAAGCCTTGAGTCGCCGTCGCCGTCGCCATCGCGCAGGGCACCACTAGCGCCACCGGTCGTGCTCGCGTCGCCCGACAGCTGAACGCGAGGGATCGGTGGTCCCGGCCAGGCGTTGGGAGCATGCGGCAGACAGCGATGGAGTCTAGGGAACTATTGGACTATCTAGCGAATCGCTATAGTTCAGTACAAACCGCAAGACTCTTGGAGAAATCCGCATGGACAACAGCCGCAATCCGTACGCCCCCGGAGCCGGAAGGCGTCCCGTGGCGCTTGCTGGCCGCGACCCGGAGATCGCCAACTGGCAGACGAGCCTTTCCCGTATCGAGAATGGCCTCGACGCGGTGCCTCTCGTCCTCTACGGTCTGCGTGGGGTCGGTAAGACGGTTCTCCTGGGGGAGATGGCGAGACGAGCTGTTGACCGCGGATGGGTTGTCGTGAAGTTCGAAGCCGGACCGAGCAGCGATCTGCGGTCCTCTCTCGCCGCCCGCCTGTACACCGCTCTTGCTGACGCCAAGCAACCGAAACCGGGCGC
>JBKBNW010000265.1:0-2406 GCA_046295115.1 Demequina sp.
TATAAGCCGATGAACCGCAGTCGCCCCATCGCTGGCTCGAGCGCCTGGCCGAGCTGGAACAGCGCGAACATGTTCATCGCTATGTGGAAGAGGCCAAAGTGCACGAACCCGGCGGTGATCCACCGGTACCACTCGTCGCCGACGTTGATGTACTGCGCGATCAGGTCCGGAGTCGCTCCCGGCCATAGGCCCAGGTAGCCCTGCCAGCCATCGCCGAGCGCCAACGGCGCGAGCAAGAACACCGCAACGTTGAGCCCGATGAGCACGTACGTCACCAGCGGCGGTCCCGCGGCAGCCCTGAAGCCCAGGCGCGACTTCAGCGGCCGCGCCTGCGCTTGCGCCTGGGCCAAACAGTCCACGCACAACACCCCGACCGCCGCTGGGCGCTGGCATTCCGGGCACGCCGGCCGCTCGCACCGCTGACAGCGCACGTACGATGCGCGGTCAGGGTGACGCGGGCAGGTGGGCACGGCCGATGCGCCCGGCGGCTGGGTCACGCTGGGGCGCCTTAGGCGATGGTGACGGCCGTGATCATGATGTCCTCGAGCGGGCGGTCACGGCCGTCCGTCGCGGTGGCGGCGATCTTGTCGACGATGGCGCGCGACTCGTCGTCCGCGACCTTGCCGAAGATCGTGTGGCCCTGGTTGAGGTGCGGCGTCTTGCCCACGGTGATGAAGAACTGCGAGCCGTTGGTGCCCGAAGGCTTGCCGGTGATGGGGTTGGTGCGCTTGCCGGCGTTCGCCATGGCGAGCATGTAGGGCTCGGAGAACTGGTTGTTTGGGTGGATCTCGTCGTCGAACGTGTAGCCCGGGCCGCCGGTGCCGGTGCCCTCGGGGCACCCGCCCTGAATCATGAAGCCCTCGATGATGCGGTGGAACACAAGCCCGTTGTAGAACGGCTCGTGGCTGGCCTCGCCCGTCTCGGGGTTCGTCCATTCCTTCTCGCCGGTGGCGAGGCCGACAAAGTTCTTCACGGTGGTGGGGGCGTCGTTGGGCATCAGCTCGATGCGGATGTCGCCTTCAGTGGTCTCAAGAGTTGCGATCATGCTGCCCATTGTTCCACGGCTATCGCATCAGTGTTCCGATAGTGACAAGATGGGTGGTCAGGACACCGCACCATCGAGATGGAGGCATGACCGTGGCACGAAAGAAGAACCCCCTCGACGACGTCGATGTGACGAAGTACCGCGCCCAGGCCCAAGAGGCCGCCGCGCACGCAAAGGCTGCCGCAGAGCAGGCCGCGGAGTCTGCGAAGGAAGCCGCGCATCGGGCGCAGGAATGGGCGAGCCCTCAGTACGACAAGGCCCGCGAATGGGCGAGCCCTCAGTACGACAAGGCCAAGGATTGGGCCGCGCCGCGCGCCAAGAAGGTGTATCACTCAAGCGCCCGCAAGGCCGAACCGTACGTGCGCCGTGCAGGCGACGCCGCGGCCCACTGGGCCGATGTCGCGCACGCCGCAGTGGTGAGCGCCGCCATCCCGGCCGCACTGAACGCGGTGGAGCACGCCGCGCACGACGACGAGGACCGTGGGCGCGACTGGAGTCGCGTGCTGATCCCCCTCGCTCTCGTGGGCGCCGCGACCGCCGCCGTGGTGGTCTGGGCGCGTCGCGACCCGGGCCGCGACGCCTGGGCCGGCGAGGACGAGGAGTGGGAGCTCGCCGGCGACGGCGACCTCAAGCGCCAGATCCGCGACAACGTCAACAAGGCCACCGACGCCGCAGTGGACGCCGCGAAGAAGGCGGCCGAGGCCGCGGCATCGGCGGCGACCGCGGTGAAGGAGCAGGCCGCACCCACGGTGGAGAAGGTCAAGGAGCAGGCCGCGCCGTACGTCGAGAAGGTGAAGGAGCAGGCCAGCCCTGCCGCCGAGCGCCTGCGCGACACCGCCGTCGAACAGAGCAAGAAGATCGCCGGTCAGGCGGAGGCGGGCGTATCCAAGGTGCGTGACTCGGCTAACTCCGAGGTCCAAAAGGTGCGGGCGTCGGTCGACGACGCGCGCGACAGGGCCACTGCCGCGGCGGCGAACACGATCGACGACGCGGAAGATGTGTGGGAGGACGACTCCACCGACGAGACGCCCATCGCCAAGGCCACCGCAACTGCGCAAGCGGCTGCGAAGAACGCCAAGGCATCGGCAAAGCCCGGTCCCAAGAAGCAGGACGGCGCCGGCAAGTAACACCACGGCGCTGAACCGTACGGAAGCCCCGGCCACCACGGCCGGGGCTTCCTGCGTGTGCGGCCGATGCGCGGCGGGCCGGGGTGCCCTCGCTACGGTGGGGAGCAGCTACCGCGCGAACCAATCCCCCGACTCAATCGCGCCCAGGCCATCAATCAGTGCGCCCGGCCCGGCGACGTAGAGCCACCCCCACCGCTCCCGCGCGGCGTCGGGATCGAAGAAGGTGATCGCCAC
>JBKBNW010000266.1:0-2375 GCA_046295115.1 Demequina sp.
GTCGATCGGCGCCGTGATCTTCTGCACGTACTCCGACTACGAGTACGACCTCTACGTTGAGCGTGTCAACCGCGTCGAGCGCGTCGAGTAGTCGCGCGCCAATACCGTCTGCGCCATGCACGTCGCGCGAGTCCTGCTGCTGTTCGTCGCCGCCGCCTTCGCGGAGATCGGCGGTGCCTGGCTTGTCTGGCAGGGGCTGCGCGAGCATCGCGGCGCCGTGTTCGTGGGGCTAGGGGTGGTGGCGCTGGCGCTCTACGGGGGATCTTCGTGGCCGGCTCCCTGGCGCGGGGATCATGATGCTCGCCCCGCGCTGAGCTACGCCAAAGTTCGGTGTACCGAACTCTCGATGCTAGGTTGTTCGGCATGCCGAAAACCCCGCGGCCGGCACCGGACCCGAGCGCTCCATTTCAGGCGCCCGTGCTCGGCACCGAGCGCCGTCCTGAGCGCCGGTTGTGGATGCTGCTGGGCCCTGCCTTCGTGGCTGCAGTGGCCTACGTGGACCCCGGCAACGTCGCCGCCAACCTGACCGCCGGCGCCGAGTACGGGTACTTGCTGGTGTGGGTGCTCGTGGCGTCCAACGCGATGGCAGTGCTGATCCAATACCTCAGCGCCAAGCTGGGCCTCGTCACTGGCAGGTCCCTGCCGGAGCTGATGGGCGCGAGGCTCCGCCGTGGCAGCCGGCTGTCCTATTGGGGCCAGGCCGAGGTGATCGCGATCGCGACCGACCTCGCTGAGGTGATCGGTGGCGCGATCGCGCTGCACCTGCTGTTCGGGCTGCCCCTTGTGTGGGGTGGCCTCATTACGGGCGCAGTTTCGATGGTGCTGCTCGCCGTCCACTCCCGGAAGGGTCAGCGGCCGTTCGAGTTCGTCATCATCGGCTTCCTGGGAGTCATCGCCATCGGGTTCCTCGCGGGCCTGTTCGTCTCTCCCGTGGACTGGGCTGAGACCGCCGGCGGCCTGGTGCCCCGATTCGCGGACTCGGGCACCGTGCTGCTTGCCGCGTCGATGCTCGGCGCGACGGTGATGCCGCACGCGATCTACTTGCACTCCGCGCTCGCTCGCGACCGTCACCTGCCCGGCCGGGCCGACGCGGACAACGCGACGGTCAGGGCGGAGCCCAGGCGGCTCGCCGAGTTCGTCGCTCCTCAGGAGTCCGGTGCCGGCCCCGCCCACTCGGCTGACCGCTCCGACCGTGCACGCCAGGCCGCCGCGGTGTCCCGGGCGAACGAGTCAGGCGCGGGCTCGTCGCGCGAGCGGCTGCCGCTGCTGCTGCGGGCCACCAAGGTCGATGTGCTGTGGTCGCTGGTTATCGCCGGTTCCGTCAACATCGCGATGCTGCTCCTCGCCGCGGCGTCGCTGCGTGGGGTTGGAGGTACCGACACCATCGCCGGCGCGCACGCCGCGATCGAGGCCAACCTGGGACCCATCATCGGCGTGGTGTTCGCGGTAGGTCTGCTCGCGTCCGGACTGGCCGCGACGTCCGTGGGCGCCTACGCGGGCGCGGTCATCATGGGCGGGCTGCTGCACCGGCGCATTCCCCTGCTGACTCGACGCCTCATCACGCTCGTGCCGGCCCTCGCGGTCATCGCCATGGGCGTGGACCCCACCTGGGCGCTGGTCATGAGTCAGGTGGTGCTGAGCCTCGGGATCCCGTTCGCGCTCATCCCTCTCGTGCGGCTCACGAATGACCGAGCCGTGATGGGGGAGCACGCCTCAGGGTTGCCGGTGCGCGTGGTCGGCTGGGTCGTGGTGGCAGCCATCGTCGCGCTGAACGTCGCGCTCATCGTCATCACCGCGATGGGTGCCTGAGGTTCGACCGTCACGAATCGGCAAAATGTGCTTGCCCTCCCTGCGGTCCAGGGGTAACGTCGTCCGGGTTGTCGCCCGGCGGAGGTGTTGCCGGGGCCGTTCACGCCAGGAAGGAGCACACCATGACGCTGTTTATCGACATGACGTCGCGCACCGTTGCGCGCACTCGTGTGTTGCCCTTCCACGCCCGCGGTAGGTTCCCGGTCGCCGATGTTGGCAACCCGCGAGGTCGCGCGCGCCGGCAGGACCTTTTCGCCTAATTCCGCTTACGCGGGGCCTAGCGGTTCCGCTTACGTGAGGCTCAGGCACCTGACGCGCTGACCGTCGCCCGCCCATCCGACCCGGATGAGGCCCCTCCACGCCCCCCGGCGTGATCACGCTCTCCATCGCCGCTGTCCTGTGTCGACGACGCTGCAACGTCTCGACGACGCTGCCGGCGCGACCCGAGCGCTCCGTGACCCCGCCCATACTGCGCACGTGACGTCTCCGACGTGCGCGTACGGGCCGGCAAACCTCGCCACCTAAGCGCGAGGGGAGGTGAATCATGTACTGGCAAGATCCTGTCT
>JBKBNW010000267.1:0-2061 GCA_046295115.1 Demequina sp.
CGGTGTGTGGGGTTGTGCTGGGGGTTTTTGATGGGGGCGTGGCGCGACTCCACGGCCGCTTCAAGTTCAAGCGAAACGGCCTCGCTGCCGATCTCTTCGATCGCCGCAACAGTGTCGTCAATGAGCGACTCGATGGTCGCGGCATCGGTCTCCGGTGCGAGCGCATCGAACCGGGAGTTGAGAGCGCTGTACGCCTGGATGCGGTCTGGTTCGGCGAGTTGGTCGTAGAGAGCTGCAATCGAGGCGAGTCCGCTCTCGTCGACCAAGTGTGCGAGCAGGATGGCCTGTTCGCGGTCGAGGCGCGCGAATCGCGGCGACAGGCCCGCCGTCGCGAAAGCCGACAGCGAACGGGCAAGCTCCGGCGGCAGGTCCGGTGCGGAGTGCTCGCGGCGAATGCGCGCAATCACCGCGCGCTGAGCGCTGAGGCTGTCGATCTTCGCCTGGAGTTCGAGGTCGAGCTGTTCGAGCACCGAATCCGAGTTGTCGTCGGGGCTGTGGAGCAAGGTCGGCAGCGTCTGGAGAGGTAGGCCGAGTGCCGCGAGTCTCTTGATGCGCAGCACCTGGACGAGGTCGTGGACGCCGTAGTCCCGATAGCCGCTGGCATTGCGAGTGGGCTCGTCAAGGATGCCTATGTGGTGGTAGTGCCGTAGCGCTCTGACGCTCACACCTGCAAGGGTGGCGAGTTCACTGCTGCGCATCGATGGCCTCCATATGCCCGTTTCGCTCTGGCCTGGCGTGGCGCAGGCTTCGTGCCCCGAGGACGATGATCGCGGCCGTGAGCCACAGTGCTGTGATCACGACCGCTGCGACGGTGATGCCGGCAAATTCCGTGAGCGCACCCGCCAGAAAGATGCCTGCCGGTGCACCCGCAGTCATGACTGCATTCTGAGTTCCCATGATGCGGCCGCGCAGCGCCTCTGGGATGGCTTCGATCAACAACACTCCCAGCAGACTATTGAAGACCCCACTGAATGTTCCTACCAGGAATGCGCCCGCGAGGACCACCCAGGGTGAATGGAGGGTTGCGATCGCAGCGAAGCCGACCGTTGTCCCGGCCACGCTCGCGACTAGCCAGGACCGACGCTGCACGCGCGATCCGATGGCGGCGTACATCCCGGCGCCAAGCAGCACTCCGAGCGCAAGCGCGGTCAGCACCAGTCCGAGCGCGCCGGGCCGGTCGATGAGGGTGAAGTACACCGGCAGGACTAGTCCTTGGAGCGCGCCCAGCACCACTACGGACACCAGTCCGAGCGTCGTGACCGTCAGGAGGAGTCGACTGCCGAGGAGTCCGCGCCACCCATCGGTGAACTGTTGCCATGCAGACGTCGACGGGGTCGGCGCAGCATGATTGTCCTGCCGGTCCACGCTCCCGACGCGGCGCGGGATCAGTGCGGTCGTGAGCGCTGCCGCGAGCGACGTGGCCGCGGTGATCCACAGCACGGTCGAGCCCTCCAGTACGGACATCAAGAACCCGGCGATGGCGGGACCAGCCACGATCGCACCTGCCCCGAGCGCCTCTCGCAGCCCGACGAGCCTCTCGGCAGTGACCCCGCTGTGCCGCACTATCGCGGGGAGGAGGGCATCGCGCGCCGTCAGACCCGGGACGTCGCCCAGGGAGCCCACGATCCCGAAGAGGATGAACCAGCCGAGGCTGAGGCCCGTAACCGCGTCGACGATGGGCAGTGCTGCGATCGACGCCGCCGAGATGAGGTCCGCCCCTATCGAGGACGTGAGGCGGTTGATCCGGTCGATCACCACGCCCATCAACAACCCCGCTATGAGCGCGGGCACGACGGACGCGATCGCGACAGTGCCGGCGCTCAGGGCGCTGCCCGTCGCGTGAAGGACGATGAGGGGCAATGCGACCGCTGCGATAGCGTTGCCGAGCATGGAGAGTGCGTAAGAAGCGAGATAGGCGAGGTAGACGATGCGCATGCGGCGAGTCAAAACTATGACGCTGCGTCGAAGTCAATCTCTCGGTGTGCGGAGCCGCTGCGCGGGAGCGGTTCGGTGACCGGTCCTCGAATGATGCCGACGGCGTCAGGTACGTAAGGCGGCGTC
>JBKBNW010000267.1:2071-2347 GCA_046295115.1 Demequina sp.
CGTCGATGAGGGCGCGAGCCTCCACGTCGGGCAGGCCCAGGCGGCGCACCGCCTCGACGTAGGCCATGGCCGCCTGCTGTGCCGCCTGCGTTGTTGCATCGCCATGCGGGGAGACGACGGTGCCGTTGCGCCCGCGGGTTTCGACGATGCCGTCGGCCTCGAGCTCTCGGTAGGCGCGCGCGACGGTGTTGGCGGCAAGGCCCAGATCCAGGGCGAGGCGTCGCACCGCGGGCAGCTTCGCCCCCGGCGCCAACGTGCCCGCCTTCACCGCGTCCC
>JBKBNW010000268.1:0-2321 GCA_046295115.1 Demequina sp.
GCGCGGTTATTCGGGCCCGGACCCAAGGAGCCCGCATACGGCCAGTGGACGCGCGCGTGCTGGCTCGTGCTGCCGAGGGTCCGCCGGCGGGCCTGACGGGCGTGGGAGCGGCAGCCCGCCACGACGACTAGCCTGGAGTCATGACCCTCTCCCACGACGACATCGTCGCCCTGCCCAAGGTGCTGCTGCACGACCACCTCGACGGCGGCCTGCGCCCCGCGACCCTCATCCAGTTGGCGGCCGAGATCGGCCATGAGCTGCCCTCGACCGACCCCGACGAGCTCGCGCAGATCTTCGCGACCAACGCGAACTCCGGCGACCTGGTGCGCTATCTCGAGGCGTTCGCACACACGACCGCCGTGATGCAGACCGAGGAGTCGCTGCGGCGCATCGCACGCGAAGCCGTCGTGGACCTCGCGGCCGACGGCGTGATCTATGCCGAACTCCGTTACGCGCCCGAGCAGCACGTCGCCGGGGGGCTCGAACTTCAGCGGGTCGTCGAGGCCGTTCAGGAGGGTATCCAGGAGGGCGTGGGCGAAGCGGCCGAGGCCGGCCACGTCATCCGTGCCGCTGCGGTGCTCGACGCGATGCGCCACCTCGACCGGTCCGACGAGATCGCCGCGCTCGCGATCGTCAACCGTGACCGCTGCTGCGTGGGATTCGACATCGCTGGCCCCGAGTTGGGGTTCCCGGCCTCGAACCACGCCGTCGCGTTTGCGGCTCTGCGTGCGGCGCACATGCCCGTGACGATCCACGCGGGAGAGGCCGACGGCGCGGACTCTGTGGGCGACGCACTGTTCCTGGGCGCTCGGCGCATCGGCCACGGCGTGCGGATCCACGAGGACATCGAGGGGTTCGGCACCGAGGAGCCCGTCCTGGGCCTCATCGCCCGTCACGCCCTCGACCAGCAGATTCCGCTCGAGGTGTGCCCCACCTCGAACGTTCAGACGGCTGCCGCGCCGTCCATCGAGGAGCACCCGATCCATGCGCTGCGCGACCTCGGCTTCGCGGTCACGGTTAACACGGACAACCGGCTCGTGTCGGGCGTGTCGATGTCCGGCGAGTTCGCAGTGCTGGTGGAGGCCGGCTGGACCAAGGAGGACCTGCTCGAGGCGACGCTGTCCGCCGCGTGGGGCGCGTTCCTGCCCTACGAGGAGCGGGGCGACCTCGCGGAGCTGATCCTCGAGGGCTACGGCGTCGACCTCTAACCCCCTGTCCGGCACTGGTTGACCCTTTGGTCGCTCGGAGCGTGCTGTCCGGCGCCCACTGACCCCTCGGGGTCAGTGGGCGAGCTTGAGCCCCACCACGCAGCCAACGATCCCGAGGATCAGCAGGACCTTGATGAGCGAGACGGACTCGGCGCCGGACCACATGGCGTAGGCGACCGTCAGCACGGCCCCGATGGCGACCCAAATCGCGTAGGCGGTGCCCACGGGCAAGGTGCGCAGGGCGAACGCGAGGCCGCCCATGCTCGCGATCAGGGCCACCCCGAAGACGACCGACGGCCACAGGCGGGTGAAGCCTTCGCTACGGCTGAGCGCGGTCGCCCAGACGGCCTCGAGGGCTCCCGAGAGGATGAGGACGAACCATGCCATGACGCACTCCAGACGAGACGTCTTGTCGCGCTCCGGGTACGTCACCTCGTCCGGGAACCGGAATCCGGCTCTGCTGACGAGGATCGCACGGGCGCGCGCGGGTGGCAAGGCGGGCGTCCGCGTAGGCTGGAGCTAGACCCGAACACTCCTTGGAGGACCTCATGACCCTGTCTCGCGACGAACTCGCCCAGTATGTCGACCACACCCTGCTCAAGCCCGAGTCGACGCCCGCAGACGTCAAGGCGCTCATCGCCGAGGGAGCCGACCTGGGCGTGTTCTCCGTGTGCGTGTCACCGTCGATGCTCCCGGTAGACGTGCCCGAGGACCTTGCCGTCGCCGTCGTGTGCGGGTTCCCGTCCGGCAAGCACCACTCGTCCGTGAAGGCCGCGGAGGCCGCCCTCGCGATCGCTCAGGGGGCCGACGAGATCGACATGGTGATCGACATCGCCGCCGCAAACGATGGACACTTCGACGACGTCGAGAAGGACATCGCCGCGGTGCGCGGCGCCGTTCCCGAGGGCAAGATCCTCAAGGTCATCATCGAGTCTGCTGCGCTGAGTGACGACGCGATCGTGGGCGCATGCCGCGCGGCGGAGGCCGCGGGCGCCGACTTCGTGAAGACCTCCACCGGCTTCCACCCCGCGGGCGGCGCCTCGGTCGAGGCGGTGCGTTTGATGGCCTCGACGGTGGGTGGGCGCCTGGGCGTCAAGGCTTCGGGCGGCATCC
>JBKBNW010000269.1:0-2300 GCA_046295115.1 Demequina sp.
GATCGCGTGGGTCGCCGAGGACGGGCGGCTCACGGTCCGCACAAGCTCCCAGGTGCCGTTCCTGGTGCGCGACGAGCTCGCGCGGCTGCTGGGTCGCCACCCCGCGGCCGTCCGGGTATTTACCGCTCGAGTGGGGGGCGGGTTCGGCGGCAAGCAGGAGATGTTCACGGAGGACATTGCCGCGGTCGCCGCGCTGGCGGTAGGCCGCCCGGTCGCGTACGAGATGACCCGCGAGGAGGAGTTCACGCGCACCGCGGTGCGTCACCCGTTCCGGGTCTCCGTGCGGGCGGGGGCGGACTCGGCAGGGCGGTTGACGGCGCTCGCGGTCGACGTGCTGAGCGACACCGGGGCGTACGGCAACCACGCCGCAGGGGTGCTGTTTCACGGGTGTCACGAGTCGATCGCGATCTACCGCGTGCCCGCCAAACGCCTGGATGCGGAGGCGGTCTACACGAACAACGTGCCGTCGGGCGCGTTCCGCGGCTACGGGCTGGGGCAGGTGATTTTCGCCATCGAGTCCGCGCTCGACGAGCTCGCCCTGCAACTGGGGCTCGACCCGTTCGAGCTGCGGCGGCTCAACGCGGCACGGCCGGGCGACCCGTTCGTGGTGGCGGGCGAGCCCGCGACGGATATGGTGTTCGGCTCGTACGGCCTGGACGAGTGCCTCGAGCTGGCGCGCGAGGGACTCGCCGCACCCGACGACGTGCCTGCGCCGGTCGGGGAGGCGTGGGCGGTCGGCGAGGGGATGGCGGCGTCGATGATCGCCACGCTGCCGCCCCGAGGGCACCGCGCCGTGGCCTCCGTGAGAATCGGCGCGGACGGCGTGTACCGGGTGGGGGTCGGCACCGCGGAGTTTGGCAACGGGTCAGTCACCGTGCACACGCAAATCGTGTCCGAGGTGATGGGTGTGCCGAGGGAGCGCGTGCGGATCACCCACTCCGACACGGACGCGACGCCGTACGACACGGGCGCGTTCGGGTCGACCGGCATCACCGTCGCGGGTAAGGCGCTGCATACCGCGTGCGTCGAGCTGCGGGACGCCCTGGTCGCGGCGGGTGCGCGCGTGCTCGGCGCCGATCCGGGCGCGTGCGCGCTGGCAGCCGACGGCGTCCGTGGGACCACCGGGGTTGTGCCCTTCGAGGATGTCGTGGGCGCGGTTGACGGGGCGCACGCGTTCGAGGGCGGTGCGCGCGCGGAGGCGTCGCTGGACCAGCGGGCGCGCTCGGTGTCGTTCAACGTGCAGGCCTTCCGGGTCGCCGTGAATAGGACTACGGGTGAGGTGCGGATTTTGCGGTCGGTGCAGTCGGCGGATGCGGGGACGGTGATGAATCCCGAGCAGTGCCGCGGCCAGATCGAGGGCGGCGTCGCGCAGGGCATCGGCTCGGCGCTGTACGAGGAGGTCTTGGTGGGTGCCAGCGGCGCGGTGGAGAACCCGGCGTTCCGGCAGTACCGCGTGCCGCAGATGGCGGACGTGCCCCGCACGCAGGTGCTGTTCGCCTCGACCTCGGACCTGTTGGGGCCATACGGCGCGAAGTCGATGTCGGAGTCGCCCTACAACCCGGTCGCGCCCGCGCTGGCGAACGCGATCCGCCGGGCCGTTGGGGTGCGGCCGTACGAGTTGCCGATGTCGCGCGACCGCGTGTGGCGGCTCGCGGCCCGCTGAACCTGCCCCCACCGCCACCAAGGTGGGTCAGCCATCCGCCCGAATAGCGTCACTTGTGACCAACCTTTGGGGGCGGGGTCAGGCGCGGGCGTGGATGGGGCCCGAGGTGTCGCTGAGGCGCGGCACGCCCGACACCCTCGCGACGATCTCGGCCACGATCGACACGGCGGTCTCGGCGGGGGTGACCGCGCCGAGGTCGAGGCCGATGGGGCTGCGCAACCGAGCCAGCGCCTGCGGAGCGACACCCGCCTCCTGAAGCAGTTCGCGGCGGCGCGCGTCGGTGCGTCGCGAGCCCATGGCCCCCACGTAGGCGGCGTCGGTCGCGAGCGCCGCGACAAGCGCCGGGATGTCGAATCTTTCCTCGTGAGTGAGCACGCAGATCGCGTCGCGGGGGCCCACCGCGGTGGCTTGCAGGTACTCCCCCGGCCACGCCCGGATCACCTCGTGGGCGTCGCGGTGGCGGGCGGCAGTGGCGAAGGCCGGGCGCGCGTCGACCACGGTGATGCGGTAGCCGAGCGGCCGGGCGGCCGTCGCGAGCGCGGACGAGAAGTCGACGGCACCCACGATGATCAGCCGAGGCGCGGCGCGGCGCGCGACGTGGAGCACGTCGCCCTCGAGTCGTATCGCCGGCTCGGCG
>JBKBNW010000270.1:0-2283 GCA_046295115.1 Demequina sp.
AGCACCCAAAGTCGTGGTTGTTGAACTTCTCGATGCAGGCGTTGATCCCGTCCGTCATCACCCCCAGCTTGGGACCGATGTCGTCAACAGTGGTACGGAACTGCTCTTCTGTGACCGTCACTGCCACACCCTCCTCATCGTGCGGACCCTCGAGCGGCGCTCATGCCCACTCCGCGCTCAAGGACTCCTGCGCCGCGTCGTCCTCCGACTGCACGTACTCGTCGTGCGTGGCACGCAGCCGGTCGGCGATGTCGCGCATCGCCTCGACCCCGCCGCCCACGTATGTCACCGCCTGGCTCGCGAGCCTGCCGTACTGACCCTGGAACCCCATCGCATACGACAGGCCGTCCGTCACGTAGTCGGGCATCGACTCGAGACCCGTCGCGATGGTGTGCGCCTGCTCCACCACCTCGCTGATGTCACGCCACTTGCGCTCGTCCGTGAGGAGATCGTCGGGTACGACATCGTGATCGTCGTCAGCCATGGTGGTCCTCTCAGTACCGGGGGCGGCGTACAGAGCCGCGAATCGCCTGGAGCCGGTCGTCGACGGCGGGTGCGCCGTGACCGGCCCCGCCACCGAGCGCGCGGCGGTCGATCTCGTCGAGGATCGCCACGATGTCCCGCCCCACGTCGTCGTCAGTCATGGTCGCGAGCGCATCGGGCCTGCTCTCCAGCCCCGTGAGGCCGTTGCCCGAACGAGTCGCCGTGAAGCGACCGGACGGGCTCACAAAGGACTCGCGCCCTGGCGCCGCGAAGCCCCGCACGTCGCCGCGATCACGCGCCTCGCGCGCCTCACGCACGTGCGCCGCGAAGTCGGCCTTGGCACGCAGTTCCTCCCTCGACGTGGGGGCAGGGAACACCGCGCGGTACTCCTCAAGTGTCACCCTGGGCGGGCGAGGGGGCTGGGGGGATACGCCGCCGTCGGCGCCCTCCCACTCGACCAGCCACGTGTCTCCCAGCCGGGCCGACGCGGCGCCGATGGCCTGGTTCACGGCTCGCGCGAGCGACCGGACGCCGATGCGCTCGCGCCAGTCGTCCTCGAGCACTACCTGGCTCACTCGGCCCTCTGCGGTGAGCACCACCCGCAGTGCGCCGCTGGCATCCTCGCCCTCGAACACCTCGCCCACGGGCCATGCGTCGCGCATCGTGGCGAGGCGGCCGCGGAGCGCCCGCATGCGGTCCCCGATCTGGCCTATGCGCTCGAGAGGGTCGTGTGCGCTGCTGTCGAGCGGAGAAGTCCCCGTCACGACCAAATCTTCCCTTGCACCGTCGCCGACGCCACCCGATAGCGGTCGTTGATGCGCTGCAGGCGGGTGCCGTAGTCGTCGAGCAACGCGCGCATGTTCGTCAGGTGGAGGGTCCACTCGCGCTGTGCGGTGTCGTAGGCGTCTGAGGCCTCGCCGGTCCACGCGCCCCGCAACGTCCCCACCCGTGCGTCGAGCTCGTCAAGCTCCTGCTGGATCTGTGCGACCGCGCTCCTCATGCCGCTTTCGGCATCGTCGATCTTGCGGTTCGAGCGTCGCAACGCGCGTGCTGACGGCGGCGTCGTGTCACGTGGTGATGTCACGAGGCAAAAGTAGCAGGGCGGCACGCGGGCCTCAATGGCCGTCACGGACTCCGTTCGCCGTGGCAGATGCGCCCTTGTCGCGCATCGGGCGTAGCGTGGAGCCATGACGATTCCCACCCACACGCTCAACGACGGCCACGAGATTCCAGCGATCGGGTTTGGCACCTACCCGCTCAAGGGAGACGAGGGCTACCAGGCGGTCCGTTCCGCGCTCGACAACGGCTACCGCCTGCTCGACACCGCGGTGAACTACCACAATGAGCCAGAAGTGGGCCGCGCCGCCCGCGATTGGCTCGAGGACAACGGCGTGGACCGCGACGAACTCACGATCCAGACCAAGTTGCCCGGGCGCCACCACGACTACCACCTGGCGATCGCGTCGGTGGAGGAGTCGCTCGAGCGGATGGGGCTCCAGCGCATCGATGTGCTGCTGATCCACTGGCCCAACCCCCTGACCAACAAGTACCGCGACGCGTGGCGGGCCATGGTGGACCTGCGCAGCAGCGGCGTGGTGCGCTCCATCGGGGTGTCCAACTTCACCGCGCGGCACCTCGCGGACATCGTCGAGGACAGCGGAGTGACCCCCGCGCTCAACCAGATCGAGCTCCACCCCTACTTCATTCAGGAGCAGATGCGCGCGGAGCACCAGCAGCGCGGCATCCTTACCCAGTCGTGGAGCCCGCTCGGCAAGTCCCCGGCACTCTTCGAGGAGCCCG
>JBKBNW010000271.1:0-613 GCA_046295115.1 Demequina sp.
GGTGGCGGCACTATCGCTCACACACACCCCGCGCGAGGTGCAGTTCTATGTGCTGGACTTTGGCGGCGGGTCCTTCGCGGGCATGCAGTCGCTCCCCCATCTCGCGGGGCTCGCGACCCGCTCAGAGCCCGACATCGTCAGGCGCGCGGTGTCCGAGGTGCAGTCCATCGTGGATGCCCGCGAACGGTACTTCCGCGAGCACGGCATCGACTCGATGGACACCTATCGCCAACGCCGGGCCGAAGGGGTCGTCGACGACGGATACGGGGACGTGTTCCTGGTCGTGGATGGCTGGGGCACGCTCCGGACGGAGTTCGAAAGCCTCGAGCCGGTGATCCACGGGATCGCGGCCCGCGGCCTCACCTTCGGGGTGCACATCATGATGACCGCATCGCGATGGCTCGAGATCCGGTCCAACGTCAAGGACCTCATTGGCACCCGGCTCGAATTGCGGCTAGGCGACCCGTCAGATTCTGAGGTCGACCGCAAGGCGGCAGCGAACGTCACCGCGGGCGCGCCTGGACGAGGCCTCAGCCCGCAGAAGCTGCAGACCCTCACCGCCCTGCCCCGCATCGACGGCGACGCCGATCCGCGCACGCTCGCGGATGGCATC
>JBKBNW010000271.1:623-2264 GCA_046295115.1 Demequina sp.
CCCTCGTCACGCGCATCGCCGATTCCTACCAGGGTCCCGCCGGGCCCAAGCTGAGGCTGCTGCCAACGCAGATCACACTCGACGAGGTGCGTGCGCTGTCCCGGCCCGATGAGCCGCGAATGCTGCTCGGCATCGACGAGTCCGCACTCGCGCCCTTCGGGATCAACTCCGTGGACGAGCCGTGCCTGTACCTCTACGGCGACGCCGGGTCGGGCAAGACCTCGTTCCTGCGCGCATGTGCGCACGAGATCTCCCGTCTCTACACCCCCCAACAGGCGAAGATCTTTGTCGTCGACTACCGCCGCTCGCTGCTGGGCGACCTGCCCGATGAGTACGTGGGCGCGTCCCTCGGTAGCCACGACGAGGCGACGACGGGCATCCAGGAGCTGGTGTCGTTCTTCCAGACGCGCATCCCCGGGAAGGACGTCACCCCGGAGCAGTTGCGCAACCGCTCGTGGTGGAGCGGAGCCGAGGGGTTCATCTTGGTCGATGACTACGACCTGGTCGCCACGTCGCAAGGCAATCCGCTCGCGCCGCTGGCCACGTTGCTTCCTCAGGCGGCCGACCTGGGCCTGCACCTGATTGTGACGCGGCGCGCGGGCGGAGCGAGCCGGGCGGCGTACGACCCGATCATCCAGCGCCTCACCGACATCGGGTCCACTGGCATTTTGCTGAGCGGGAATCCGGAGGAAGGCGCGCTGATCGGCAAGGTGAAGCCACAGCAGGCCCCCGCTGGGCGCGCGCAGATCGTGTCCCGGGAGCGCGGCTACGTCGCCGCTCAACTCGCCTTCCACCCGTCGCGCTTCTGAGCCCAGCGCCGATGCGGTGGCGGGGTCAGCGCAGGACCTCGCCCGCCCTCGCGGGCCTGCGCTGGCCTGCGCTGACGCGCCCGCGCATCGGCCGCCTGCGCCGACCCACCCTCATGCGGTCGCCACACAACCCCACGTGCCACGGCACGCCACACGCACAACGGCCCGGTCCCGCCGTGAGGCGGAACCGGGCCGTTGAAGCGGTGTCGTCTTACTCGCGCGGGAAGTCGAACTCCTCGAGGCGGACTGCCTCGCCGGTGCCCTCGGAGAAGTACTGGCCGTCCCACTCTTCGTAACCGAAGGTCGGGAACAGGTTGGACTTCGCCTCTTCCGTCGGCTCGACCGTCGCGGTGGCGTAATTCTGCAAGCCGGTACCCGCGGGGATGAGCTTTCCGAGAATGACGTTCTCCTTGAGGCCGACCAGCGGGTCGGACTTGCCGGACATCGCGGCCTCGGTGAGCACGCGCGTGGTCTCCTGGAAGGAGGCCGCGGACAGCCACGACTCGGTCGCGAGCGACGCCTTGGTGATACCCATCAGCTCGGGACGCGCCGATGCCGGCTTGCCTCCGCTGGTGACGGTCGCACGGTTGGCCTTCTCGAACCGTGAGCGCTCGACGAGCTCTCCCGGCAGCAGTGGTGCTTCGCCGGCCTCGAGGACGGTCACGCGGCGCAGCATCTGCCGCACGATGACCTCGATGTGCTTGTCGTGAATCTCCACACCCTGCGAGCGGTACACGTTCTGAACCTCGTCCACCAGGTGCTTCTGGGTGGCGCGGGGTCCGAGAATGCGCAGCACGCTCTTGGGGTCCACGGCGCCGGCCACGAGCTGCTG
>JBKBNW010000272.1:0-2231 GCA_046295115.1 Demequina sp.
GAATACAAGACGCGCGTCGAGGAGCAGTACCTGAGAGCCATGTACGACGGCTACGACGAGTACGCGGGGCGCACCGGCAAGTTCTTCCCTGGAGTGGGTGAGCTCTTCTCCTCGCTGTGATGCCGTGGCCTAGCCTCGTGTCCATGGAGCAACTGCACGCCGTGGTCACCGGGGCATCGTCCGGCATCGGGTACGAGACCGTCCGCTCTCTCACGCGCGACCACGGCATGCGGGTCACCGCGGTCGCGCGCCGACGGGACCGGCTCGACGCGCTGTCGGCGCTGACCGGTTGCGCGGTCGTGCAGGCAGACATCACCTCCCAGGCCGACGTGGACCGGCTCGCCCGCGACCTCGACGGCCCCGTGCACGTGTTGATCAACAACGCCGGCGGCGCGATCGGCTGGGAACCGGTGGCGACGTCGAGCCTCGAGGCGTGGACCGCACAGTACGAGTTGAACGTCGTGGGCACCGTGCGCGTCACGCAGGCGTTGCTGCCCGCGCTGACCGCATCGGGGCGCGGCGACGTGGTGGTCGTGACCTCCACCGCCGGCCACGAGCCCTACGAGAACGGCGCGGGGTATGTCGCGGCCAAGCACGCCGCCGTCGCGATGACGCGCACCCTCAGGCTCGAACTCACCGGCACCGGGGTGCGGGTCATCGAGATCGCTCCGGGCATGGTGCACACCGAGGAGTTCTCTGTTCGCCGGTTCGGCGGGGACGAGGATGCGGCGGCGGCCGTGTACGAGGGTATCGAGCCACTGACGGCGGTCGACATCGCCGATGCGATCGCGTGGACGGTGACGCGCCCTCACCATGTGGCGGTCGATCAGCTGGTGATTCGCCCGCGCGAGCAGGCCGGAGCCGCCAAGACTGTGCGCACCGTCGGCCGCTAGCCCGCGCATCGGCGTTGCAAAGCCCTTTTAGCCGTGTTCACCAGGCCGTATTCACTTTCGATCTCTACAATGGAGGCGTGGCTACCGAGCGTGCACGACTGCTGATGCATCCCCTGCGGATGCGTATTGTGGTGGCGCTCAGCGCCGAGGACCTCACCACCCGTCAGGTCCACCAACTCATGCCCGAGGTCTCCCAGGCGTCGCTTTACCGCGCGGTCTCCCAGCTCGTCGCCGGCGGCATGATCGAGGTCGTGGGGGAGGAGCGCCGCGGGGGTGCGCTCGAGCGCACGTACCGGGTGGTGCTCGGCCACGCGCCCCTGAGCGACGAGGAACTCGGCTCGACCAGCCCGGGCGAGGTGTTGGGCGTGGTGGAGACGCTCTCCGACATGGTGGTGACCGCTGCTGGCCGGTATCTGGCAGAGGCGGGCGATGCCTGGGAGCCGTCTCAACTCACCTTGCGGCACACACCTGTGTGGCTCACCGATGAGGACCGCGTGCGGCTCCACGAGGATGTCCTCGCGCTGATGACCACGTACGGGGGAAAGCAGCGGTCTCCGGACGCCCGCCTGTACTCGGTCAATATTGCGATTGTCCCCGAGCCGGCGCGAACGACCCACGATTCTGCCGACGGCGCCTAGCGCGGCGTCGCCTCAGTTCGCCGGCGCCAACTCCATGCGGACGATGCGGTCGTCGCCTTCGCGCGGGTCGCCGCGGCCATCCGTGTTGTTCGTGAGCGCGTATAGGGCACCGTCTGGTCCGATCGCGACCGCCCGCACTCGTCCCAGGTCGTCGACCAGCACCTGGGGCTCGCCCACCCCGTCCGTGGTGAACGGCACTCGGTAGATCGCCCGCCCACGCAAAGCCGCGACGTAGGCCCCCTCCTCGGTGACCGCGATTCCGCTGGGAGACGACACCGCGGTCGGCCTCCACTCGGCCACCGGGTAGGTGAGGCCGTCGACGGTGTCGCCGAGCCCGGTGCCGTCCGGCGCGCCGATCAGCCCCTCGACGAGCGGCCATCCGTAGTTCGCCCCTGGCACGATCACGTTGAGCTCGTCGGCCTCTACCTGGCCGAACTCCGATGCCAGCATGGTGCCGTCTGGCGCCCATCCGAGGCCCTGGACGTTGCGGTGGCCAAAGCTCCAGACCAGGTCGTCGAAGGGGTTGTCGGGGGCCGGGGCGCCGTCCTCGTCGCCCTCGGGCCCGTCGGCCACGACGCGCAGGATGGTGCCGTGCAAGGTCGAGCGATCCTGCGCGAGGTCGGGCTGTGCGGCGTCGCCGGTGGCGATGTAGAGGTAGCCATCGGGCCCGAACGCGATGCGTCCGCCGTCGTGGTTGGCG
>JBKBNW010000273.1:0-2214 GCA_046295115.1 Demequina sp.
CGAGCGACTCGGGCGAGGTGCCGTTGCTACGCACCGGTGGCGAGCGCGCGGTCCGGTTGAGCGACCGCGCCGAGTCGATGTCGCGCCCAGCGACGCCCCTCGACCGCGCCGCAGTCCACGCGCAGCGTGAGCGCTACGCGCTCCGGCGCGACCGCGCAGTCGTGTTGGCCGAGCGTGGGGCGCAGGCGCGCCGCCGCGCGAGTGTCGCAGCGGCAGCCATGATCATTGCGACCGGGACGTGGGTCGCGGTCGCCCTCACCACGTTGACGCCGATCGTGGGAGCAGTTGCCACCGCGGCGTTTTTGGGCCTCCTTGTCACCGGTTCCCGAGCGGCCGCCGCCCAGCGTCGCGCCGACGAGGCCGTGTTCGCGGTCGCCAGAGAGGTCGAGGCCGCCGCGACGGCCACCCAGGCGCTGCGCACTGTCACGCGGGAGCGGGCGGCCGGTCACGAGGTGCAGCCGTCGGAGCTCGCGACGCAGGCGATCCGCGTGCTGACCTCTGAGGACCTAGCGCCCCTGGCCGCACCCGCGCCGGTGCCATCCCCCGAGTTACCGGTTGAGAAGACCATCGAGCAGCCCGCCGACCCCACGCCGTGGAGCCCGCAAGAGATGCCCGCCCCTGCGTACACCCTCAAGTCCTCGGTGCGCCCGCGCGAGGCGCGGCCCATCACCGACGAGGACTACGACGTCGCGAAGGCGCGCGCCGCGCGCTGGGGAGACCTGCGGGCGGACGACGCCCCGTTGCAGTCGACCAAC
The DNA here is from genome assembly GCA_046295115.1 of Demequina sp. Taxonomy (GTDB): domain Bacteria; phylum Actinomycetota; class Actinomycetes; order Actinomycetales; family Demequinaceae; genus Demequina. The sequence goes on from JBKBNW010000273.1 coordinate 756, forward strand.
GGCCAGCGCGTGAGCGAAGAGCCCTCGCCGACTACGGCGGCGCTCGACCAGATCCTCGCCCGCCGCCGGCGCGCGAGCGCCTGATTGGGCACAGGCGCGCGAGCGCCTGATCTGGCACGGGCGCGCGAGCGCGGCTCGCTAGCCGACGGCGGCGGTCACCTTCTCGAAGAGCCTGTCGAACACGACCGCCCTGTCGAACTGCATGGCGTACGCCCGGGCGCGGTGGCGGTGCACGGACCGCGCGGCGCGATCCATGCCCAGCACCGCGGTGTCGATGGCGCCCGCGATCGCGGCCGGGTCGTCAACCGGCACCGTGAGCGCGGTGTCTCCCACGGCCTCGGGGATGCCGCCGGTGGCCGTCGTGATGACGGGACCCCCGCCGGCAAGCATCTGCTCGACGAGCGCGATGCCAAACGTCTCCGTGAACTCGGGGCGGGGCTTTGATGGCAGCGCGTAGACGGCGCAGGCGGCCATCAGGTGCGGCTTCTCCTCGTCGCCCACGTCGTCCAGGAACACGATGCGTTCCGCCGCGGGGGAGCTTGCCGCGTGGCGGCGCATCTCATCGGCATCCGGGCCGCGACCGGCGATGACGAGCCGGAGCGAATGCCCGGCCATGGACGCCGCGAATCCGTCGATGAGGTCGTCGACGCCCTTGGCGTTGCCCAGCCGGGACAGGAACAGCACGTAGCCGTCGCGCTCGAGCCCGCGGGCCGCGAGCACGCCGGCGGTGCGGGCTGGGTCTAGATCGAGGTAGGCGGCCGTGTCGATCGCGGGGTAGGAGATGCCGATGCGCTCGCGGCATTGGGACGCGAACGCCGTTCCGTGCCGGATGTCGATCTGGGCGGCGGCCTCGACAATCACGGTCTTGGTGTACTCCGACACCGCGACGCACACGTCCTGGCTGAGGTAGCTCGCCAACACGTGCGCGGCGGCTCCGAACCGGTCCTCCTCGACGCATGCGCGCACCACGTCGGTGATGTCAGAACCGACGGCCTCCGCGATGGTGGTGACCCGCACGGGCAGTCCGGTCGAGCGCGCGGTCCTGACCGCATCGGCCACGGCCGTCGTGTGGGGCGACAGGTACAGGGACATGCACACCGTCGGCACGCCGTCGGTGAACAGCTCGACCAGGCGGCCCGTGAGCCCGGCAAGGTAGCGGCCGTCGGGGATCTTGTAGCCGCCCACCGGCTCGGGCCTCTCGACGACGATGCCGGGGCTGTAGGGCAGGACGGTGTCCAACGGCTTGAGCGGCAGTCCCGTCTCTTGGAGCCGGTCGAGCGGCCAGGTCAGGATCCGGACGTCGTCGTACCCACGGGTGAGGGCGGCCTCGGCGAGGTTGCGTGCCTCCCCAGAGTGACCGCAGATCACCGGGTCGGCGCGCACCACGATCACGAGCCTGCGGGACGGGATGGCGTTCATGCGGTCTCCTGCGGGGGGTCGGTCGGTGAGGCATCGGCAT
>JBKBNW010000274.1:0-2214 GCA_046295115.1 Demequina sp.
TGCCGCCGCCGTCCACCGCAGCGCCGACGAGCGTGAGCCGTGGCATCCCGAGCACGCCCTCACCCGTGAGCAGGCGCTGGTGGCCTCGGCGGGTGCATTGCATGTGGACGAGGGCGGCGCGGCGGACCTGGTGGTGCTCGAGGCGGACCCGCTCCACTGCGTCGACTCGGCGCTCGTGCGCATGCCCGTCACCGCGACGCTCGTGGCGGGTCGCTTCACGCACCGCACCCTGTGAGGGGCGCCCAGGTCAGAGCAGGGTCGCGCTCTCCAGCGCGATGTGTACCCCGGCGAGGGCCTGCGACACGGGGCAACCATCCTTGGCCTCGTCGGCGAACTGGCTGAACTGCACCTGATCGATTCCGGGCACCCTCGCGCTCACCGTCAGCAAGGAAGACTTGATGCCCTCTCCCGGCACGAACGACACCTCCGCGCTGGTCTCGATCTGCTCCGGTGGCGTGCCGGCCTCGCTGAGCGCGTGCGACAGCGCCATCGAGTAGCAGGAGGCGTGCGCGGCCGCGATCAGCTCCTCTGGAGTGGTCGTGGACTCGGAACCTTCCGCACGCGCCTTCCAGTCGATGGCGAGCGAGGCTGCCCCCGTCCCCAACGTGGTCGTTCCCGTGCCGTCCGCCAGTGAGCCGTTCCAGACGGTCGATGCCTTGCTGTGCACTGCCATGTCGCTACCCTCCGTGTGATGGCGCGCACCCGCGCCCGCCCCGCCAGTCAAGCACGGGCCTCGCATGCCCGCGAGACGAACGCAGGTGCGCCATGCCTGGCCTCAGCGTCTATGGCCTCCAGCTGGGCCCGGGATACTGGAGGCATGGACCTTACCGCCGCGATTCGTTCCCCGCACTGGGACGATGCCTCCCCTCCCCCTGGCCCGGTCGCTGTGTTGCTGCACGGCTACGGTTCGCACGAGGGTGACCTGGCGGGCCTGTCGCCGTGGCTGCCGGCAGGAATGCCGTGGGTGTCGCTGCGTGCACCGCTGCCTATGCCCGGCGCGGGATTCGCGTGGTTCCCCCTGTCCCTTCCCGCTCCCCCGGCGCCGGAGCTCGTCGATGAGGCGACTGCGGCGCTGTGGGCGTGGATCGACGCCCACCTCGGAGCCGACGCACGCGTGGTCCCAATGGGGTTCTCGCAGGGCGGCCTGATGGCGCTGCAACTGCTCCGCACGCGCCCGGAACGCGTAGACGCGACCGTGGTGCTTGCGGGGTTCGTCACCGAGGCGCCTCAGCCGGCCGATGCGCGTTTGGCCGAGCAGCGGCCGGCGGTGTTCTGGGGTCGGGGCGACGCGGACGCAGTCATTCCGCGGGCCACCGTCACGCTCACGGCCGGGTTCCTGCCGGGCCACAGTGCGCTCACGGAACGGGTGTACCCCGGCCTTGGCCACTCCGTCGACGAACGCGTCATGGGCGATGTCAGGGCCTTCCTCTCTGACACCCTCGTGCGGCCGGAGGCTGTGAGCTAGGCTGAAAAAGCGGCCGAACAGGGGGGGTTGATGAGGCGCACCTCCCTGTACGTGATCGCCTGGACCGTGATCTGCGTCGCCGCGCTATGCGCGGCCTTCGCCGTTGTGTATTGGCTCCATGTGACACTCGAGGATGGCCAGCGCATGGACGCCGCCTCGCTCGGGGCCACCGCGCTGGTGCGCGATCAGCGTGGAGAGCTCACCGACGCGGCGCGCCGGGGCATCCCCCTCGCCGCTGCCGCCGCGGCGGCGGTCACTGTGCTCATTGCATTTGTGCGGGGCCGGCGGCGAGACGCGGTGGTTGCGGCGCTCCTGCCGGTCGTGGCGTACGCACTGGCAGCGGTCTTGAGAGACCTGGTGCTCCCCCGCCCTTACCTCGGCGAGTACGCGTACCTGGAGAACACGCTCCCCAGCGGGCACGTCGTTGTCACGGTCTCCTGCCTTGTGGTCATCGCCTGGCTCCTGCCAGCTGCGATACCGGGCAGCGTGGTCGTTCTTATCGCGGCGTTAGTCACCGGCGCGGCAGGCCTTACCCAAGTCGCTGCCTTCGCGCATCGGTTCGCGGACGTGGTGGCCGGCGCGCTACTGGTGGGAGTGCTGGCCGCGGCATGGCCGATGCGGCGACGGCAATGGCACGTCGCAGTGCTGGCCGGGTGGATCGTCGTGGGCGCCGTCGCGATCGTCGCCGGGACCTGGCTACTACACCGCTGGGACGCCGCGGGCTACCCTCCGCATGAGCAGGCCGCGGC
>JBKBNW010000275.1:0-2183 GCA_046295115.1 Demequina sp.
GTGCGTTCGGTCAGGGTCTTGACGCGCGTGAGCGACGCGAACGAGGATCCGGGCTCGTTGAACGCGAGATGCCCGGTGGCGCCGATGCCCAGTAACTGCAGGTCAACCCCTCCATTGGCCTCCAGAGCCGCCTCATAGCGATCGCCCGCGGTTGCGATGCCTGCGGTCGCGCCGTCCGGCACCCGCACCCGTGCAGGGTCCAGACCTAGTGGCCGGGTGACCTCGCGGGCGACCACCTCGGCGTACGACTGAGGATGCCCGGCGGGCAGCCCCACGTACTCGTCGAGCGCGAACGCGGCCACGCGTGAGAAGTCGAGTCCCCGAGCCGCATGCTCCGCGAGCGCCGCGTAGACGGGCAACGGGGTCGAGCCCGTGGCGACTCCCAGCGTGAACTCGGGGCGTTCGCGCACCGCGGTGGCGACGTGGTCCGCGACCACCCGCGCAGCTGCCTCTTTGCTGTCGAACACCAGTACCTCAGCCATGTGGCACCTCCAGTTTCGCGGCGCCGATCGCCGCGACCGGCTCGCCGTGCGGGGCGAGCACCATGCGCGCGCCCATGTCGAGCGACGCGAGGAAGGGCGACGCCTCCTCCCATCCGCGGACCTCCCGGCGCGCGCCGTCGAGCAGCTCATCCCGCATTCCGGTGAGCCCTCCGCCGAGCATGACGCGATCCACGTCGAGCGTCAGCACCAGAATGCGCACTGCCGTCGCGACGCCATACATGAGACCCACGCGGATGGCCTGTGCGTCGGGATCCCCCGCGCGCGCTGCAGCAAGCACATCCACCGCGGCGTGACCGTCGCGCCCCCACTGGTGAGCCATGCCGCTGCCGGAGGCGTAGGTTTCCAGCCCTCCGGGGAGTCCGTCCGCGCCGACCGGGCCCGCGGGGTCGATCGAGATGTGGCCGATCTCGCCAGCGGCTCCCCTGCCGCCGCGCCACAGCCGTCCGTCGAGGATGAGCCCGGCGGCCAGCCCGGTGCCCACGTTCAGGTACGCGACTGACGAGTGCCCGCCGCCCATCAGGTGCCAGGCGCCGAGCGCGGCCACGTTGACATCGTTCTCGACCGCGACCGGCACGCCCCAGTGCTCGCCCAACACCTCGGCGAGTGCGAGCCGCTCGATGTCCAGGTTGAGCGCGTGCTCGACGACGCCCGCCCGCACCGCACCGGGGATGCCGACTCCCACGCACGCCGCGTCGGTGACGCAGACCCCCGCATCGGCCGTCGCGGCCGACACGGCCGCACACGCAGACGCGACCACGCCCTCGGCGCCGCGAGTTACCGGCACGCGGTGGCGCGCAAGCAGCGCGTTGTCTGGACCGAGCACCACAGCGTCCACCTTGGTGCCGCCGATGTCGACGCCGATGCGCGGCGCGCTCACGCGAGCACCTCGGCAAGCGCAGCGCCCACCAGGCGTGAGGCACCGAAGGTGGCAATATCCGCGTAGGGCTCCGTCAGGTCGGGCCAGCCCATGTCGACCACGATCGGGTCGAGCGGCCGCAGCGCATCGATGGCCTGCTGCGCCCACGGGTGGCGGTGATTGTTCTTGCCGACGACCACCACCATCGCGCCGCGCGGCACGGCAGAGAGGTCGATGGCCGCACTAGGCCCCACCGTGACGTCTGCCGTCACGCCCGCACCGAAGACGCCCCAGGGGCCGTTCCCCACGGCGATGTTCGCGGCGGACTCGAGGCGGATCCAGTACATGGCCTGCCCTGCGGACCGGCGGCGCTCGAGGCGCGCGGCCGCACCCGCGGTGATGTGGAACGCCCGGCGAACCGTGAGGTGGTCCGGACCTGAGGCCGCGACCGTCTCCGCATCGCCTGCCTCGCCAGCGAGCGCATCGGCCATCGCGCCGATGCGCCTACCGGCGTCCTCGACACGCTCAGCCGGCAATTTCCCCTCGGCAACCGCGCCGTCGACCGCGGCGACGATCTCGTCGATCTGGCGGTCCGTGTTCGCGGTGCCAATGCACAGCAGGTCGCACCCCGCGGCGAGCGCGCGCACCGCCGCGGCCGGGATGCCGATCTCACCAGAAGCACCCACCATGTCGAGCGCATCGGAGACGATGACCCCCTCGAAACCCATCTCGCGGCGCAACAGGTCCGTGAGGATAGGGCGCGAGAACGTCGCTGGCTGCTCGGGGTCGAGGGCCGGAACCACGATGTGGGCGGTCATGATCGT
>JBKBNW010000276.1:0-2179 GCA_046295115.1 Demequina sp.
GGCTACCGGCACCTGGTGGTGACCGACGCAGGCGTTCCCGCAGGGACCGGACTAGGGGGCGAGCTGAAGGCCATTCGCTGGTGGCTCAGCGCCGCGGCGCTGGTGCGCGGGCGGCACCACGGCGGCGCGGTGACGATCGTGGGCGAGGTGCCGCCCGCGGTGCGCCGCGCCCTGTCAACGTGGTCGCCGGCCGAGGCCGCCCGCGACGAGTACAGCGAGCGCAGCGCGCTCGGCCTGCCGCCGCATCGGCGTTACGTGACCCTGCACGGGGAACGGGAGCTGGTGATGGATGCGCTCAGCCGCGCCGGGATCGAGGACGAGCCCAACGCTGCGACCACGTTGATCGACCTTCCCGACGGCGCCGGCGTCCTGGTGCCACGGTCGCAGGCCCAGGCGGTGGTGGACGTGGTGCGGGAGGCGCAGCGCGAGGCCTCGAAGGCCAAGCGCGAGCTCCGCATGCGGGTCGACGGCCCCCTTGAGCTCCCGCGTTGACGCTCACCACGCCGCCCTACGATGGACGCATGCGTCTGATATTTGCCGGCACCCCCGACATCGCACTTCCGAGCCTGAAGGCCCTCGCCGCTCGGCACGAGATCGTCGCCGTGGTGACCCAGCCGGACGCGAGGGGCAAGCGCGGCCGCGACCTGCACCCGTCGCCGGTGAAGGCCTATGCGCTGGAGCAGGGGTGGACGGTGTACACGCCCGAGCGGGCCTCGGACCCGGACTTTATTGCTGAGATCGCGGGGCTCGACGCTGACGTCGCCGCGGTGGTCGCATACGGGCAGATCCTGCGCAAGGGCCTGCTCGACGCCACCCGACTGGGCTGGGTGAACCTGCACTTCTCGCTCCTGCCCACCTGGCGCGGAGCGGCGCCCGTGCAGCGGGCCATCATGGCCGGCGACGAGTTCACGGGCGCGAGCGCCTTCGTGCTCGACGAGGGGATGGACACCGGCGCCGTGATCGGCTCCATGTCCGAACGAATCCGGCCCGACGACACCACCGGCACCCTGCTGGAGCGCCTGGCCGATGCCGGCGCCCCGTTGCTTGCCCAGGCGATCGAGGCGCTCGGCGCCGGCCAGGCGACCCCCATCCCGCAGCCCGAGGACGGCGTGAGCCACGCGCCCAAACTGTCGCGCGACGACGCCTACGTGCGCTGGGAGCGTCCCGCTCACGTGGTCGGCCGCCAGATCCGCGGGTGCACGCCCGCCCCCGGAGCGTGGACCACGCTGCCCGACGGCACGGCCATGAAGGTGGGGCCCGTGCGCGAGCGCGCGGACCTGCCCGCCACTGTCCCCGGCCAAATAGCGGCCCACGACGGCGCCGTGACAGTGGGCACCGGCGGGCATCCGGTCGAACTCGGCTGGGTGCAGCCCGCCGGCAAGGGCCAGGTTCAAGCCGACGCCTGGTGGCGGGGCGCCCGCCTGGGCGACGCCGCCGTATTGGGCGACGCATGAGCGGGGCGCGGGACGTCGCCTACCGCTGCGTCATGGCAGTGACGGACGACGACGCCTACGCCAACCTGGTGATGCCGGGGCTCATCGACCAGGCACGCCTGGACGGTCGCGACGCGGCCTTCGCCACGGAGCTCGCGTATGGCGCGCTGCGCATGCGTGGGTTGTATGACGCGATCATCGGCAAGGCCGCAAAGCGGGAGCCCGAGTCGCTCGACCCCGAGGTGAGATCCGCACTGTGGATCGGCGCGCATCAGGTGCTCGCGATGCGAGTGCCCGCCCACGCCGCGGTCTCGGAGACGGTCGACCTGGTGCGCCGCGAGCGCGGCCAGGGCGCCGCAAAGTTTGCCAACGCGATCATGCGCCGCGTCACCGAGAAGACGGCCGATGCGTGGCTCGCGCTGGTGGCGCCCGGCACGTCGCGCGCGGCCAAGGCGGTGCGTCACTCGCACCCCGAGTGGGTGGTAGCCGAGCTGGAGCGCGCCCTCGCCGCCGACGGCCGTGCCGGCCAGATAGACGCGCTGCTCGAGGCCGACAACACCGCCGCACGTGTGACACTCGCGGCCCGTCCCGGCCTGGTGGAGCGTGACGAACTCGCCGTCGAGGCTGGCGGAGAGCCCGGGCGCTGGTCGCCATGGGCCGTCGCGCTGCCGTCCGGCCGTCCCGGCGACCTCCCCGCAATTGCCGACGGCCGCGCCGCCGTCCAGGACGAGGGCAGCCAGGTGGCC
>JBKBNW010000277.1:0-2171 GCA_046295115.1 Demequina sp.
CCGCTGACCGCGAGCTGTGCCCGGCTCGAGGAACCGCGGCGCGTGCCGCACTACTGCGAGCGAGTGATGGGCAGCGAGGGCGCGGACACGTCGATCACGTCGGCCTTGGACGCCTCGGGCGAGTCGAGCAGCACCTGCAGCACCTCTGCCTTCAGCGCCGACTGCTCGCCGCTTCCCCACTCGACTCGCGGGCCGTCTCGCAGCACAAAGTGAATCGAGTCCTCGGTGTCCGCCTCCACGCCCTCCACGCGGTCGCGCAACGACACCGGCAACTCGTCGATCACGGCGAGCACGCCGTGCAGAATTCGAGTCTCCCCGGTGCCGATCGGGATCGTCACGACGGGCAGGTGCGCCGGCGGCTCCGCAGCCGAGTCGACCGGCTCGCCGCGATCGTCCACGAGTACGAACCCCCCGCTCGCATCGGGGATCGCCGCCACGGGTTCGGACGACAAGATCTCGACCCGCAGGCCCGAGGGCCACACTCGCGTCAGCGTGGCCTCCCGCACCCCCACGAGCGCCTCAAGCTCACCGGTGATCGCACGTGCATCGAGCATGGCGAGCGACGTGCCGTCGTGGGCCGCGATCACCGACTCGACCTCCGCCGGGTCGACCACGCTGCCGAACCCCGAGGCATCGAGGCGACCGGCATCGAACGCGAAGACGGGCGACAGCAGCACAAGCCACACCGCGCCGACGGCTCCGAGTGCGATCGCCACCCGCTTTCCCCACCGCAGCGCCAGCAGTCGCGTGCGGGCCGTGCGGCGCTCGCGCAGTCGCTCCTGCATGCGCGTGGTGACGTTCGCGGCGGAGCCGGCGGCGACCTTTGCCCACGGCGTCGGGACGCGCGGCGCACCTGAGTCCGGCCGATGCGCGGCGAGGGTCGAGCTCGACCTCGGGGAAACCTGGCGCACCTCGGCGCGTGCGGGCCCGCCTGCGGCGCGCCCGGACTCCGCGGTACCTCGCGTCGAGGACTCGCCGGAGCCCGCGGCCGACCCCCCGGCCTTGCGAACGCGCTGTGTGACGCTGGCGGCGGCCCCGGCGAGGCGGCGGGCCGGCGGCGCACCCTGCGGCCGAGCCGGAGCCCCCTTGGACCCCGTGGCTGACGCGCGCTTCGCGGCAGGCTTAGCGGGCGGCGCGGCAGCCTTAGCGGGCAGCACCGGGCGCGCGGGTGCCTGGGGCCGGCGCTGCTCAGCCATCGCCGTCCGGCTCGTTGCGCGCGCGCAAGGCGTCCAGGATCCAGTCCGCAGCGAGCGTCACGGTGCCCGACCCGACCGTCATCACCTGGGTGCCGGGCCGCGCGAGGGTCGCGGCGACGGCGGCCGCCTCCGCGAGGTCCTCGACCACTCGCGCGGAGGAACTATTCGGAACACCCATGCGGTCCAGGATGGTGCCGGACGTCACGCCCGGGATGGGGTCCTCCCGGTCTCCGTGAACCCCGGCGATCACCACGTCCGCGTCCGGGACGGACAGCGCGTCCGCGAACCCCTGCGCGTGTAGCTGGGTGCGCGTGAACAGCGCGGGCTGGAACAGCACCACCAGGTGCCCCGCCCCCGCCGCGCGCGCCGCGGCCAGCACTGCGGCGACCTCCGTCGGGTGGTGGGCGTAGTCATCGACCACGCGCACCTCGCCGACCTCGCCCCGTAACTGGTAGCGACGCCCAGTGCCCGCGAAGCTGCCGAGCGCATCGGCCGCCTTGGCGGGGTCGGCCCCCACCGCCACAGCCGCGGCCCACGCCGCCGCTGCGTTGAGGCGCTGGTGCTCCCCCGGGATGGGCACCTCGAGCGCATGGGTCACGCCTGCGTGCACGATCGCGTCGGGGGTGACCACGACGTCGGCGCTGGCAGTCGCCCCATCACGGTCGCGCCCGTAGGTCACCACCTCGACGCCCGCCGTCGCCGCGGCGCGCGCCACGCGCATCACGGTCTCGTCCTCGGCGCACGCGATCAGCACCCGGCAGTCGCGCGCGAACTCGGCGAACGCCTGTTCGAGCGCCTGCACGCTCCCGTAGTGATCCAAGTGGTCGGGCTCGATGTTGAGCAAGATCGCGACCTCGGGGTGGTAGCGCAGGAACGAGCCGTCTGACTCGTCCGCCTCCACGACCGCGGTGTCGGACTCGCCCGCGTAACCCCCTGCCACCGCGCCCTCGACGCCGAACACTCGGGCGCCCACCG
>JBKBNW010000278.1:0-2154 GCA_046295115.1 Demequina sp.
GTGCGGCGAAACCACCCGCCTTCGGGGTGCGGCTCGAGCCCCAAAGCCGACGCAGTGCCAAGGGTGGTCATGCGTGCTCCAGGGGCGAGGCGGCCAGTCCCGTGGCCGTGACGAAGGCGGGCGTCGAGTGGCGCACGCGCCCGGCGATGACGGTCCCGGCGGCCCGGCCCTCGCCTGACTCGGCCAGCGTGGTGAGGGTCTCGGTCACGTCGGTGACCGGTACGTCGAAGAACGCGAGATCGGCCATCGCGCCGACGGCGAGGTAGCCGCGCCGGCCGTTGCCCTCGTCGATGCCCATCGCGTGCGCACCGCCAAGCGTCGCCGCCCGCAGCAGCCTCTCCGCCAGGTCGTCATGCGAGTATCCCTGCACGCGCGCGATGCGCATCAGCGCCGCCACGTCGCCCATCAGATCCAATGAGGGAGAGGAGGACAACGAGTCCGTGCCCACCGCGATGGGGCTGCCTTCACGCAGGTATGCGGCGACGGGTGGGGCGCCAAGACCGATGACCTCGTTGGAACGCGGGCACAGCGCGACGGTGGTGCCACGTGCCCGCAGGATGCCGCGGTCGCGAGCGGACATGTAGACGCCGTGCGCGATGTGGCAGTCGGGGCCGAGCACTCCCAGGTGGTCCACGTAGTCGGTCGCCGAGGTGCCGAACCCCGCCTGGCGAAGCTCGGCGAGGCTGCCCATGCCGTGGGTGTGCCAGGGCTCGGCGTGGTCGTGATCGAACTCCTGCTCGATGCCGGATTCGCCTAGGTGGATGTGGATGCGGCTGCCGCGCTCGCGGACGATGTCGGGTATCTCGAGCAAGGGCACGATCTCCAGCGAGTACGGGGCGTGGGGGCTGAGCCCCGTACCCGGCCGGGACGGCAACGAATCAAGCGCGGCCTCGACCTCGGCGCGGCCGCGTGCGGCCCAGTCCGCGTTGGACCAGTCGATGACCTCCCAGTACGCGATCCCCGCGAGGTCCGCGTCGTGGAGCGCGTGTGCCGCCTCGGGGTTGGTGACCACGTCCGCCGCCGCGGTGGTGCCGGAGGCGATCAGCATCGCCGCCCCCGCCGCCGCATCGGCCGCCCAGTCGTGGGGGAGCGCATAGATGGGGTTGAAGGACTTCGCCCAATCTTCGAAGCCGCGATACGACCCGCGGCCCACCTGGTCCATGCCGGTGTACTGGAGGTGGGTATGGGCGTTGACAAGGCCTGGCATCAGCACGCCGGGCCAGCGCACGTGCTCGACGGGCACGCCACGCTCCGCAAGGGACCGCTCGACCCACACTCGCTCGCCGACGTGCAGGATCTTCTCGCCGCGCACGGCGATCGCGCCATCCACAATGGGCGGCGCGGTCACGGGCAGGACGAGGTCCGCCGAATACAAGGTGACGGGGAACGAGGTCACGAGTCCTCCGGACTCTTAGAGGGGGCGGCCGATGCGCGGGCCAAGTATCGCGGCGAGCGCCAGTCGTCGCCGGCGGCGGGTGGGGCGGGCGGGTTCGCGAGCGCCCCGCCTCGAGCACGGGCGGCCGCGCGCGCGACCCGGTCCACCGCGGCGTCCGACAGCGCGTGCACTCCGACCGTCGGTCGCGTGGTGACGAGCTCGCCAATCGCCGCGAGCTGTGTCGCGAAGGACAGGTCCATGATCTCGATGGGGTTGCCCTCGGCGGCCGTGACATTGATGCAGCCGCCGCGGTCGAGCACCAGCGTGCCGGTGCCCACCAGCTTGTCCACGTGGTCCGTCACCGACTCGAGCTCACCGTCCCACACGATCTCTCCTGGGACACCACCTGCGACCGCGACGGCGCGCGCAGCGCGGATCATCGACGCGGGCACGGTGTGCGGCACGCCCGTCGCGGACACCACCAGCGCGCCCGTCGCGAGGTCCTCGGCGGGGCCGGTTTCGAAGCCGTCGTGCGCGGCGATCAGTGCGCGTACGGGGTCGATCTCCGCGACGCGCACCTCGGCGCCGAGCGCACGCAGGTGCGCGGCAACGCCCACTCCGACGGGGCCGTAGCCGATCACGAGCGCCGGCTGGTCGCGCACCGTGACGCCGGCGGCGTCAAGCAAGTCCGCGATCGCCAGCACGCAGGACTGCCCGGTGCCGTAACGGTTGTCGAACCCGGTCTTGGTGGCGGCGTCGTTGACCGCGATCACCGGGGT
>JBKBNW010000279.1:0-2147 GCA_046295115.1 Demequina sp.
CCAAGTAGAACTGCTCCTCCAAGGCGAGCGTCCACAGGTGGAACATTGCGCCGCCGTTCACTAGCGTCGGCACGTTCGAGGTCCACGTCAGTGCCACCACGACTGTGCGTGCCACCTCGTCGCGATCCCCGAGTGGGTCCCACCACAGCGTCACGATCGTGAAACCCGCCACCAGCAGCAGCAGCGCAGGCACCAGCCGTGCCGCCCGTCGCCAGTAGAAGTGGGCGAAGTCCACCCGACCGCGGCCTTCCCATTCCTGACGCAGGCTGGTGGTGATCAGGTAACCCGACAGCGTGAAGAACATCACCACGCCGACGATCCCGGCCCCAGGAAAGGCGTCCGGCCAGGCATGGCGCAGCATGACGAGGGCTACCGCCACACCTCGCAAGACGTCGACGCGGGCGATGCGCCCCTGTGGCCCAGCGACAGCGACGTCACGGCTGACGACCGAGTTCGCAGCGCTCACCTGGCCGTCGCCAGTGTGGGGACCGGCTGAGCCACCTCTCTCACCATGCGTGACAGCAGCTGCGGATAGCTCACGCCGTGAGCGGCGAACATTCGGGGCACCTGCGAGTGCTCCGTCATGCCCGGCGTGGTGTTGAGCTCGTTCAAGCACCACCCCTGCTCGGTGAGGAAGAAGTCGACCCGGGCCAACCCCTCGCACCCCAGCGCCCGGTACATCGTGACGGCGTGTGCCTCCAACTCGGACAGCGCCGGTTGCGACAGTTCGGCAGGCACCCGGAACACGGCGCGGCCGTCGTATTTTCGGCTGCTGTCGAAGATGCCTTCGGTCACCACCTCCAGCGGTGCCGTCACCTGGGGTCCACCGTCCCAGTCGTACACGGTGATGCCGATCTCCCGGCCCACCATGCACTGTTCCACGAGCGCGTCCCCACCTAAGGCCCAAGCCGCTGCGAGGGCCGCGGCGAGACCATCCGGCTCTTCCACGAGCGTCACTCCGTAACTCGAACCGGCGGCGACGGGCTTGACCACCACGGGCCCGGCCCACGACAGGTCGAGGTCTTCGCCGGGCCTGACTACGCGACCCGGCGCGGTCGGCACTCCGACGGAGGCGGCGACGGCCTTGGTGATCGCCTTGTCCATCGCCGCCGCACCCGCGCGCACCCCCGAACCCACGAAGGGCACCCCGGCGAGGTCACACAGCGCCGCGAGGGTGCCGTCTTCACCTGCGGGTCCGTGCACGAGTGGCAACACCACGTCGCACCGTTCGAGACAGGTCACGGCCGCGCTGAGAGAGCTCTCACGTCCTTCGACTTGCCACGACCCGTCCCTGCCAATCACGATCTCCACAGTCGTGATGCCTGCTGCGGCGAGAGCGTGCGCGGCAGCTCGCGCACTCGCGCGCGACACCTCGTGCTCGCAGTTGGCGCCGCCTCCAATGACCGCGACCACCAAAGGTGCCTCGCGCATCGGCCGTCGCTCCCGGACCAGCCCCGCTGCCCTAGTCATCGCTTCACCCCCCACGCCGAGGCCGCAGTGCGGTCAATACGGCGCTGGACTCTGTCGCCCAGCCCTGTGACGATCTCGTGAGGAATCGTGCCCGCCCACTGAGCCCAGTCGGACACCGTGGGTTCGCCGCGATCTCCGGGACCCCAGAGCGTTGCGGTGTCGCCGGGCTGCACGGCTGCTCGGCTCACGTCCACGACAACCTGGTCCATGGAGACTCGGCCCACGATCGGGCAGCGCACTGCTCCGATGAGCACCTGCGCCTTGCCCTCCGCGATGCGGGGCACCCCGTCTGCGTACCCCGCTTGTACGGACGCCAAGCGGGACTCGACCGGGGCTCGCCACCGGCCGCCGTAGCCCACGGCCTGCCCGGCGCGCACCGACCGCACCATCAACACCGGTGCTGTCACGGTCATGGACGGAATCAGGGCCCCCTCCGAAGCCCCGCTGAGGTCGATGCCCACCAGGCCCGCCCCAATACGCACCATCGTGTGGCGGGCCGCCGGGTCGGTGATCGCTGCGCTGGTGGCAGCGAGGTGGCGGTGCGCGGGGCGCAACCCGGCCCGGCGCGCCGTTCGCACCGCCTGGTCGAAGTGGGACCGGGCCGCAGCGTTGCCGGGGTCGGCCGGAGTATCGGCATCAGCCATATGGCTCATGACGCCTACCACCGTGATGAGGCC
>JBKBNW010000280.1:0-2137 GCA_046295115.1 Demequina sp.
GCCGTCCGCGAGCAGCGAGTCTTCGTTGACGGGACGCTTGAGCCCGGCATCGGTGGCCGCGGCGATGGTGAGCGTGACTCCCGCAATGGTCAGCGTGGTCATTCGGCCTCCGCTTCGAACGTGATGGTCATGCCCAGCTTGCCCAGGACGAACCGGGGCGTGACGGCGACGGCCTGCCCGGGCTGGGCGAGCTCCTCCCGACCCTCCGCGTCGACCAGCAGCACGCCGTTGGTCGAATGCAGGTCTGTGATGACCCACGAGCCTTCGACGAGATCGAGTCGCGCGTGAGACTTGGACACGGTCCGGGTCGGGTCCGGCACGGCCAGCGGTTGGGTGCCGGGTTCGGTCGCGGGCGGGCGGCGGCCCAGCACGACCCGCTCCGATGTGAGCTTTAGCGGCGACGCTCCGTCGACGGCGAGGAACCAGTGGACGCGGGGACGCCTGTCGACGACCACCGTCTCGCCGTCGTCCGCGTCTGGGGCAGCGTGCAAGGCCGGGGCTCCCAGGGGTGGAGAGGAGGGGCCGGAAGCGCCGACGGCTCCAATCCAGGACGGCACCTCGACTGGTGCCGCCTCGACGGTGCCGACCGACCCGGCCCGACTCGCCACGTCCCGTGCCCACGGGTCGTGCACGAGAATCGGCTCGGCAGGGGTGGTCTGCGGGGTGCCCACGGCGTGGGAGGAGATCTGATCGTGCCGCTCAGAGTGGGGTTCGGCATCCGCTGCGTGGGGAGCCACTGGTACCGGCGGGAGTGGGGTCCGCGGCGCGCGCTGGGCCTCCCCGAGGCCGCCTTGAACCTGCCGATGCGCGACGGCGCTGTCGGATGGTGGGGCGATCCCCGCATCGGCCGCACGGCTGAGCGCGAGCGACGTCGCCCACACGGGCGGGACCAGCACCGCGAGCACGCTCATCCCGGCGCCGCGGCCACACTGAGCATTGATCCGTCCCGTGGCGACGAACCGCAGGTAGAGCGCGTAAAGGTTCGCGATCGGCACGTAGTAGAACGCGACATTCCAGGCCGGCACCCCGCCCCGCTCGAAGATGGTCATCTCGTTCACAACTGGCACCCAGCCGCGCCAAGCATCGGCACCTAGGCGCGGGAACACACGGGATAGCGCCCACGCGTACCAGACGTACAGCGCCAGGCCGGTGAGCGCCGCGATGAGTGCCAGTATCAGCCCTTGCGTCGCTGCGGCGGAGGAATCAGGGGGCGTCATGACTGGCCTTCCTGCGCAGCGTCGACACCTCTTGGGTGCGCTGAGAACGCAGCCTGAGTAGCAGCGAGGCGGGCGTGAGCGAGGCTCGTATGCGCCGAGACATCGGGATCTCCCGACGCAGCGCCGCACGCTCGTCGTCGAGCATGGCCCACAGTGCCTCGCTGGCTTCGCGCGTGGGCGGGTGCTCCGCGAAGACGGCGCGGTCGACGATGGCGGCGACCGACGCGGCGGCGGGCCGGTCGAGGACGTCGCTCGTCTCTGCGCGGGTCAGACCGCGCGGGACGTCGATGCCGGCATCGACGTAGCGGTCCATGAGCTCCTCCCACGCGCCCACCATCGCGACCTCTGGGACTGCGACGCGGCGACGCCAGCGTCGATGCATGCGCTTGGTCACGGGGAAGACGAGGAACGGCAGCACCAGCAGGACGGTTCCCGCCACCATCGTCGTGACGGCGAGAACCAGGCGCAGGTTGGCCTGTAGCCAGGTGGAGTCCTCCGTGGATGGCTCGGGCGTGGACTCATTGATCGTCTCGCTCAGCACGGTCGGGGGGTCGATCACCTGCACTGCCACCTGGTCGGGCTCGGTGGGGTGCTCCGGGGGGTTCTGGCCTTCCTCGATCAGGCTCGGCAAGACGGTGAACTGTGGCGTCGCGTCCAATGCCACCCAGTCGCCCCCGAGCGCGCGCGCCTCGGCCCATGCGGTCACGTTCTCGCCGGCGCAGGTCTCGAGGCACGGGGGCACGGCCCAGTCAGCGCCGAGGTCGCCTAGCCGTACACCGATCACGACACGGGACTCGAAGCCCAGATGATTGGCGAGGAGAGCGGCAGCGACGGCGAACTGCTCGTCGTCGCCGACGGCCGCCACCCGCAGCGCCTCCACGGCACCCTCACCCGCACGGTCCTGCTGATCGATCAGGGAC
>JBKBNW010000281.1:0-2073 GCA_046295115.1 Demequina sp.
GAGATGAGCCGGCTGATGCTGGACATCGCGGACTTCCGTGCGGGGCGTCGCGAGCGTCTCGCTGAGCAGGCTCGCGAGGCGATCGCCGAGGTGCGTGAGACGGGCCAGGGCGTCTCCTTGCCTGCGATGAACGCGTTCGAGCGCAAGGTGGTCCATGATGTGGTCCTCGAAGCGGGCCTCGTCTCGGAGTCCGAGGGAGAAGACCCGGACAGGCACGTGGTGATCACGCCTCAGGCGTGATCTGTTTCACGTGAAACATTGGTGGCAGACGTGACGGTAGGCACCCCACCCGAGAACAGCGGCGACCCGCTGGGCGCGGACCCTCTCCACGGGAGCGCGGCCGTGCGGGAGTACTTTGGCGAGTCCTTCCATCGGGTCGAGTCCTTTGTGAGCCTGCTCGCGGACCAGGGTGTATTGCGTGGCCTGATCGGGCCTCGTGAGCTTGGTCGCCTGTGGGAGCGGCACATACTGAACTCTGCCGCGGTGGTGCCATTTTTGGGCAGCGGGACCATCGTTGACGTTGGTTCCGGTGCGGGCCTCCCCGGGATGATTGTGGCTGCGATGCTCCCCGAACAGCGAGTGCTCTTGGTCGAACCGATGGAGCGACGCACCGCCTGGCTGTATGAGGCGGCGGAGCACTGCGGAATAGAAAACGTCACTGTGGTGCGGGGCCGTGCGGAGGAGGTGCGCGATGTCGTCGAAGCCGACTACATCACGGCCCGCGCGGTGGCGCCCATCGACAAGCTCGTGAAGTGGTGCGCGCCCTTGCTGAGCGACACGGGCGAGATGGTATTGCTCAAAGGCAGGAACGCGCCGGAGGAGATGGAGCGTGCCAAGTACGTTATCCGCAAATTCGGGCTTGTCGGCTCCGTGGAGGCGGCTCCTACTCTGCCCGACCTCGAGCCCACGCACGTGGTGCGGCTCCACCGCACCGGCTGATTGCCGACCGGCGAGCGGGGACGCCTACGTGGCCCCTGCACGTTATCCCCATAGTTATCCACAGCCCTTTTGAGCGGGAATTGATGGTTCTCCCCCATGTTCATCCACAGGGGACTTGGCTCGCACAGAACGGGTAGAGTCGTGCGAGTGCAGTTGGAGCAGTGACTGTTTCACGTGAAACAACCGGAAGGACACCAGTGACCGAGCCCTCGATCGGCGCCGGCGACGGCCGCGCCGCACTGCCCGGTACCTCGGCCAGGAAGGTGGCTCTCGCCGAACCTGTTTCACGTGAAACATCAGACGCCTTCGTGGGTCTGGACCACGACGAGGACAGCCCGCTAGCTAACGAGTTGATAGCCACCGAGCGGCTACGGCGAGAACTTGAGAGATCGGACTTCCCCCGGCCACGCACCACCCGCGTCATCGCGGTGTCGAACCAGAAGGGTGGGGTGGGCAAGACCACCTCGACGGTCAACATCGCCGCCGCGCTGGCTAAGCGCGGCGCTAACGTCCTCGTCGTCGACGCGGACCCCCAAGGCAATGCGTCGACTGCCCTAGGCGTGGAGCACCGCTCAGGAACGCCCTCTATCTATGAGGTGCTTCTGGACGACGAGCCCATGGCCAATGTGGCGCAGCGGTGCCCGGACCTCCCCACGCTGTGGTGCGTCCCGGCCACGATCGACCTCGCCGGCGCTGACATCGAGATGGTGTCGATCGTGCGCAGGGAGTTTCGCCTTCACGGGGCGATCCAGGATCTCCTCGCGGGGCCCGGCAAGCGCCTCGACTATGTGTTCATCGATTGTCCGCCGAGCCTTGGGCTGCTGACGCTTAACGCGATGGTGGTTGCGCACGAGGTCTTGATCCCCATTCAGTGCGAGTACTACGCGCTGGAAGGCCTCACCCAGCTCATCAAGACCGTGGAGATGGTGAAGAAGCACCTGAACCGCGAGATCGAGGTGTCGACCATCGTTCTCACGATGTTCGACGGCCGCACCAACTTGGCGCGGGAGGTGGCGACGGAGGTGAGGACTCACTTCCCCGAGCAGACGCTCGAGCACACGGTGCCCCGCAGTGTGCGCGTCTCAGAGGCCCCCAGCTTTGGCCAGACCATCATTACGTACGACCCCCATTCGT
>JBKBNW010000282.1:0-2024 GCA_046295115.1 Demequina sp.
CTCTGCTCGTAGGCGAGGACTGCATCCACGGGCACTCGTTCTGGGAGGGCGCGGAGATCTACCCCACCCAGCTCGGGCTCGCCGCGTCATGGGACCGCGACCTGCTGACCCGCGTCGCACGCGCGACCGCGGTCGAGGTGGCCGCGACCGGCGTTCACTGGACCTTCTCCCCCGTGCTGTGCATCGCCCGCGACCTGCGCTGGGGCCGGGTGTCCGAGACCTTCGGCGAGGACCCCTTCCTGCTGGGCGAGCTCGCATCGGCCATGGTGGCCGGCTATCAGGGCGACGGCCTCGCCGACCCGACCGCGATTCTCGCCACCGCCAAGCACTTCGCCGGGTACTCCGAGACCCAGGGCGGTCGCGACGCGTCCGAGGCGGACATCTCCCGCCGCAAGCTCCGCTCCTGGTACCTCCCGCCCTTCGAGCGCGTGGCGCGCGAGGGCTGCGCGACCTTCATGCTGGGCTACCAGTCCATTGACGGCACGCCCATCACGGTCAATCACTGGCTGCTCAACGAGGTGTTGCGGGGCGAGTGGGGCTACCGCGGCACGCTCATCACGGACTGGGACAACGTGGGCAACCTCGTGCGCGAGCAGCGCATGTACCCGGACTATGCCGAGGCATCGGCCGCCGCCGTCAATGCCGGCAACGACATGATCATGACCACGCCCTCGTTCTTCGAGGGCGCTCAGCAGGCGGTTGAGCGCGGCCTGCTCGAGGAGTCGCGGATCGACGAGGCCGTGACCCGCATCTTGACGCTCAAGTTCGACCTTGGACTGTTCGAGGACCCGCGCCTGCCCGACGCCGCGCGTCAGCAGGAGGTCATCGCGCAGCCCGCGCACCGCCAGCTGGGCCTCGAAGCGTCGCGGCGGTCGCTCGTGCTGCTCGAAAACGACGGCCTGCTCCCCCTCGACCCCGACGGTGGCACTCGCCGCATCGCGGTCGTCGGTCCCAACGCGGACGATGCGCAGACCCAGCTGGGCGACTGGGCGGGCAGCTCCGGCCAGGCCGACTGGCTCCCCGATGGCCAGCCGCGCGACATGATCACCACGATGCTCGACGGGCTGCGCGCGCAGACTCCCGAGGGCTGGGACGTCACGCACGCACGCGGCGCGGACATCGTGACCACTGGACCTGACCCGGCCGGTGAGTTCTTCCCGGATGGCCAGCCACGCCCCGAGATCGCGATGCCGGTCGAGCCAGACGAGTCGCTGATCGCCGAGGCCGTCGAGGCGGCCCGGGTTGCCGACGTCGTCGTGGCGGTGCTGGGTGACCGCATCGAACTCATCGGCGAGGGCAGGTCGACCGCCACGCTCGAACTGCAGGGCGGACAGACCGCGCTGCTCGACGCCCTCGTGGAGACCGGCACCCCGGTGATCCTGGTCGTGCTCGCGTCCAAGCCGCACGTGCTGCCCGCCTCCGCCGAGCGCGCATCGGCCGTCATCTGGGCCGCGAACCCAGGAATGGCGGGCGGCCAAGCGATCGCCGAGTTGATCCTGGGCCACATCGAGCCCTCCGGCCGGCTGCCGATCTCGTGGCCGCGCCACGTCGGCCAGCAGCCCACCTTCTACAACCAGATCGACGCGCAGCACGGCTACCGCTACGCGGACCTTACGCAGGACCCGCAGTGGGTGTTCGGTGAGGGCCGCAGCTTCACGACCATCGAGTACTCGGACCTGCGCGTGTTGCCGGCGCGCGAGGGCGCCGAGGACCAGATCCTCGCGGAGGTCACCGTGACCAACGGCGGCGACCGGCCTGCGCTCGAGACCGTTCAGGCCTACGTGCGTGACGAGGTCACCAGCGCCACCTGGGCCGACCGTGAGCTCAAGGGATACCGCCAGGTGTGGGTCGAGCCGGGCACCGCTGAGGTCGTCGAGATCCAGATTCCGGTCGCGTCGTGCTCGATGGTGGACGCAGACGGAGTACGCAGGGTCGAACCCGGGGACTTCACACTCCTCGTGGGGCCCTCGTCACGCCTGGCAGATCTGCTGTCCGCCAGATTCCGGATTGGCTGACTCCCGAAT
>JBKBNW010000283.1:0-2006 GCA_046295115.1 Demequina sp.
CACCTGGGGGAGCTCGGCGGCCTGGGCTCTCACGAGCATGGCCACCGGGTGCTGGTGGGCGCCTCCCGCAAGCGGTTCGTGGGAGCCGCGATCGCGCGCGACTCTGAAGCGGGCGCGAACGCGAACCCCACCGACCCACGGCTACGCGACCATGCGACCACCGCCATCACCACCATGTGCGCGAACCAGGGAGTCTGGGCCGTACGCGTGCACGATGCGCGCGCGGCGAAGGACGCCGTCCAGGTCGTGTCCGTTTGGCAGAACGCCCTAGAAAGGCAACGATGAGGTCATGACCACACCAGCGAGGCCATACGTCAAGGATGGGATCGAATTCGATCAGATCGCGGTGCGCGGTATCCGCGTCTCGGGATTCCACGGAGTCAATGCCAACGAGCGCGAGGGCGGCCAACTGTTCTTCGCGGATGTGGTGGTGCACGTCAACACGCGCGCGGCCGCCGTGGGCGACGACCTCACCCGCACCGTCAACTACTCCGACGTCGCGGACCGCACCGCCGAGGTCCTCGCGGGCTCGCCGTTCGACCTGATCGAGGCGGTCGCGGAGCACATCGCCCGCGAGCTGCTCGAGATCGCCGGCGTTGAGTGCGTGGACGTCATGGTGCACAAGCCTCAGGCGCCTTTGCACGTCGAGTTCAAGGACGTCACCGTCTCCATTCGCCGCGACCACCGCGACGCGTCGCTGTCGGCGGACAAGCGCATCGGCTCGTCGGCGGGGTTCTCGGACGACCGGCTCGGCGCGGGTGGGCGGCAGCACCGCGACGTCATGGACGAGCGTCCCGCGCAGCCCGTGGGCGCCGTGATCGCGCTGGGCGGCAACATCGGCAACGTCGAGCCGAGGTTCAGGGACGCGCTCGCCGCGCTGCACCGGGTGACCGGCATCGAGGTGAAGGCCGCGTCGCCGCTGTTCAGGAGCACGCCCGAGGGCGGCGCAGAGCAGCCCGACTACCTCAACGCCGTCGCGCGCATCCACACGGCCCTGGCCCCGCGCGAGTTGCTCGCCGCGTGCCACGGGATCGAGGTGCTGCACGGCCGCGACCGCACCGTGCCCGGCTCGGCGCGCACGCTGGACCTCGACATCGTCAGCTACGACGGCGTGATCGGGGACAGCCCCGACGTCACCCTCCCGCACCCGCGTGCGCACACGCGCGCGTTCGTCCTGGTGCCGTGGTCGCAGATGGAGCCCGACGCGGTGCTCGAGCCCCACGGGCGGGTCGCGGACCTGGCGCGCCAGCTGAGCTCCGAGGGCCTCGCCAACATCGCGCCGCAGTGGCCCCACGTGCCCGCTCCTGGCGGTGCGGCACAGCCGGCGGCCGATGCGCGCGCTGGCGAGCAGCCCGCAGTCCAGCCGGGGGAGTCGCTTCAGTCGGCACACTCAGTTCAGTCGGCCCAGTCGGCCCAGTCGGCCCAGTCAGTCGAGTCGGCCCAGTCCGCGCAGGAGGTGCCGGAGCAGTTCACCTCCGCCGCGTTGCCGCACGAGGCACCGTCCAGCCAGTCCGCGTCCGAGCCCACCGCTTCTGAGCCCACCGCGTCCGAGCCCACCGTGTGGGAGCCGGACGAGCCCTACGAGGAGCCGCAGCCCGGCATGCCGCCGCTCACCGAGCCTGACCTCGACCCCCCGCCCCCGCATCGGCCGGATGAAGGCGCGACCCCCGCTCGGCCCGGCGTGCCACGACGCACGTCCTTTGGGGTGCTGCGGCGCTCGGCGCCCTCCGCCGACGAGCCCGGAAACTCTCAGTAGCGCGCCTTGTCGTACCTGACCTGGCAGCGCCTCGCGCTCGTGGGGCTGTGCGCGGTGGCGATCGCGTGGCTGGTGACGGTGACCATGGACGGCGGCGGAGCCACGCCGGCGCCGGTGCCGTGGACCGTGCCGCTGGTCTGCGCGGCCGCCGGCGTGTTCGCGCTGTGGATGGGCTGGCAGGTGCGCCGCTACCTGCACGGTCATAAGCCGAGCCTGGACGCGATGCGGGCCGCGCGCACCGCGGTGTACG
>JBKBNW010000284.1:0-1929 GCA_046295115.1 Demequina sp.
CGCGCGTGGCGGCGTCGCGCATCACCCCGCGGACCGCGCTGGTCACGGTGCGCGAGCCGGGCTTGCGGATGCCGCGCATTGACATGCACAGGTGCTCGGCCTCGACCACGACGATCACGCCGCGGGCACCCAGGTGCTCGACCAGGGCGTCCGCCACCTGGGTGGTGAGGCGCTCCTGCACCTGCGGGCGGCGCGCGTACATCTCCACCAAGCGAGCCAACTTACTTAGACCCGTGATGCGGCCGTCCTCGCCCGGGATGTACGCCACGTGCGCGACCCCGTGGAAGGGCACCAGGTGGTGCTCGCACATCGAGTACAACTCGATGTCCTTGACCAGGATCATCTCCTCGTGCCCCAGCTCGAATACGGCGCTCAGCACCTCTTCGGGGGTCTGCGTGAGGCCGGCGAAGAACTCCTCGTAGGCGCGGGCCACGCGGGCCGGGGTGTCCTTGAGGCCGTCACGGTCCGGGTCCTCGCCGATCGCGATCAGCAGTTCGCGGACGGCGGCCTCGGCACGGGCGGTGTCGATGGGGGCGGTGTCAATGGGTGCGGTGTCGATAGGGGCGGGGTCCGTGCTCGCGGTCTTTGCGCCCGGGGGCGCGGCCTCCCCCGCCACGTTCTCGCGCCAGCGACCGGCCGATGCGCGACGCACCGGCTCCTCGTCCACGCGCGGAGCCTCCGCCGCCCTCAGGGCGGGCGGCGTGTGCGGGGTGACCCGCGCATCGGCCGCCTGGTCGCCCGGGAACTGACGGTCGCTGCGGTAGTTCTCGCTCATGGGCGTCACGCTACCCGGCGTCGCCGGCGGGATCGATCGGCGGCGCGACGGGCTCGGTGGCGAGCGTATCCTTCGGCTCTTCCTTGGGCGGCGGCGGGGCCGTGACGGGCTTCTTGCGAGGCGCGGTCTTGGGCGCCCAGTCGCCGCTCACCCAGTGCTTGCGGCGCGCGACCGGCTTGACCTTGGTGAAGATCGCGGCGAGTTCGCTCTCGTTGAGGGTCTCCCTCTCGAGGAGCTCCTCCGCGAGCGTGTCCAGCACCGCGCGGTTGGCCTGGAGCGCCTTGGTGGCCTCCTCCATCGCGTTGTCCATGAGCGTGCGAACCTCGGCGTCGACCTTCGCGGCCAGCGCCTCGGAGTAGTCGCGCCCGTGGCCCATGTCGCGGCCCAGGAACACCTCGCCGGAGCTGCCAGCCAGGCGCACGGAGCCGACCTCTGGCGACATGCCGTACTCGGTGACCATCTGCTTGGCGATCTCGGTGGCCTGCTGGATGTCGTTGGAGGCGCCGGTCGACGGGTCGCCGAACACGAGCTCCTCGGCCACGCGGCCGCCCATCGCGTAGGCGAGGTTGTCCAGCAGCTGGTTGCGGGTCTTGGAGTAGCGGTCCTCCTGCGGCATCACCATCGTGTAGCCCAGCGCCCGGCCGCGCGGCAGGATCGTGACCTTGGTGACGGGGTCCGTGTGGTTCATCGCCGCCGCCACCAGCGCGTGCCCACCCTCGTGGTACGCGGTCACGGCCTTGTCGTGGTCGTTCATCATGCGCGTGCGCTTCTGCGGGCCCGCGATCACCCGGTCGATGGCCTCGTCGAGCTCCGAGGGGCCAATCAGCGTGAGGTCCCTTCGTGCGGTGAGCAGGGCGGCCTCGTTGAGCACGTTCGCGAGGTCGGCTCCGGTGAACCCAGGGGTGCGGCGGGCCATCAGGGTGAGGTCGACCTCGGCGGCGATGGGCTTGCCCTTGGCGTGAACCTCGAGCACCTTCTGGCGGCCCTTCAGGTCCGGGGCGTCCACGCCCACCTGGCGGTCGAACCGGCCGGGGCGCAACAGCGCGGGGTCGAGGATGTCGGGGCGGTTGGTCGCCGCGATCATGATCACGTTGGTGTTGGCGTCGAAGCCGTCCATCTCGACCAGCATCTGGTTGAGGGTCTGCTCGCGCTCG
>JBKBNW010000285.1:0-1839 GCA_046295115.1 Demequina sp.
GGCGACGCCCTGGCCGCGGGCCTTGCCGGCTCGTTCGCGTTGGGTCAGGGACAGTTCTGCACCAAGCCGGGGCTCGTGTTCGTTCCGGAGGCCTCGATGCTCGAAGCCGCCCTGCCGGACCATGTGGGGGACAGCACCCAGCCGATGCTCAACGACTCAATACTGTCGAGCTTCGAGCACGGGATTGCTGAGCTCGAGGGGATCCCCGGCGTGGACCACGTGGCCGGCACATCCGCCGTGGTGGACGGAGCACCCCAGCCCCGGGTGGTGGCCGTGGACATCGCGACGCTTGAGGCGCACTCGGAGCGGCTGCTCGAGGAGGTGTTCGGGCCCGTCACGGTCCTCGTACGATGCGACGATCAGGCCCGGGTGCGGGCGGCTCTCGAGCGTCTCGACGGCGCACTGACCGGCACCATTCACGCGGAGCCCGGTGACGACGTAGACCAACTGACGAGAGTGCTGAGCGCGCGAGTAGGGCGCGTGCTGTTCGACGGCTGGCCCACCGGCGTCGCTGTGACCTGGTCGCAGCACCATGGCGGGCCGTATCCCGCCACCACGTCGGTCCACACCTCGGTAGGCGCCACGGCGGTCCGCCGCTTTCAGCGTCCGGTTGCGTACCAGGACGCGCCCGCCTCGGTGCTGCCTGCGGCGCTGCGTGACGACAACCCGCTGAGCATCCCGCTCCGGGTCGACGGCGCACTCGTCTTGCCTCACCTGGGCTGAGGTGGCCGAGCCCGGCCACGGGTGCCGAAGGGTGCCTGCCGGGGCGAGGCGCGCATCGGCCGCACGGGCGCTGTGGCATCATCCGAGGATGATCGCTGGCGAGGAGTGGGCATGTCCGTAAGCGTGCGTGAGGTCGCGGCACGCGCCGGCGTGTCCGTCGGCACCGTGTCCAACGTTCTTAATCGGCCCGATGCGGTGCGCCCCGCGACCGTGGAGCGCGTCGAGCGAGCCATCAGCGAGTTGGGGTATGTTCCCAACGACGCCGCGCGCCAGCTCCGGGCCGGGCAGTCCACCACGATCGCGCTGGTGGTGCTCGACGTGGGTAATCCGTTCTTCACGGACGTCGCGCGGGGCGCGGAGGAGCGCGCCATCGAATCCGGCTACACCTTGCTGCTCGCCAACAGCGACGACTCGGCGACGCGGGAGTCCGCGCACCTCGATCAGTTCGAGCGTCAGCGCGTCGCCGGAGTGCTGCTGGTGCCGACCTCCGCGGCGCAACCGCGCGTCAGGCTGCTTCAGGACCGGGGCGTCCCGGTGGTGCTGGTGGACCGCGGCACGGCCGACGCGACACTCGCCTCCGTCGCGGTCGACGACGTCGAGGGCGGGCGGCTTGCGGCGGAGCACGTGCTGTCCCTCGGACGGCGTCGGCTCGTGTTCGTGGGCGGGCCGGGCGACCTGCCTCAGGTGAAGGATCGCTCCGACGGGGCACAGGTCGCGGTGAGCGCCGTCAAGGATGCCGTGCTGGCACACGTGGCGACGTCAGCGCTCACGCTCGAGGAGGGCATGGCGGCGGGCGCGCAGGTGCGGGAACTCGTGCGCGAGGGCCGGTGCGACGCCGTGCTGGCCGCCAACGATCTGCTCGCGATCGGGGTGCAGCAGGCGCTGCTGTCCGGGCCCGACCCGGTAGAGATTCCGCGCGACGTTGCTTTGGTTGGCTACGACGACATCAGCTTTGCCGCTGCGGCAGTAGTGCCGATCACCTCGGTGCGGCAGCCGCGCCGTCTCATGGGCGCGACTGCCGTCGACCTGCTGCTCCACGCGGCCGGCCACGCACAGGACACGGCGCGCGAGCACGTGGTGTTCCAGCCGGAGCTCGTGGTGCGGGCCTCGAGTGGC
>JBKBNW010000286.1:0-1812 GCA_046295115.1 Demequina sp.
CGACGTGAGTGAGCTGCTGATCGACACCCAAAGGCGTCCACGGCTTCAGCGTCGTGGCGGTGTCGCGCGCCGTGGTCAATGCCTCCTGGATCAGCCCACTCAGCACGCGGTCGCGCTGGTAGTCCTGGGACCGGACGTACCGGCGCAGGCCGCGCGCGAACTGGGTGACGACGTCGTGAACCTCCGCGCTGCGGTCCTTGAGCGTCGCGAGGAATCCCCGCAGCGCGCGTCGCTCTGCCACGGTGAGGCGGCGCGAGAACTCGCGATCGAGCACATGGTGCACGTCCTCCTCGAATGCGGACCCGAGAGCTGGGTCGAGGACCAGCGACGAAAACCCCGAGAACGAGCGGCCCGCGTCGGATTCCGCAATGAGGTCGACCCCACGAAACACATCGTCGAGTACTTCGCGCTGCGTCTGGCCGGCCTCAAGTATCCGCTGCCGCAGCAGGGAATTGAGCTCCTCGAACTCGCTCCGCACGCGCGCGAAGTCGTCGGGCACCTCGGCCGCTTGGGCAAGCAGGTCCCGGACCCGTTCGACGGCGCGCTCGCCCGTCAGCGCATCGTCCCTTCCCTCCTGGATGGCTGCGATGCGCGCATCGATCGCATCGCGCTCCTCGAGCAGTCGCTGTAGACGCCGCGACGATGAGGGGTCCGTATCGATCGTCAACTGACGCAGTTGCGTGGACAGGCTTGCGAGCCGAGACTCGGTAAGCGAACGTCGGGGAGCGTCGCGCGACTCAAGAAAGCGCAACGCGTCGACTCCTGCCGCTGAGAGCTCGAGAGTCTCGCCGCGGGCATCAGCGGCACTGCGGCGGACCAGAAAGCCGGCGTCGCGCCACGCCTTGACGTACGCCCGCGCGGTCTGCGGGAGAGTCAGGCCATGCGCGCGCAAGTCCTCGAGGTCGGCATCGACGCGCTCGTACAGGTCATCGGCGTCGAGCCGAGCGGCCTCGCCGTCGAGATGCTCCTTGAGCAGCGCGGCGACCACGGGCGCGTTATCCGCTCGCAGCAGGCGCCACGCGGCGTCCTCCTCCAGACGTTGGATGAGGCGCAGAGCTCGGGCGGTCGCGGGCACGGTTGCCATTGTTCCGCACGCGACTGACACGACGGTGCGCGTCCGACAGCGACCACCTGCCCCCTAGGCCGGACCACGACACTTCAGGGCAGCAGGTCGAGCATCTGCGGTCGCGCCTTCATCGCGTGGATCACCAGCTCGTTGCCGCTGTCGAAGGCGAGCACGACGGTCTCAAGTAGCCGACCCTGCGTGTCGAAACCTAGCCGCAACTGACGAGCAGGGCTGTCGTCGTCAAGATCCTCGATCCACAATGACCACGTTGCGGCCTGAACCGCGTCCTCGGCCGAGATGCCGTGCTTGAGCGCCGACTGGTGAACCCTCACGCCACTGATCTCGCGAGTGCATCGCGGATCACTTCAGAGCGCGACTTGCCCTCCCGCTGAGCGCGATCATCGAGGACCGCAATCTCATCCGCAGTGAGGCGCAACGCCACAACCTGAGAGGGTTCGGCGCCACGACCCGGGCGCCCGCGCCCCCGCTTCTTCAATACCTCGACGTCATACCCGGCCTCGGCCTCGTGAGCCCACGCCGCGATCTGCTCCTCCGTCACCGGAGTGCCCTTGATCGTCTCGCCTGAATCCATAGGATTAACGTATAACGTAAATCACGGGCACACAAGGATTACTTCTGACTTAGGCCACCGCCACTCTTGCTCGTCTCCGGATCAGTACAGGACGTCATCTTCAGAGTGCTTTCAGGTCTTATTACGGCCGATGCGCGCATCGGGTCCGTAGGGG
>JBKBNW010000287.1:0-1799 GCA_046295115.1 Demequina sp.
CGTTCCAGTTGGCAGGGTCCCGGGAGGTCATCTCGCCAGGCTACCCGCGCATCGGCCGCATGCCACCCGCTGGCCCATGCAGGCCCGCCGGGCCGTGAGGCCCGGTAACGTTGAGCCATGCAGCTTCACGTCGCGGACCACCCGCTCATCCGTCACAAGGTCACCGTCCTCCGCGACAAGCGCACCCCGTCACCCACGTTCCGACTCTTGGTCGACGAACTGGTGACGCTGCTCGCGTACGAGGCGACGCGGCACGTGCGGGTGACGGAGTGCGAGGTGGACACGCCGCTGACGGCGACCACGGGCACCAAGATCGCCGACCCCGCGCCACTGATCGTGCCGATCCTGCGTGCGGGGCTGGGCATGCTCGACGGCATGACGCGGCTGATCCCGAGTGCCGAGGTGGGGTTCTTGGGGCTCAAGCGTGACGAGGAGACCCTCGAGGCGATCACTTACGCCAACCGGCTCCCCGAGGACCTCACGGGCCGTCAGGTGTTCCTCGTCGACCCGATGCTCGCGACCGGCGGCTCGCTTCTTGCGGCAATCGAGTACGCGCTGGAACGCGGCGCGACCGACGTGACATGCGTATGCCTGCTCGCGGCCCCCGAGGGCATCGAGCACGTGCGGGTCTCCCTCGGGGACCGCGCCGACGTCAAGGTGGTGGTCGCGCAGGTCGACGAGCGCCTGAACGAGATGGGCTACATCGTGCCCGGCCTCGGCGACGCGGGCGACCGCCTGTACGGCATCGTCGACCTGTAGGGGTCTGCGCGCCCGCCGCCGCTCGGCCCGTGGGCCGGCGGCAATGTCAGACCGTGGTGAGACGCTGTTGGGGTGGCACAAAACCATCAGATGAGGCGGCGTCCCCAGATACTGCGAGTACCTGTGGACGACACGCCGCGCTGTCCACAGGCTTTGCACAGGGTTATCCACACGACCACAAGATGTGGTGTTCAGATCCCGAACTCACCCCTACATCTTGTTGCACACGGGTGTAATTCGGGTTACTGTCGTCACACGCTTCGCGCTCTTGACGGGGTCCCTCGCGGGGGATCCCGGCCCGGCCCCAGCACCACATCTTCAGCACCACTCAACGAGGCCGCAGGCCCGCACCACTACGCGACAATCAGCGGCCACTCGAACGACAGCGGCTCGAAAGCAAGGGGAGAATCGTGACCATTACAGAGAACACGGCCCAGTCAGGCGTCAACGGCGACGTCGCGGCGGGGGCAGGGGCCAGCCCGGAACGCAGTGGGATCCACGTCACCAAGCGCGACGGCACGCGAGAGCCGTACAACGCCGACAGGATCAACAAGGCCATTGAGCGCGCGGCCGAGGGGCTGCCGGACCAGATCTCGATCACCACCCAGATCGCGTCCGAGCTCGCC
Organism: Demequina sp.; assembly: GCA_046295115.1. Classification (GTDB taxonomy): domain Bacteria; phylum Actinomycetota; class Actinomycetes; order Actinomycetales; family Demequinaceae; genus Demequina. The sequence goes on from JBKBNW010000287.1 coordinate 1,386, forward strand.
ATCACCCTGTTCGACGGCATCACCACCGAACAGCTCGATGAGGCCGCGATCGGCGTTGCAGTCCAGAACGTCAAGGACGACCCGCACTTTGACACCGTCGCTGCGCGCCTGCTGCGCAAGGTCATCTACAAGCGCGTGCTTGGCGGCTACGAGTCGAACCTCGAACTCGCTCTGCTGCACCAGGCTCGCTTCCCGGGCTACGTGCGCGACGCGGTGGAGGAGGGGCTGCTGGACAAGCGCCTTGAGTCGCACTTCGACCTGGACGCGCTCGCGGCCGCACTCGATCACGAGCGGGACGACCTGCTGAAGTACATCGGCACCGTGACGATGCGCAACCGCTACATGATCACCGACCGCCACGGCAAGGCGCTCGAGGTCCCCCAGTACTTCTGGATGCGCGTGTCGATGGGCCTG
>JBKBNW010000288.1:0-1776 GCA_046295115.1 Demequina sp.
CTGCGCTACGTGGTTTGAGGGGGCGTAGCATTTTGCTCCCCGCCCGTGTCATCAAGACAGTCGCGCTTCCAGCTCCGCGTTTTCCCTCCCCTCAGGGGAGGGACTAAGGGTGGGGTATTCGCGCGCAGCGCGAAGGGGCGTGCAGGATCTGAGACGCCTCGTTCCGCTCACTCCCGCATGGAGGCCGCTGTCGTGGTACAAACCGGCAAGATAGGTGACAGATTGGACCGGAGACATGGGTGACAGGTCAGAATGGCCGGCGAGGGGGACTTGCCGATGCCTTGGAAAGAGACCTGCACCATGGACGAACGTTTGGGTTTCATCGCGGATTGTCTGGAGGGCGGACTGCCGATGACGGTTTTGTGCGAGACTTACGGGATCAGCCGGAAGACGGGTTACAAGTGGCTTTCGCGTTACCGCGCGGAGGGGCCGGCGGGGCTGCACGAGCGCTCGCGTGCTCCGCTGCATCCGGCGCACGGGCTCGATCCGGAGATCGAGGCGGAGATCGTAAAGCTGCGCAGACGCCGCGAGCTTTGGGGGCCGCGCAAGCTGAAGGCGCATCTGGAGCGCCTTCATCCGCAGGCGCAATGGCCGGCGGCGAGCAGCATCGGGGATCTGCTCAAGCGCCGCGGGCTGGTGCCTGAGCGGCGGCGACGGCGGCCTGCGGTGCCGGTGACGCAGCCCTTCTCGGAGGCGCGCGGCCCCAACGACGTCTGGTGCGCCGACTTCAAGGGCTGGTTCCGCACCCGCGACGGGAGGCGCTGCGATCCGCTGACGCTCAGCGACGCGCACAGCCGCTTTCTCCTGTGCTGCGACATCGTCGCGCCCACGCGCGAGGGGGTGGAGCCGGTCTTCGAGCGGGCCTTTCGCGAATACGGCCTGCCTCTGGCGCTGCGCACGGACAACGGCCCGCCCTTCGCCTCGCATGGCGCGGGCGGGCTGAGCCGGCTGGCGGTGGGCTGGCTGAAGCTCGGCATCCGGCTCGAGCGGATCGATCCCGGCAAGCCGCAGCAGAACGGGCGGCACGAGCGCATGCACCGCACCCTCAAGCAGGAGACCTCGTCGCCTGCGGCCGACACGCCGGCGGAGCAGCAGGAGCGCTTCGACCGCTTCCGCGAGGACTACAACGAGGTGCGCCCGCACGAGGCGCTCGGACAGGAGCCTCCCGCCGAACATTACGCGCCGGCGACGCGCCCTTACCCCGATCGCGTTCCCGAGCCCTGGTACGACGCCGACCATGCCGTGCGGCGGGTGCGCCCGACGGGCGAGATCAAGTGGCGCGGCGGTTACGTCTTCGTCAGCGAGGCGGTGGCCGGCGAGCCGGTGGGCATCGCCGAGACCGAGAACGGCAACTGGATCGTGCGCTTCTGCGACCTCGATCTCGGCGTCATCGACCGCAAGTCCGGCAAACTCCACCGCTTCGCCGCGCCTCGACCGGGGCGCGGCAGAGGCAGACCAGAACAAACAGAGGAAACTGTCACCCATGTTGCCGGTCCATGATGTTACCCATGTTTCCGGTTGCACAGCGACAGCGGCCTCCGCGCGGGTGCGACTGCACGAGGCGTCTCAGATCCTGCACGCCCCTTCGCGCCACGCGCGAATACCCCACCCTTAGTCCCTCCGCTGAGGTGAGGGAAAACGCGGAACGACGCATGCGACTGACTTGATGACACAGTCGGGGGGTGCTCTGCATGTACAGCACCGCTTGCTCCAGCCACATCCATCGCCTAATCCTGCGGGGTGGGGCCAGGGAGCTTGGGCATGCAGGACGCGAGC
>JBKBNW010000289.1:0-1738 GCA_046295115.1 Demequina sp.
TGCGGTCGGGGATCGTGCTCCAGCCGGTGTCGTGAATCATGGCGTGGCAGTCGCCGCTGGCCAGAGCGAGTTGATCGATGTTCGTCAGTCCTCCGGCTGACCAGGGTGATCCGCTGTGGTGCGCTTCGCAGTGTCTGGCGTCCTGGTCGCAATCCGGGTGGGTGCAGCCACCGTACGCCGCGAACAGGGCGAGCCGTTGGTATCGAGAGGCGGTTCTGCGGCTGCGATAGAGCCTGAGGTCCATCTCCTGGTCGCACAGTGCGAGGAACCAGTGGTTGCCACGCGCCATCGCCAGCGCCTGGGGCACGGGCACGCGGATCCCGCCGTCGGTCAGGCCACAGCCGGCAAGGGTGGTGAGCTGGTCCAGGTCGACACGCACCACGATCGCCGCCGGCGCTCCGGTCTTGCGGGCGTCGGCGGACAGGGCCAGGTGCAGGGCGTGGACCATCGCGTCGTGCATGCGCTGGCCGTCGGTCCGGGTGTCTGGCGCGTCCGCGTCAGGCCACAATCGGCCGGGCTGGCCCCAGCGGGCGTGCACCTCGCGCATCAGGGCTGCCAGCTGCGGATCCATGGTCATGCTGGCGCTGGCCAGCAGGTCCAGTCCCTGGCCTCCGCATGAGACCGACCTGCGGCGGGCCCGTTCTTCGGCACCTCGTTCGGTGCGGCCCGGGTCCAGGGTGTCGAGTAGCTGGTGCGCGTGCTCCTGCAATTGCCGGGTGGTGGACTTCTCGGCAGCCTCGAGCAGTTGCTGTTCCAGGCGATCGCGCACCTCGTCGTCACACTCATCCGACAGCGCGGCCAGCGCCTTACCGATGATCCTCAGCTGTCCGGCCGAGACCGTGCCGGCACCGCTGGCGCGCATGCGAGCGGAGTCGGCGATCCCGGCATCGTCGAGCCGTCCGCGGGCCTCCCCGGGCGCCAGACCCAGGCCGCCGGTGAGCATCTGGCGGTCGTTGACGAAGCCCATCTGGCGGGCGGTGCCCGATTCCCGGGCCGCGGCCATGACCCGGGCCTGGGTCGCGCGGATCCGGCGTTGGGCCTGTTCGAGCGCGACGAGCTCGGCGTGCAGCTGCGTCGAGGAGGTGTCGGTCCAGTCGCGTTGTAGGTGCAGATCGAGTGCGGCGAGGATCGCCCGCAACTCTCCACCCACGCTGTCGCCGTTCCCGTTATCGCTCATGTGTTCGATTAGATCACCCGGGTACGACACTGTCCGTCGACGCAGTTCACGCGGCGTATCGACCGATCCGGAGGCCGTTACCAGGGCCAGAACGCCTTGATCATCGGCGAGATGAACAACCAGGCCAGCGACAGGTAGAAGATCACGACTGCCGCGATGAGGGTCACCACGTCGGACGGTTGGATCACGGACTTGAGCTGCTGTCTGCGATAGGCCACCCGGCGGTCCAATTCCTCCCAGCGCTGCAGTTGAGGGTCGATGTCCGTGTCCGCCTCGGCCCCCTCGCCGACGTCTGCAGGTTCTCTTTCGTTCTCGGTGTGGTCCATCCGGGTTCCTTTCTAGATCGCGTAGTGGTACTGCCGGAGCAGCAGGTCATGATGTTCGGTCACCGATTTGTAGGCCAGTTCGCCGAACTTCTTGCCCATGGGGGATCCTGCCGCTGCCCCTGCGCCGGCCCCGACGAGTGCGCCGTAGGGGCCGGCGTAGGAGCCGCCACTGGCTCCGAGCAGCGCCCCGCTCGCCATTCCGCCGCCCAAGGCGCCACCGGTCTCCGTAGCGATC
>JBKBNW010000290.1:0-1582 GCA_046295115.1 Demequina sp.
GCGTTCGATATCGATCTCTATCTGCGGATCGCTCCCGAACTATTTCTCAAACGCGCCGTCGTGGGAGGAATCGAGAAGGTCTTCGAGATCAATCGCAATTTTAGGAATGAGGGCGCGGACTCGTCGCACTCGCCAGAGTTTTCGATGCTCGAGGCCTATGAGGCATACGGCGATTACGACACTATGGCGAACCTCACACGCGATCTGATTCAGGGCGCCGCGCGTGACGTTTTTGGCACCGAGGTGGTGACGCTCGCCGACGGTGAGGAGTACGACCTGTCAGGCGAGTGGACCGCGCTGACCATGTACGGATCGCTGTCCGATGCGCTCGGCGAGGAAGTCACTCCGGCGACCTCAGTCGAGCAACTCCAGCGATGGTGTGAGGCCGCAGATGTGTCCGTCGACCCCAAGCGCGTGAACCACGGCAAGCTCGTCGAGGAACTGTGGGAGCACTACGTGGGAGATGCGCTGACCGCCCCGACGTTCGTGCGCGACTTCCCGGTCGAGACCAGCCCTCTTACGCGCGACCACCGGGTGCACGACGGGATGGTCGAGAAGTGGGACCTCTACGTACGGGGGTTCGAGTTGGCGACCGCGTACTCCGAACTCGTGGACCCGGTCGTGCAGCGGGAGCGGTTCGAGCAGCAGGCTCGCATGGCGGCGCAGGGCGACGACGAGGCGATGAGCCTCGACGAGGACTTCCTCACAGCGATGGAGCACGCGATGCCACCCAGCGGCGGGATGGGCATGGGGATGGATCGGCTCCTCATGGCGCTCACCGGCCTGGGCATTCGGGACACCATCACCTTCCCGCTCGTTAAGCCCACGGAGGACTGACCCATGGACTGGATTCCCGACAGCTGGATCCCCATTCTCGCCGGCATCATTCCAAGCATCGGAGTGGGGCTGCTGTTCTGGTTTGTGATGCGCGCAGTCGTGCGTGCGGACCGCAACGAAAGGTCCGCACTCGCGCAGGCCGAGGGAGCGGCCGCGCCGTCCGCTGCCGATCCTTCAAGCGACGCCCCTCACCCGCCTTTTGAGGGTCGCGAAAAATAGCGACTCGGCATTGTCGCCGGTTCAACAAAAACGCGCCGAGGCATTCTCAGGGAAGCGAATGTTGTCCAATTTGACGGGGCAGTGTGGGGCGTGTAATTCTAAACTCACCGCTTAAGAAAGGGTGGAAGATGGCACAGAAAGTTCAGGTAGTCCTCGTTGATGACGTGGACGGAGGCGAGGCCGACGAGACGTTGAGCTTCTCGCTGGACAATACCTCTTACGAGATCGACCTCTCTACAGACAATGCGGCGCAGTTGCGCAAGGACTTCGAAACCTGGACCAACCGGGCGCGTCGCGTGTCGACCAAGCGCACCGGTTCGGCCCCGTCGCGATCGCGCCGGACGGACTCCGCGAAGGTCCGGGCATGGGCCAAGGACAACGGCTTCGAGGTGTCGGAGCGCGGCCGTATCTCATCCGAGATCCGAGAGGCCTACTCCAAGGCCAACTAGGCACGTCTCGCGGGGCGCCCCCCCCGACCGGGGGGGGGGGCCGCGGGGGGGGGGGGGGGGGGGGGGGGGGGGCGGGG
>JBKBNW010000291.1:0-1574 GCA_046295115.1 Demequina sp.
AGGCCAGCAACAGGCCCACGATGAGCACGATCCCCAGGTTGGCCTCGTAGAGTTCAGTGGCGGCAACCGGGCCGGGGTGAGGCGGGAGGAAGACGTGCATGACCGAGAACGCCGCTGCGGCGGGCAGCCCGTAGCTCAGCACATCCTTGCCTCCCAAACGGCGGGCCACCGCGAAGATCACCGGCAGCATCACGATCAGTCCGGCGTCGAAGAAGATCGGGAAGCCCATGATGAGCGAGGCGACGCCGAGCGCGAACGGTGCCCGCTTCTCGCCAAACATGTCGACGAGCTTCTCGGCGAGCACCCGGGCTCCGCCGCTGTGCTCAACCAGCTTGCCGAGCATGGCGCCCAGGCCGATGAGCAGCGCGACCCCGCCCAGGGTCCCGCCGAACCCGGTGATCAGCGTGTCGAAGATCCCTCCGACGGGTATCCCCGCGACCAGTGCCGTAAGCAGAGACACCACGATGAGGGTCAGGAATGCGTGCAGTTTGAACTTGATGACGAGGATCAGGATCAGGGCGATGGCCCCCGCCGCGATCCCCAGCAGAGGCCCCGCGGCCATGGTCTGAGTCCAGTCGTCCATGCGAAACCTCCGTTGGTCCTTCGAAAGCTACTCACCACTCGGCACTGCCAGCGCGCGGGGATGTTATCTCCCGCGCGGCTCATCGGTGAAGCCCCGACACCGCGCTTGACCCCGATGTCGCGTACGACCTCAATGTATGACCCGGCGGGAATCTCGTCCACCGCAAAGGCCTGGTAGTTCGCTCCGAAGGGATTGCCTGCGGCCGATGCGGTGGCTAGGACTGGCTTTGCCGTTCCCGGCGGTGGGGGATGCCCGCGGTGAGGCCGCCGTCAACGACGATCTCGGCGCCCGTCACGTAGGCGGCGTCCACGGAGGCGAGGAACGCGACCACCCGGGCGATCTCGTCGGCCTGCCCCGCGCGCCCCAAAGGAATGTCGAGGTCTTCAGGGTCCACGCGCCTAGTCATCGCGGTGGGGACAAGGCCCGGCAGGACGGTGTTGACCCGCACGCTGTGGGGCGCGAGCTCGACCGCCAGGCTCTGGCCGAGCCCCCGCAGCCCGGCCTTCGACGCGGCATAGGCGTGCAGGCCCTCGCGACCGCGGATGCCGTCCACGGACGCGATATTGATGATGACGCCACCGCCGTCGCGACCGAGTGCTGCGGCGGCCGCCCGGCACCCGAGGAATGCGCCCGTGAGGTTCACGGACAGCACCCGCTGCCATTGAGCGAGCGAGGTCTTGCGCAGCGGGGCGGCCATCGCGACCCCCGCGTTGTTCACCAGGACGTCGAGCCGGCCGTGTTCGCGCTCGGTGGCGGCGATCACGCTGCGCCACTGAGCCTCGTCGGTGACGTCGAGGTCGGCGGCGCTCGCGTGCGGTCCTAGAGACCTGGCTACCGACAGTGCCCGCTTGGTCGCGATGTCCGTGGCGATGACGATGTGCCCGGCGTCGTGCAGCCTGCGGGCGATGGCCTCCCCGATGCCCCTGCCCGCACCGGTGACCAGCGCGACGCTCGATGTCGGCGGCGTGGCCATGCGGTCATCTTACGAGCC
>JBKBNW010000292.1:0-1201 GCA_046295115.1 Demequina sp.
GGGCACTCCGCGGTACGTGAATGCCTCGAGTTCCGCCCGTGAGATGACGCCACCATGGGTCTGCGCGATGTCGGACACGTATTGGAACGCGGCCTGCCTCAGTACAGGTCCGTCCGTGATCATGACCGCAGCTTGGCAGCTCCAATCGAGGTGGGCAAGGGGCCTGCCACTGCGCCCCCTCAGGAATGGCCGTGCTCGACCCAACGTTGCGAGACCATGACCACAATCGGAATTATCGGAGCTGGGAACATCGGCTCCAACGTTGCCCGCGCGGCGATCGACCACGAGTACGAGGTGCTGATCGCGAACTCGCGGGGCCCCGAGACCCTGCAGCAGCTTGCCAGCGACCTGGGCGACTTCGCCACCGCCACCACGGTGGAAGACGCCATCCGCAAGAGCGACCTGGTGCTGGTCGCGATTCCGCTCGGGCGCATTGGCGAGCTGCCGGTGGAGCCGTTCGAGGACAAGATCGTGATGGACGCCAACAACTACTACCCGGAGCGGGACGGGCGCATCGAGGCGCTCGACAACAACGAGCACACCACGTCGGAGCTCCTCCAGGCGCGCCTGCCCTACAGCTACGTCGTCAAGGCGTTCAACAACATCCCTGCGGCCCAGATCCCCACGGATGGACTGCCCGCGGGTGACGAGAACCGCCGCGCCCTGCCCATCGCGGGCAACACGGCCCACGCGAAGTTTGCGGTGGCGAGCTTCCTCGACGACCTGGGCTTTGACCCCGTCGACCTCGGACCCCTCAGCGAGAGCTGGCGCGTGGAGCGCGACACCCCCGCGTACGTCAAGCGCACCACCGCAGAGCAACTGTGGGAGCTCACCCGCCACACGGAGCGGGTTCAGCAGACCTGAGATACAGCGCGACCTTTATTGGCCGCTTCGACCAAAGCGCACCACCGACCCCGGAGGTAAACATGAAGGCGATCCTAAACGGCACCGTTCTCGCAGAGGCAAACACCGATGACCTGGTGAAGATCGAAGGCAATTGGTACTTCCCGCCATCGAGCATTCGCGACGAGCTCACTCCCACCAGCCCCACGCAGTACCACTGCTCCTGGAAGGGCGACGCGCAGTACTTCAATGCCACGCTCCCCGACGGCGAGCACACCGACGTCGCGTGGTCCTACCCCGACCCCCTCGCGGGCGCCGCCGCCCGCGTGGGCCAGGACTTATCCGGCGACGTGGCCTT
>JBKBNW010000293.1:0-1005 GCA_046295115.1 Demequina sp.
TGGGGGTCGACGGGCTGGTCTCCGACCGCGCCGACATCCTCAAGGAGGTGCTGGTCGCCCGCGGCCAGTGGGCGTAGTTGTCGCAGATGAGAGCCGCTTTCAGCATGAGCCCGTGCGTGGCATACCTTGGGGTCGCGACGGCTACGCAAGGATAGTCGGGTGGACTGGAATGACCCGGGGGCGATCTCAAGGCTCGTGGCGCGCCTAGTTGGCCTAGGCCGTGAGACCGAGTGGCTCGAGTGCAAAGTCAACAACGGCGATCCGGGGGAGATTGGCGAGTACATCTCGGCGCTTGCAAACACGGCGCTCTTGGTCGGTCAGGAGGCGGGTTTCATGCTCTGGGGTGTTGATGATAATCAGCACCTTCTAGGCACAGCCTTTGATCCATGGAGCGCCAAGATTGGCAACGAGGACTTGGTTCCTTGGCTCGCCCGAATGCTGGACCCCTCGATCGAGTTCTCCTTCCACCGAGTCGAACTTGAGGGCAAGTCAGTCGTGCTGATGCGGGTGGAGGCTGCTGGGACTCAACCGGTGGCGTTCAAGAAGCGCCACTTCATTCGAGTCGGGAGTTATAAGAAGCCACTGGATGACCACCCGGATCACCAGAGGCGGTTGTGGAAGGCCCTAGATACATACGCATTTGAGGACCGAACTGCGATCGGCGGCCTCACGGTTGAACAGGCAGTCGAGTTCATCGACTATCCATCGTTCTTCAGTCTGCGACGGACGCCGCTCCCGGAGAGCCGGTCAGGCATCGTCGAGGCGCTTCAGGACGCGGGAGTCCTCACGTACGACGTTGAGGACGAGTGGCAGATCACTAACGGTGGAGCGCTCCTCTACGCCCGAGATTTGTCTCGCTTCGGCTCGCTGGGCCGCAAAGCGCCCAGAGTGGTCCAGTACGAAGGCACCTCGCGAATCAAGACTCAGCGAGAACAAGTGGGGCAACTGGGCTATGCCGCAGGCTTCCAACGCCTCGTCGCGTATGTGCTCGATGCTCTCCCGAGG
>JBKBNW010000294.1:0-978 GCA_046295115.1 Demequina sp.
GACGACACCGACGAGATCTACTCCGCCGAGGACCTCGCGGAAGAGCTGCAGGAGCACGGGTTCGACCCCCCGCACGACTCCTGGGCGGTGAGGGACGCAGAAACCCTCGTCGCTTATGGCCAGCTGCGAGTCAGCAGCGCTCTGACCGCCGAGGGTTGGGCCCGCGCGAGCGTCGACGGCGGGGTGCATCCCGAGTGGCGGGGTCGCGGCATCGGAACCGAGCTGCTCACCCGCATGGAACCGCGAGCCCGGGTTCTCGCGGCCGAGCGCCACCCCGGCTCGCCCGTTCAGTTGCGCGCGAATGGAGGCAAGGAGGGTAGGGACGCCACCGGCCTGCTCGAGGACCACGGCTACCGCGCCGTGCGGTGGTTCACCGATATGAAGCGCGACCTCCCCGGGACACCGCTCCCCGCGGTCAATGCTCGCGCGGAGGTATTCACGCCAGAGCTGGCCGAGGCCGTACGGCTCGCCCACAACGACGCGTTCGCCACCCATTGGGGATCGACAGCGCAGAGCCCGCAGCAGTGGTCCGACTTCTTGGGCTCGCGTTCGTTGCGCGCCGCGGAATCTCGCGTCATCCGCGACGACGACGGTGCCGTGCTCGCGTATGCCCTTGCGGGGCAGTGGGTGGACCGAGAGTTGTACGTCAGTTTGGTCGGAACCCGGCAGGCGGCGCGAGGACGCGGTCTCGCCCGTGCGGTGCTCGAGGCGACAGTCGCGGCCGCCGCGCAGCACGGTCGCTACGACTTGGTGGAGCTCAGCGTCGATTCGGACCACCCCAGCGGGGCGGGTCACCTGTACGCGGCCGTCGGACTCACGCCGGTCCGCACGACGGCGGCCTACGCCAAGGTCGAGGAGCTCGACGCCGCCTGATGGGATGGCCCCGGTGTCGACCGTGAAAGCGGATGAGCTGGCCGATACGCCGGGTTCTGTCTGATGTGCGCCGCGTTACCGCTGCGCACCGGGCGGCCATCCATC
>JBKBNW010000295.1:0-969 GCA_046295115.1 Demequina sp.
GATCATCTTGCCCTTCGGGCCAATGACCTCGCCGATCTTGTCAACGGGCACGCGCACCGTGATGATGCGGGGAGCGAGTGCGCTCATCTCGTCGGGCTCGGAGATGGCGGCAGCCATTACGCCCAGGATGTGCAGACGAGCAGCCTTTGCCTGGCCAAGAGCGTCACCCAGCACCGAGGCGGGGATGCCGTCGAGCTTGGTGTCGAGCTGGATGGCGGTGATGAACTCCGACGTACCAGCGACCTTGAAGTCCATGTCACCGAAGGCGTCTTCGGCACCCAGGATGTCGGTCATCGCCGCGTAGCGGGTCTCACCGTCAACCGTGTCGGACACGAGGCCCATCGCGATGCCCGCGACCGGAGCCTTGAGCGGCACTCCGGCGTTGAGCATGCCCAGCGTCGAGGCACACACTGAACCCATGGACGTCGAGCCGTTCGAGGCGAGCGCCTCGGAGACCTGACGGATCGCGTAGGGGAACTCCTCGCGGCTCGGGAGCACCGGCACGAGGGCGCGCTCGGCGAGCGCACCGTGGCCGATCTCGCGACGCTTGGGGGTGCCCACACGACCGGTCTCGCCCGTCGAGAACGGCGGGAAGTTGTAGTGGTGCATGTAGCGCTTCTTCGTCTCCGGGTTAAAGGAGTCGATCTGCTGCTCGAGCTTGAGCATGTTCAACGTGGTGACACCCAGGATCTGGGTCTCGCCGCGCTCGAAGATCGCGGAGCCGTGAGCGCGGGGAACCACGCCGACCTCGGCCGAGACGGGGCGGATGTCCGCCAGTCCACGGCCGTCGATGCGGACGCCGTCCTTCAGGATGCGCTGGCGGATGGTCTGCTTGGTCGCCCCACGGATCGCGGCGGAGACCTCCTTGTCGCGGCCCTCGAACTGACCGGCAAAGTGCTCAAGGGTGTTCGCCTTGATCTCGTCGAGACGGTTCTCGCGCTCCTGCTTGTCAGCGATCTGCAGCGCGGA
>JBKBNW010000296.1:0-840 GCA_046295115.1 Demequina sp.
GAGGCCGTCGGGCTCGTGACGACGCACGCGTCCGCCCGCCCCTCCTGAAGCCCTGGCTCGCGCCGCCCTCCGATGATCCTCGTCATCGACAACTACGACTCGTTCACGTACAACCTCGTCCACCTCGTCGCGGCCGAGACCGAGCACTACCGCGTCGTGCGCAACGACGCCCTCTCGGCCGACGAGGTCGTCGCGCTCGCGCCGGCGGGCGTGCTCGTCTCGCCCGGCCCCGGCCGCCCTGCCGACGCCGGCGTGAGCGAGGAGGTCATCCGCCGCCTCGGCCCGACGACGCCCATCCTCGGCGTGTGCCTCGGCCACCAGGCCATCGCGGAGGTCTACGGCGGGCGCGTCGTCCACGCCCCCGAACTCATGCACGGCAAGACGAGCCGCGTGCGCCACGACGGGCGAACGCTCTTCGAGGGCCTCGCGCCCGACTTCGAGGCCACGCGCTACCACTCGCTCGCGGTCGAGCGCACCTCGCTGCCGGACGCGCTCGAGGTCAGCGCCGAGATCGCCGACGCCCCGCCCGGCGAGGGCGTCATCATGGGCCTGCGCCACCGCGCGCATCCCGTCGAGGGCGTGCAGTTCCACCCCGAGTCCATCCTCACCACCGAAGGCCCCGCGCTCGTGCGCAACTGGGTCCGCCGCGTGCTCCGCGGCTCCCCGCCGGCCTGACGCTCCACCATGTCTCTCCACCCCACGCTCCGCCCCGTCCTGCAGATCATCGCCGAGGGGGGCACGCTCTCCGAGGCGCAGGCCGAGGCAACCATGGATACCATGCTGCGCGGCGAGGCGAGCCCCGAGGCCGTCGCGGGCCTGCTGATGGGCCTGCGCGCCCGC
>JBKBNW010000297.1:0-831 GCA_046295115.1 Demequina sp.
CGGTTCACACCTACCGCCAGAACGTCGAAGGCACCGGCACGCTGCTCGACGCGATGGCCGATGCGGGCGTCGCGCAATTGGTCTTCTCTTCGTCCGCGGGCGTCTACGGCACGCCAGCCGAGCCCGTGGTCACCGAGGACACCCCCACCACCCCCGAGTCGCCCTACGGCGAGTCCAAGCTGGTGGCCGAGTGGCTCATCCGGGACCAGGTGCGCGCCACCGCGGGCACCGACACGCCGCTGCGGGCGACCAGCCTGCGCTACTTCAACGTGGTCGGCTCGGGCACGACCGACGTGCATGACGCCTCCCCGCACAACCTGTTCCCCAAGGTGATCCGCGCCATCAAGGCAGGCCAGCCGCCGCTGATCTTCGGCGACGACTACGACACCCCCGACGGCACGTGTGTGCGGGACTATGTGCACGTGGAGGACCTTGCCCACTCGCACGTCGCGGCCGCCCGGATGCTCGATGCCGGGCTCGCGCTCGCGCCGGTGTACAACCTGGGCTCAGGCGACGGCACGTCGGTGCGGGAGATCGTCGGATCGCTGCTCGAGGCCGCGGGCTCCGACCTCGAGCCGATCGTCAAGCCCCGGCGCCCGGGCGACCCCGCGCGCATTGTGGCGACCGGCGTGCTTGCCGGAGACGACATCGAGTGGAAGATGGCGCACACCATCCGCGAGATGGCGACGAGCGCGTGGGAGGCGGCGCCCGCGTCTTGAGTGACGCGGCATTCGTGTGACACCGCGCCGCGCCCGGCCTACAGTGACCGCATGACCTGGTTGGTGACCGGCGGTGCGGGATACATCGGTGCCCATGTGGCCCACGCGATGG
>JBKBNW010000298.1:0-548 GCA_046295115.1 Demequina sp.
AGCCGATGCCGGTCTCGACGGCGGTGCTGAGAACGTCGACCAGGAACTGGGTGCGTTCGGGGCTGCGGGCAGCCGTGGGGGCGAGTGCCTTGATCCGGTCGGGGCGATGGCCGGCCCAGTTGTCGGTGTCGGTGACGATGACCGGGGCCTGGCAATGGCCGAGGGTTCGCACGTACTCGAGGGCGTCGGCGTCGGCGGTGAGGTCGACGCCCTCGTAGGCCAGTCCGGCCTTGTCGAGGGTGCGCGTGGTGGCGTCGCACTGCACGCAGTCAGCCTTGGTGTAAACGGTGATGCTCATGGTGTTCCTCCTCGGGTTGCCGGGGGCTTCCTGCCCTCTCGGTATGGCTCCATACTAGCACTAGTGGCACTAGTGGTAAAGCCTTTTCTGTACTTTGACATGGCTTTTTTGGTTCGTTGTGGCGCTCGTGTCGGACCGTCTCGCGCATGGTCCCCCTTTCCCTGACACCTGCCGAAATGGCGCGGAGCGGACGGGGTCAAGAGAGGGGACGGCGGTGGAGCCAAGAAGGTCCGGGCGAAATAAGGGAGCG
>JBKBNW010000298.1:558-830 GCA_046295115.1 Demequina sp.
TGGAGCATTTCGGGGCGGGGCTAAATATGGTCGCGCCGCGCCCGCGTCCGGGGCTTGTTGGCGGAGCCGGCGCACCCGCAGGGTGCCGACCTTGACGCCGGGAGTGGAGCGCCAATGATCGGCGTGGCAGGGAAAGAGGGCCTCCCACCGGTTCGCCCCAGCGGGCTCGTGGGTGTTGTGACCGCGTTGGGGCTGGCGTTCGGTAGGCGCCAAAGGGCGTTGCACGCGGGAGCTGGGGCTAGAACCATCACCCCGGTCGGGCAGATGGTTCT
>JBKBNW010000299.1:0-434 GCA_046295115.1 Demequina sp.
GTTGATCCGGCTCCAGAGATGTTCGTTCGAGATCAGCGCCGCCCGCGCCCCGGCCGCCCGCGCCCGGTCCGCCTCGGCGTCGAAGGCGGCTTCGAGGTCGCGGCGGAACCGGGCATGATCCTCGGGGCCGCGGATGCCGAGGCGGGCAAAGCTGTCGTCCGGCCGATCGCTGTCGCGGGCATGGGTCGTCAGCTTGCGGTGGTTCTCGGCGCCGAGCGTCTCGGGATACCACACCCCCTGCGCCAGAACCGCCGCGCGATTGCCGGCGAACCAGCGTTGCAGCGTGGTGGTGCCGGTCTTGGGCGTGCCGATATGCAGGACAAGCTTCATGGACGGTCACTCCGGGCGGGGCGGGGGGCGGCGGGGGTCGCAGGGGCGGGGGTCGCCGGGGCGGGGGTCGCGGGGGCGGGGGTCGCAGGGTTGGCGGGCGCCAG
>JBKBNW010000299.1:444-786 GCA_046295115.1 Demequina sp.
CCTCGGGGGGGGGCGCGGGGGGGGGGGGGGGGGGGGGGGGGGGGCGGGGGGGGGGGGGGGCCGGGGGGGGGGGGGGGGGGGGGGGGGGGGTCGCAGGGTTGGCGGGCGCCAGCGCCGCGAGCGCGTCGAATTCGGCGATCCGGGCCAGCGCCTCGACCGTCTCGCCGGTGCGGCCGGCCTCGGCCCGCGCCGCGCCGATGTCGCCGGCGAGGTGGCGGATCGCGTTCTCGACCGCCTCGAGCTTGCGCTGCGCCCGCTCGGTGGTCCAGACGCCGACCACGCCCGCCACATCGCCCCGGCGCAGGGCGGCGGCGATGCCCGCCGTCTGGGTGCCGCGCAGCC
>JBKBNW010000300.1:0-249 GCA_046295115.1 Demequina sp.
CAGGACGACATCCAGAAGATGCAGGGCTCCAAGGTAAAGGAGATTCTCGACGCCGTGCGCGCGGAGGCGCGGGGATGAGGGTGGCTCACCTTTTCTTCTCCCTCCCCTCAGGGGAGGGCCGGGGTGGGGTAGGCCGCGACAGCGGCCTCCGCGCGGGTGCGTCTGCACAAGGCGTCTCAGATCCTGCACGCCCCGTCGTCTGCGCGCCCCTTCGCGCTGCGCGCGACTACCCCACCCTTAATCCCTCCC
>JBKBNW010000300.1:259-710 GCA_046295115.1 Demequina sp.
CGCGCAGGCCGCGACAGTGGCCTCCGCGCGGGCGCGACTGCACGAGACGTCTTGGATCCTGCACGACCCGTCGTCTCCACGCCCTTCGCGCTGCGCGCGAATACCCCACCCTTAATCCCTCCCCTGAGGATTCCTCTGCGAAAGAGATCGCGCTTCCGCCGTGGGATGATGAGGGGCAATTTTTGGAAGTTGGAGGTATCGAGCAGGCGCGTGAGTGGGCCTGGAGGCCGCTTCGGGGCGACGGCGCGGGGGCGTTTTCCTCGCCAGGCACCCCTCTGCGGCGGGTTTTGCCGATGCTGCTCATGCCGCCCCCAGCCGCAGGGCGCGGCGCAGGTTGTACATGGTCAGGGCGGCGAAGAAGTCGGCTCCCGCCGCGGCAAGGGAGCGACATCGGGCCCGGCCTTGCCCGTAGATCCGCTTGAGCACGCTGAAGATGCTCTCGACAGGGGCG
>JBKBNW010000301.1:0-708 GCA_046295115.1 Demequina sp.
ATTGACGGCGGGGGCGCAGGCCACATCTCGTCTCCCGCCCGCACCAAGTCAGTCGCATGCCCAGCTCCGCGTTTTCCCTCCCCTCAGGGGAGGGACCAAGGGTGGGGTATTCGCGCGCAGCGCGAAGGGGCGTGCAGGATCTGACAGGCTCCGTGGATTTGCACCCGCGCGGAGGCCGCTGTCGCGGCCTACCCCACCCCGGCCCTCCCCTGAGGATTTCTCTGCAAAAGATCTTGCCTTCAAGGTTTGGTTCTGAATCGATGATGAAGGACTTTTTGGGGGCGGGTTATGGGCGGTCGTGATCAGTTGAGCTTTGCGGATGCGGTGATGGATCCGCGTCTTGGCGTGAACGAGACGCTGCAGCGGATCGACGGTCTGGTCGATTGGGTGCAGCTCGAGGTGCTCGTGCGCAAGCTGCGCAAGGAGGGCGGGCGGCCGCCTTTTGCGGCTCTGGGCATGCTGAAGGCGTTGTATCTCCAGTCCCTCTACGGGCTTTCTGATCCGGGCATGGAGGAGGCGCTGCTCGACCGGCTGTCGTTCCGGCGCTTCTGCGGCTTCGGCCTCGATGCGCGCACGCCCGACGAGACGACGATCTGCCGGTTTCGCCTGGACGCGGCGGCGGCGGGCGTGCTGGAGGAATGCTTCGCCTGCATCAACCGGCAACTGGAGGCCCGGGGCCTGTTCGCTAAGAAGGGCACGCTGATCGAC
>JBKBNW010000302.1:0-703 GCA_046295115.1 Demequina sp.
CGTCAAGGACATGGTGACGGGCGCGGTCGCGCTGGCCGAGTTCGCGCACATCGTGGCCGAGAAGTATGACGTGTTGGTCGCGCTGCACACCGACCACTGCCCCGAGGACAAGCTCGACACCTTCGTGCGCCCGCTCATCCGGATCTCCCAGGAGCGCGTGGACGCCGGGCGTAACCCGCTGTTCCAGTCGCACATGTGGGACGGCTCGGCCACCCCGCTCGACCGCAACCTCGAGATCGCCAAGGAGCTCCTCGAGAAGACGGCCAGCGCCAACCAGATCCTCGAGATCGAGATCGGCGTCGTGGGCGGCGAGGAGGACGGTGTCGAGAACGAGATCAACGAGAAGCTCTACACCTCCCGCGAGGACTTCGAGGCGACCATCGACGCGCTCGGGGCCGGCAACACCGGGCAGCGCTACCTGCTCGCCGCGACGTTCGGCAACGTCCACGGCGTCTACAAGCCGGGCAACGTCGTGCTGCGTCCCGAGGTGCTCAAGATGGGCCAGGAGGTCGCGGTGGAGAAGCTCGGTCTCAACGAGGGTGACCTGCCGTTCGACTTCGTCTTCCACGGCGGCTCGGGCTCGGCCAAGAGCGAGATCGAGGAGGCGCTGAGCTACGGCGTCATCAAGATGAACGTCGACACCGACACGCAGTACGCGTTCACCCGCCCGATCGCCGGTCAGATGTTCGCCAACTACGACGGC
>JBKBNW010000303.1:0-669 GCA_046295115.1 Demequina sp.
ATTTCAGTGATCGAACTGCTATCCAGCCAGGGCGCCGCCACAGTCTCGGAGATAGCCCGTGCGACTGGTCTGCCGCGTCCCACTGTCTATCGCCTGCTGAATACGCTGGAGGCGCGTCGGATTACGGCAAAAGACGGCAAGCGGCACGCCCTGACATTGAGGCTGCATGAGCTTGGGGTAACGGCCCGCGCGCTCGATCAGCTGCAACTGCGTGTGCAGCCGATCCTGGATCGGATCGTCGCGGTTACGGGCCTGACCGCGCATTTCGCGATCAGGGACGAAGATACGGCCGCCTTCGTGGCCAAGCGCGACGCCCCGGGGGCGATGCCGATGGTCAGCCGGATCGGGTGGCGCGGCCCGCTGCACTGCACGGCAGTCGGCAAAGTCCTGCTGGCTGAGACGGGGCTGCCAGAAGACCTTGCGCTTGTGGCTCAGACCAGCCGCACATTGACAGATCCCGCGCATCTTGCCGAGGCTGTGAAACAAGCGCATCGAGATGGCTTCGCTATTGACGACGAGGAGTTGCTGCCCGGTCTGCGCTGTGTCGCCGTCCCTTGGCAAGACGGCAGGACATTGCTTGGCGCGATTTCGGTCTCAGGGCGTACTGCCGATCTCAAGGATCCAGCAGACTTGGCGGCGGCAATGCGGTCCACCATGACCAGCAGGATT
>JBKBNW010000304.1:0-668 GCA_046295115.1 Demequina sp.
TAGGACCGCGCGTGGCCCGATCTCTCGATCGGCACCGGACCACTGGAGCAAGCCGGACCCGCGGCCCCAATTCGGGGTCGGCGAGGCGCCGGAGCCGTGTCGGTGCCGTGCCGGTACCGTGCCGACACGCGTCCGGAGAGCCGGTGCGCGCTGGGCCGCAGAACCCCGGATCAGGGCGTCCGTGCAGGTGGAACCCGGTTTCCGGCCCCCGATTTGTGTTCCAAGTTCGGCGTCGGCTAATGTTCATTCTCGCAACGCGGTGAGCAACAGCGAGCCGGGGAGCAGTGCGGATGTGGCGCAGCTGGTAGCGCATCACCTTGCCAAGGTGAGGGTCGCGGGTTCGAATCCCGTCATCCGCTCGGAGGGATCGAGGAGCCAGGAGTCCTCACCGGGCTCGATACCTTTTCGGTGGAGTGGCCGAGTGGTGAGGCAGCGGCCTGCAAAGCCGTCAACACGGGTTCGATTCCCGTCTCCACCTCCACGCCGGAGAGATCCGGTCGGTGAATCCCGCGCGATTAGCTCAGCGGGAGAGCGCTTCCCTGACACGGAAGAGGTCACTGGTTCAATCCCAGTATCGCGCACCACGAGACACGCCCCGGCTGACCGCCGGGGCGTCGTGCATTTCGCGGAGATCGCTCCCTGTTCGGTATGTGCCCGTGCTCCCGACG
>JBKBNW010000305.1:0-241 GCA_046295115.1 Demequina sp.
CTGGGGTTCTTGACCTCTTTGCCGTCCTCGAGGGCCTCTTGCCACTCGTAGTAGCCCGTCATCAAAACTGCGATTCGGGCGGAAGCGAACGCCGAGCGGAACATTCCGTTGGTTGCCACGCCCTCGAGGCGAGCATTGATCGGCCGTGGGCCCTTCTCCTTGGCCCAGGACGGGCGAAAGCCCCATGTCGGTAGGGACGCCTCACGCACCCGCTGATCGCCGATCGAGCGATCCCGGATGA
>JBKBNW010000305.1:251-657 GCA_046295115.1 Demequina sp.
CGCGTACGGGGAGCCACCGAATACGCCGGCGGCCACTCGAAACCAGGATCGACCCCATCCAAATCGAGGTCCCCAACCAGGGCCGAGCCGGAGATAGCTACCGAGTACCGACCACACATGCCGAGACAGTAACAGTGGGAGCTCTAACCCCGCTGATTCACGGAGCGTGAGGATTGCTGCTGTCGGGTGACGGCGGGATCCATTTCGTGGGTGGGCGTGCAGGAGTGCCGGCTGGCGCTGCCGGTGGGCGGGTCTCCGGTGGTTCTGTCGTGGGCGGGTGGGTGAGGTTAGGCCGGTTTTGGGATCGCGGCGATCGTGTTGAACACTGCGACGATGGCAGTCGCCCAGGGCCACGTTTCGGGAATCTTCACGCGCCGCCGTCGGCCGCTTCGGACCAGCCGGGCTG
>JBKBNW010000306.1:0-641 GCA_046295115.1 Demequina sp.
TTGTTGTTCTGTGTACTTAAACACTGTACAGCTTCAATTCAATTCACATACCAAAACGCTTGATTCAGTTAATTTCGCTAGTAACTCATTTCTTCAATCTTCATCAATCAGTAATAAATCACTGTTAATGTCGATCTTAAAAACGAGTATGAACAAATTATTTCAACTCAAATATATTCTGTTAATGATTTTTCCAGCCTTCGTCAGGTCAGGAAACTGTGATAAATCACAGAAGTTAATAAGTTATCTACTTACTAATTTCTGTAATCCAACCTATCTGCGCGAAGCATAGCTTCTTGCTTAAATTTCAAGGAAAAGCATGCTTTTCTTGTCTTGAAATTTGGTGGAGACTAGGAGAGTCGAACTCCTGACCTCCTGCGTGCAAAGCAGGCGCTCTACCAACTAAGCTAAGTCCCCAGCTTATCAATAAGTCAATGTCTCTGTTTTCTGTATTCAGCATTTAACAATGCTTGTTAGTCAGATTTGGTGGGTCTGACAAGACTTGAACTTGTGAACCCACTATTTTCTAGCGTTTGCTCTAACCAACTGAGCTTGATCCCCTAAGATACATCGTCTTGAATAACAACTTGTGGTGGATTCTTACCAATCGTCAATATTTCGTTAAGGAGGTGATCCAGCCG
>JBKBNW010000307.1:0-629 GCA_046295115.1 Demequina sp.
CGAGCGCGGCCACCACGTGTCCTTCGCGAACTGCGGGCTGCCGTACCACGTGGGCGAGGTCATCCCCGAGCGCTCACGCCTGCTGCTCCAGACCCCCGAGAGCCTGCGCGAGTCGCTCGCGATCGACGTGCGGATCGCTACCGAGGTGGTCTCGATCGACCGCGAGGCGCAGAGCGTGTCCGTGCGCGAGGTCGACACCGGACGCGAATACACCGAGAGCTACGACGCCCTGGCGCTGTGCATGGGCGCGGAGCCCGTGCGCCCTCCCCTGCCTGGAATCGACCTGCCGGCCGTCCAGGTACTCCGCCGCATCGGCGACATGGACCGCATCAAGCAGCTGCTCGACGCGCAGCTCGCGGCGCAGCAGGCCGGCAGGCGAGGCGTGGTCACTGCCGTGGTCGT
The DNA here is from genome assembly GCA_046295115.1 of Demequina sp. GTDB lineage: Bacteria > Actinomycetota > Actinomycetes > Actinomycetales > Demequinaceae > Demequina. The sequence continues at coordinate 403 of JBKBNW010000307.1, forward strand.
CGGCGCCGGCTACATCGGGCTCGAGATGGCGGAGAACCTCCACCACCGCGGCGTGCGCGTGGACGTGGTCGAGCTCGCCGACCAGATCCTGCCGCCCGTGGACGCGGAGATCGCCGCGCCCGTCGAGCAGCACCTGCGCGCCCGCGGCATCGGCCTGCACCTGTCCACGGCAGCGGCGGCTTTCCGTGCGCTTGCAGACGTGGACGGGCCCGACCGCGTGTCCGTCG
>JBKBNW010000308.1:0-235 GCA_046295115.1 Demequina sp.
TGACGGTGTCGGGCATCGTTGGGTGGCGTTTGCCTCTGCCGCCTGTGTGGGCAAGCGCCCACATTCACGGAGTCCGGTTTACGACCTACTTGCATGGTGGTCTCGACGCCCGGTCACCCAGATGCTCGTGGGTGACTTCCTTCCGGCGGGCCGGGAACTGGCGACCATTGCAACGGGTAGGCAAGTGGGGCTACTCCCCGGGCCCGTTGTCCAATATCGCGAGATCCGGCAAAGA
>JBKBNW010000308.1:245-612 GCA_046295115.1 Demequina sp.
GTCTCGACGGAGACCGTAGTCACCTTGGCGATGAGCTGGAGGATATAGCGGGGGTTGCCAACCTCACGGGACCAATCGTTGGGGTCGTTGACGATGCCGGAGGGCTTGTCGGTCTTGACCTGGTAGCGGTCGATGATCCAGTCCAGGCCTGAGCGGGAGCCCAGCATGTAGCGCTGCGCGTCCCCGGGGATGCCGGACACGGAGATCGACGGGGAGTAGTGGATGAGGGTCTTGTCCCACTCCGTGCCGCGCTTGCCGTACTTCATCTTCTCCACCCGCAACGCGTCGTACAGCGCGTCGCCGTCGAGGCCCTCGGGCGCGCCATCGATGACGACGGGGTAGGGCTCGACGTCTTCGTAGCCGATGT
>JBKBNW010000309.1:0-599 GCA_046295115.1 Demequina sp.
GGTCACATCAGCAAGCCTGTCGAAGATCCTGCAGTACAGTGCGATGGTTCCCGTGCGCGCCGTCAGGCCTCGCCGGGCTTCCCACTTTGTTTCGCCCCGTAATGCCTAAGGATTCCCGTGACGACTGAGTCATCCGCCGCTGCCTTCTCTCCAGCCCAGCCCGACCCCGCCCTCGGCTCCGCGCCACTGCCCGCCGCCACCAAGCGGCTAATCGCGCTGCTCGTGGCCGCGGCGTTCGTGGTGATCCTCAACGAGACCATCATGTCGGTCGCGATCCCCGAGCTGATGGGGGAGTTCGCCGTCACCGCCGCCACCGCGCAGTGGCTCACCACGGCGTTCATGCTCACCATGGCCGTGGTCATCCCGTTCACCGGGTGGATGCTCATGCGATTGCCGCTGCGGACGGTGTTCATCATCGCCATGACCACCTTCACCCTCGGCACCCTGCTGGCCTCGCTCGCGCCGGTGTTCGTAATCCTGGTCGCCGGCCGGGTGGTGCAGGCCGTGGGCACCGCGATCATGATCCCGCTGCTCATGACCACCGTGCTCAACGTGGTGCCCGCGGACCGTCGCGGCCGCACCATGGGTGTGATCTCCAT
>JBKBNW010000310.1:0-301 GCA_046295115.1 Demequina sp.
GGGCGCGACATCTGGGTCGCGGATGCTGGCTTGATCGCACAGTTGCAGACGGATCGCAGTTTCGTGGGGCGCAATGATGTGCTTTCTGTTGCGGCCGCAGGCAGCAGTGATCCGCAGGGCTATGTGCGCAGCGGTTTTGTCCGGCTCAGCGCCTCTGAAAGCGTGCTTGTGCGCAACACTGGCAGCGCTCTTGAACCGGGCGGAGTGCTTGTTGGCGGGGCCGATCCCGAGCTTTCCATTGTCTTTGAGAATTTCGGGTTCCTCAGTGCCATCCCCACACCGATTGACGTGTTTGCCTATG
>JBKBNW010000310.1:311-558 GCA_046295115.1 Demequina sp.
TGATTTTGTCATTGGCGAGGACTTTTTCGGTGAGGTGAATTTCAACCGCACGAGCCCGCTGGCAACCGTTTACACCGACGACAGTTTCTTCAATGATTGCAATATCAACCTGAGCATTTGCGGACCCTTGCCACCGCCACCGCCACCGCCACCGCCACCGCCACCGCCACCGCCACCGCCGCCGCCACCGCCACCGCCACCGCCGCCGCCGCCGCCGCCGCCTCCGCCTCCGCCGCCGCCACCGCCG
>JBKBNW010000311.1:0-554 GCA_046295115.1 Demequina sp.
CCCCCAGGAGCTTTTCCGCCTTGGCAATGCCCTGGAGGGTGAGATGGACAGCACGGTTCTTTTCCTCGATGGTGTAGTCCCCCGTGGGCTCCTTGCGCACCCCGGGCTCGGCGGGCAGGCCCCTTTCCAGCTTCTTGGCGATCTCCGCCATCTTGTAGTAGAGGTCGGTGGCCTTCTCCGCCGGGCCGGAGATGATGAGGGGGGTGCGGGCCTCGTCGATGAGGATGGAGTCCACCTCGTCGATGATGGCGTAATGCAAGGGGGTGTCATGGCGGAGCACCAGCTGGTCCGGGCTAATGGCCATGTTGTCCCGAAGGTAGTCAAAGCCCAGCTCGGAGTTGGTCACGTAAGTGACGTCCGCCAGGTACGCCTTGCGGCGCTCCTCGGGGGTGGAGCTGTGCTGGATCACCCCCACGCTAAGGCCTAGGCCCCGGTACACGGGCCCCATCCACTCGGCGTCGCGGCGGGCTAGGTAGTCGTTCACCGTGACCACATGGATGCCCTTACCCCTTAGGGCGTTCAAGGCCACGGCCAGGGTGGCCACCAGGGTCTTC
>JBKBNW010000312.1:0-554 GCA_046295115.1 Demequina sp.
GATGGCATTGCCGCGCACGGCAGGCAGGCCGGGGGGCATGTCCAGCACAAGGCTCTGGCCCAGTTCGCGCAGACGCGGGGCCAGCACCTCGGCACTGGCGGTCAGCACGGCGGCCATATCGACCGGCTCGGGCGGTTCGGGGCGCTGGCGGGCGCCAAAGCGTTTGAGGTTGCGCACCATCTTTTGCATCCGCACCAGCAGCGCGCGGGCCGAGCCAATGCTGGCCGCCGCGCGTTCGCCCCGCCCCGCCGCCAGATGCAGCTCTGCCGCCGCCAGCGTGCTGTCCAGTGCGGAAATCGGCTGGCTGACCTCGTGCACGATGGTGGATGACATCCGCCCCAGCACCGCCAGCTTGGCCGCATGGACCAGACTTTCGTGGGTCTGGCGCAGCTCGTGCTGGGCGCGGCGACGCTCGTCGATCTCGCGGGCCAGGGCTTCGGTCCGCTCGGCCACGCGGCGCTCCAGCACGGCATTCTGGTCCAGCCGCATGCGGATCAGCTGCCGCCGCTGCCACAGCCCCAGCCCCAGCGCGGCGCCCAGCAGCCCGGTCAGCG
>JBKBNW010000313.1:0-254 GCA_046295115.1 Demequina sp.
GCGACCTCACCGAGAAGATCGACCCCTACCTATTGCCGATCTGGGATTCCCTGCGTGAAGCCCTGACCCAGCGCGTCGTCGACAAGATGCGCGAAGAAGGCCGGATCGAGGTGGCGCCGCTCGCCTTCATGCGCGGGCGCACGCTGAATCGCGCCTTCATCGTCTGCGACGAGGCCCAGAACGCTACGCGCGCGCAGATGCGTATGATGCTGACCCGGCTGGGGCAGGGTTCGCGCATGGCCATTACCGGCGAC
>JBKBNW010000313.1:264-548 GCA_046295115.1 Demequina sp.
GCTCGGCCACGCGCTTGATATCCTCGCCGGTGTGCCGCGCATCGCCGTGACCCGGTTTACCCGCATCGATGTCGTCCGCCATGATCTGGTGGGCCAGATTGTCGATGCCTATGAACGCGCGGATGCCGCCCGGTGAGCGCAGACCCTGCCGCCGAAATCGTGCTGGACCATCCCGGCTGGGAGGCCGTGAGCGGCGTTGCCGAACGCTGTGAGACGGCGGTGGCGAGCGCCCTGTCGCTGATTGCGGACCCGCGTGCGGGCGCTGCGGTGATCCTCCTGACCTC
>JBKBNW010000314.1:0-545 GCA_046295115.1 Demequina sp.
GTAGGTTTTCCCGCCGCCGGTCGGTGAGAGGACCAGCAGGTTGGTGGGGTCTTGGCGCCAGTGGTGCCCGGCGTAGCGTTTCATCCGCACCGGGGTGATCCCGCGTCCTTCCTGGTAGTTGATCTCCGCGATCGAGGCCTGCGGGATCGGGAACTTCGCCGCTCGGATCAGCTTGTCGATCCGGTGGGCCTGGCGCTGGTCCAAGGCGTCGTCGACGGCGGTGAGGAAGATCTGCTCCGGGGTGAGCTCGTCATTGGCCTCATCGCTGATGAGCTCCTCGAACCGGGTCGCCACGTGGGTGATGCGCAGATTGCGGAACTTCTGGTAATCGATCTCGGTGAACATCACACGCCCTCCCCGCTGCGGCCGCGCGCATAGTGATCGGCCGACCGGACTTGGATCGCACCGTCGTCCCTGGCCCCGGCCGGTGGCGGAGGCTTTCGTGTGGCCGCCGCCGGCACCACGGGCCGGGGCGCTTTGCCGTCGGAGTCGATGGTGGCCATGACGCGTTTGAGCACGCTGTAACTGCCAGCGCTGTTCTGGTT
>JBKBNW010000315.1:0-250 GCA_046295115.1 Demequina sp.
TGCTGACCGAAGTGTGATCGAGCTGGCCCAACACTTCCGCAAGCTGCCGCTGCGACATGCCGGCAGCTACTCGCGCCTCCGCGATACGCCTACCGAGTGCCTTCGCGTCCATGCTTGCGATTCTGGCACATCAAGCAGCTTGCGTGTAGCGGCCACTCAGTGTGGAGTTCCGCGGCTCCCCCGCTCGCGACCGGCGCCGCCGCCCAATCAGCGTGACCGGGCGACGGCTCTCGTCAAGGGCTGCTGCGGA
>JBKBNW010000315.1:268-534 GCA_046295115.1 Demequina sp.
CCTACCGAACGGCTCCCCCCTCGGCTGACTACGTGACCAGCACCGGCGTTACTTGACCAGCAGCTCCGCGATCTGGATCGTGTTGAGCGCCGCGCCCTTGCGCAGGTTGTCGCCCGCCACCATGAGGTTCAGGCCCCTGTTGCCCTCGATCGACTGGTCCTGTCGGATGCGGCCCACCAGCGACTCGTCGATGCCCGCCGCGTCCAGCGGGGTCGGCACGTCCACGACCTTCACGCCGGCCGCCGAGGACAGCAGCTCGCGCGCCT
>JBKBNW010000316.1:0-515 GCA_046295115.1 Demequina sp.
CCGGTCCTTGTGTCAGCGCAAGACGGGCGGTCCGCTGCGGCCCGCGTCGATGTTCTGGACCCCGGCGCGCAGCCCCTGTCCGATGCGATGGGCCAGCTGTGACCATGCGCGCGCGCTCCAAGGGGGCAGGGTGCGGCGCAGGGATTCATCAAAGAGGCCCAGCCAGATTGCGAAATGTTCGGGGCGGACATTGCCCGCCGACAGATGCGCGCGCATCGGGCTGCCGTTATAGCCCGCGCGGTGCAGGATCGCGCCCGCCCAGAAGGCGGCGATGCGGTCCTCATGTGCGGGCCAGTCGCCGATATGTTCGGCAAAGACCGGGGCCAGCACCTCGTGGCGGCGCACGGCGGCATAGAAGGTGGCGATGACCTTGCGGATCTCGGCCTCGGTGATGTCGAAACGGGGCGGGATGGTGTTGTCCATCTGTCGCATTTGGGCCGTGGCGGGGGTGGTTGCAAGGGGTTTTGCGCGGGTGCTAAGGGGCAGGCTCCGGTCGCAGCCCACCCGGTCAAAAC
>JBKBNW010000317.1:0-512 GCA_046295115.1 Demequina sp.
TTTCTTCGCGCCCTGCAGGCTGAGTATACTCCCGTCTTCCCGGGACACAAGTCCCCTAATGCCAAAAGGCCCTGACCACCTCAAAGGCGATGAGGGCCAGGATGCCCACCTCCACCGCCTGGGTTCTTAGGTGCACCACCTCCTCGGTGACCATCTCGTAGGTGGCCTCGAGGACCCTGAGTTTCTCCTCCAGGCTCCGTTCCAGCTCGTGGGCCCCGTAAAGCTCGAGGGCGGCCCGGTAGATCTTGGCGTAGAAGAGGTCCTCGGTGATGCGCAAGGCCCCTTCCATCCTGGCCCGTACGTCGGCGATCTCCGCATGGCGGGCCATGAGGCGCCGCCTTAGGCGTTGGAGTTTGCCATAACCCCAAAGGCCCCGGTGCCGGAGCACCTGGGGCACTGCCTCCAGCTCCTGGGTGAGGACCCCATCGTAGTAGGAAAGCTCCAGAAGCTGGGCGTGCACAAACTCCACCAGGTCGGCCACGTCCCAGATCCCCTCCGAGTCCAGGATGAAG